>DATJYG010000386.1:0-6003 GCA_035499695.1 Polyangiaceae bacterium
CCGATACGTGCCGGAAATCGGCGCCAGTCAGAAAGCGGGAGTACCTTTTTGTTCTTTTTCTTTCGGTCCGACGGGATTTCGCGCACTTGGCGACGGATCTCGAGCTAAGGCGTCGCCTTCAGGTCCTCAGTGAGGGTCAACGCTGGTTGAGGATGCGCAGCGGCCGCTCGTGATCCGCGGGGAGAGGGATGACGTCGTCGCGATCGTCGGCCGGGAGCGCGAAGCGCTTCTCGAGCCACTGGGCCTTGGCCTGCTCGATGCGCTCCTTCGACGAGTGGAGGTAGTTCCACCAGAGGTAGCGCGGTCCCACCGCGTCGCCGCCGAAGCCGATGGCGCGCACGCGCTCGCGCGCGACGAACCGGCGGGCGTCGCCGTCGCCGAAGGTCGCCGTTTCCCCCGCGTCCAGCGTGCGACCGTCGATTTCGAGCGAGCCTTCGGTCACGTGGAGCGCGCCCTCCTTGCTCGACGGCGCTTCGAACACGGCGCCCTGCGCGAGCTCGACGTCCCAGAGCCACGTCGCGCCCTGCACGCGCGGGCGCGCGCCGGCGGCGCCGAGCAGATGTCGCACGCGCACGCCCGGAGCCTCGGTCACCACCACGTCTGCGGCGCGGACGACCTCGAACGAGGGTGCGCACTCCTCTTCTTCCCCGGTGAGCACCACCCAGATCTGGAAGCCGTGGAATCGACCGCCGCGCTCGCGCAGCGCGGGGATGCGCTCGGAGTGCACGATGCCACGCCCCGCCGACATCCATGCGACGTCGCCCGGGAGGATCTCTGCGACGTTACCGAGCCCGTCGCGGTGCGTGATGGCGCCGGCGTAGAGGTAAGAGACCGTCGCGATGCCGATGTGCGGGTGTGGCCGCACGTCGAGATCGAGCGGCGCCTCGCCCGGCGCGAACGTCGCGTCGAAGTGGGCGACGATCGCGAACGGCCCGACCGTTCGCGCGCGCGCGTCCGGCGCCATGGCGGAGGCAGCGCCTTCCGCGATCGGTGAGACGAGGTTGCCTTGCGGCGTGCGGAGCGGCCGGACGATCCTGACCATGGGTCCTTCCCGAATTATCGCCGACTCTTCCTCGACGATCGAGCGGCGGCGGCTACGATCCGAACCGGTGGGCCTCATCGACATCCCCTCCTACGTCCTCGCCGGCGAGCCCCCGCCTCACCACAGGACCAGGGCGCGCGCCTTCCACCTGCTCACGTGGGAGCTGCCCCCGCCGGTCGAGTTCCCCCGCGAGGTCTTCGCCGACGCGCTCGCGGTGCACGCGCGCCTGCTCGACGAGAACGGCGACGACGTGCTCGCCGCCCCCGTCATCGAGGACGGCGAGGCCGAGTACTTCGAGCCCCACCACATCGGCTTCGCCTGCGCGCTCCTCGCGAGCGAGGGCGTGGCCGTCGAGATCCACAAGTGGCGCCGCCAGGAAGTGTCCTACGTCGTCCAGCGCTGCCGCGGGATCGTCCGCCAGCTCCTGGAGGTCCCGCCGCTGGATCGCATGTACGTCGTGGTCGTCTCGGCCGGCGCGGCCTCACTGCACCTCGTCCGCGCGCACTCGCCGCGACGCGTGGGCGACCGTCCTCGCCTCGAGGTGGTCGAGCGCGCGCTCGTCGTCGAGCCGTGGGAGCAGTGGCACCGGCGCGTGGGCAATTCGCTCGTCACGACGTGGAACACGCCCGCCGGCGAGGCGGTCGCCTCGCGCGTCCCGGTGCCGCGCGCCGAGTGGACCGTGCGCGACATCACCGACGCGCTCGCGCATCGGTACGAGGCGAGCGCACGAAAGGGCCTGGCCGCGTACTGCCCGACAGAACCGGGGGAAGCTCCCGCCGTGCACCTCGTGACCGAAGAGGACGGCGAGACTATCCGCGTTTTCGCCCGCCGCGACGTGCAGTACTGGGCCAAGGGGTTTCCCGAGATCGCCCGGGCCGCACGGCGAGATCGACCGGGCCTCACCCCGGTCGTCATCGACGCACTCCAGTGGGGTGCGCTCGTGTGGCTGGCGACTGGCAAGGCCGACGTCGCGACGCCCGGGCCCCTGTTCGAGTGGAACGAGGAAGCTGGGACGTCCCCCGGCCCGTCGGTGGCCGATCTGGTCTTCGCCCCGCACCGCGGCCCCGTGTCCGAGAGCCGTCGGCGCCGAGAGGCCGAGGAAGAACCGGGCCCGGAGTACTGGCGCGAATCGCTGGCCAAGAGCCTCGCGCGCCTCGTTCGTCTGACGGACCTCCACGCCCCCGTCGAGATCCTTCGGCACGAGCGGAGGCTCGCGCGCGAACGCATCGCGAAGCTCGAGCCCGCCGACGCCGAGGCCGTCCTCTCGGCATGGCCGCGTGCGGCGAGATTGCTCGCTCGCGATCCAGAGGCGAGCCCGGACCCCAAGCGCGGCACCGAGAAGCCCAACTGACCGTCTGACCCGGCACCTCCGGATCCGGTTCAAGGCGCCGCTTTCAGGTCGTCGAGGAGCTGTGCAGCCCGCGCCCTGAGCTCGCGGTTGCCGCCGGTGTCCGGCGTGCGGTCCAGGACGACGCGGAGCATGCGCTCGGCTCGGGCGACGTCGCAGTCGGGGCGGCGCTCGAGGAGGTCCACGAGAGCCCCGTAGCTTCGCGGCGTCGTGTCGCTCTGCTCGACGGCGCGCGCGAGGGTCTCCCAGTCGCCGTCGTCGAGAGATTGCTCGCGGAGCGCGCGGAAGGAGGCGCGGGTGACCGCGGGGGACGCGTCGCGCACGAGCTCGAGGAGGGCCGCGCTCGCGGTCGGGTCGTCGAAGCGGCGCAGCGAGCGCGCCACCTGCTCGCGCACCGAGGGCTGCTCGTCGGCGGCGAAGGCCTCGATGGCCGCGAGGTCTTCCTCCTGCCGCGCGTTGCCGAGCGCCAGCAGCAACGCGACGGACTCCGTGGGCGAACGGCGCAAGGCCAGATCGTCGCGCAGGCGCCGGTCGATCTCCGCGGCGAGCGCGTCGGCACCGCTCAGGTGCTCGACGATCGCACCGAGCGCCGCCGCGGCGCGGAACGCCACGCTGTCCTCTCCCGCCGAGCGGGACGCGTCATACACCCCCATGACGAAGCGGGCCGACTCCGGCGTGGGCTCCGCCACGAAGACGAAGCGCTGCACCAGCGCGCCGCGCAGCGCCGGTTCGCGCGACGCCGGCGTCTGCATCGCCGCGCGCATCGCCGCCTGTGCCTCGTCCGATCCCGCCGCCGAGAGGACGTCGAGCACGAGCTGTCGCCCGAGGTCCGTCAGCCGCGGATCCTCGAACCAGGCCACGAGATGCGCGCACGACTCGGGATGCAGGCGGACCCAGGCCGCGGCGCTCGGCACGAACTTGGGATCGATGCGTCCGCCCCTGCCGTACATCCCGAGCTGCACCTCGATGGCCCCGAGGTCCCATCCCTCCGACAGCCGCTCGTCGCGGCCGCGTTGCCGCTCGCGGGCGAGCTGCGACGCGCCGGTCGCCTCGTCGGTGTCGTCGAGCCTCACGGCCTGCGCGTCGAACGCGCCGGAGGTCGCGAGCTTCGCCGCGAAGCTCCAGCGCGACGCCAGCACCCCCTCCGCGGCGCGCGCACGCAGCGTCTCGGCGTCGTTCACGGCGCGCAGCCGGCCGCGCTCGTCGAGCTCGATGGTCGCCGTGGACGACAGCTCCTGGTCCACGTCCCCCTCCGCGACGGCGTCCAGCCCCGTGATCCCGTCGTACGACACGCGCACGCGCCGCAGCACGTCGCCCTCGTCCTCGTAGTGCACGCGCGCGAGACCCGTCGGCGTCGGCTCGCGCGCGTTCCAGCTCGTCGCGCGAGCGTCCTCGGGCAGGGTGACGCGCATCATCGCGATCACCTGCCGGAGCAGCTCTCGCGTCGAGGGCGGCGAGCCCCGGCGGTACGCGATGGATTCGACGACGCCGCGCGCGTCGACCCGGGCGATGGCCTCCTGGCCGACGAGCGCCGCGATCGCCAGACGCCGGTCGCTCTCCGACACGAGGTCCGCCCCCTGGAGCGTCAGCCCGTAGTCGCGGACGCGCTCGAGCCTGTACACGAGCGTGTACGCCGCGTCGGCCCCGCGCCCGAGGGAGCTCACGGAGACGTCGCCGTCGAAACGCGCGCTGCCGCCGAGGTCCTTGGGCTCGTCGGTGCCCGGCACCTCGCGCTGCGACGCCCCTTCCCATCGCACCGCGTAGACGTCGCGCTGCCCGCGTGCCCAGTCGAAGCGACGCTCGCGCGCGTGCTTCCCCGCGTCGGCAGCCTCGGTCGTCCCCCGCAGACGCGGGGCGACGAGCGCGGCCACTCCGAGCAGCCCGATCGCGATCGCGATCGCGCGTGCCTTCACAGCCCGATGAGCGAGTGCTCGGGGTTCAGCAGTCCGGTGCCGCCGAGCGGCGCCAGGGCCGGGAAGCTGGCCGACGTGTTCGAGTTGAAGAGCGGCACGCGCGTGTCGAACCCGTCCCAGCTGATGATCGTGATGTCGAACAGCTTGAAGAACAGCGCCTCGGCGTACACCGAGAGGCTGCCGTTCAGCGTGCTCAGCGCCATGTTCAGCGACGTGTCGAGACTCAGTCCGCTCGGGGAGATGTTCGCGGCCGCGTTGGCGGGCAGACCGATCCCGAGCAGGGTGATGTCGCACTCCACGCCGACTCCTGCGAGCCCGGCGAGGCTCGCCGACGCGTCGATGATCCCGTCGAGCTCACCCTGCGCGTTTATCCCCGCCGACAGACCGAGCTGCGGCTGCGACTTCGGAGCGTCCCAGCCGCCCTTCGGCGGCTTGTCGTGCCCCCCGTGGCAGACGTCGGGCCGGTCCACCGGCGTGACGTGCGCGTCGATCTCGTACGAGTACCCGATGCCCACCGAGATATCGACGGTGACGAAGGTGATCTGGAACGGGATGTTGAAGAGCGTCCAGGAGTTCGACCCCTGCGTCGGCGTCGTCGCGTAGCCGCTCGTGGGCAGACGCGAGTCCTGATCGAACAAGCTGTCGCCCGCGACGGCGAAGTCGAGGTCGAACGCCGAGTGGTTCATGTTGTCGTTCAGCTGGTTCTGGTTCGGCGTGCCGGGGACCCCCACGTCCTCGTAGTCGTTGATGCCCGATGCGAGATCGGCGTCGAGCACGTCGAACTTGTCGGACCCGAAGGCGTACGCGTACGCCTCGAAGCCGCCGTGGGCGCCTGCGCCGACGTTGCACACGTCGTAGTTGTTCGCGACCTTCGCGGGCTCCCACTCCACGGGGATCTCCCAGCCGGTCTCGAACGAGTAGCCGACGCCGAAGAGATCGTTGCCCCACGTCTCGGAGTTCGTGCGCTCCTCTCCGAAGGTCCCGAACGAGTCGTACTCCGAGCGGTTCGCGTGGTTCGCCCACGGGACGTCGCCCTTGTGCGGACCGCGGTCGCGCACCGGGATGTTCGAGATCTTGTTGTACGCCCCCTGCAGCTTCGCCTTCATCTTGCCGAGCACCGCGAACTCGTTGTCGCTCGGCTGGACGCCGGAGACGTCGAACCACTCGCGGCAGAACTTGTAGTCGGCCTCCATGCGCGGGTACTCGACGTTCTTGATCTCCGCGTGCACGAGGTCGTTGATGCCGCTCATGAACTCGCCGGGATCCCAGTCGCACGCCGGGTCGTTCGCGAAGCACCCGCTGGGCGCGGGCGGAGGCGTCTTGTCGTTCGGCGCCAGCACCTGGGGCATGTCCTTGCGCGCCCACTCGTCGAGGATCGCGTTGACGTAGTTGCACGCCGCGGTCGTCACCTCGGACGCGTTGCCGCGGGCGGGACTCGGCATGCTGCCGTCGAGCGGGGGCCCGGCGATGGGCGTCGTCGGCAGCGGGTTGGGCATCGCGCCCGGTCCGTACGCGAGCATCGAGAAGCGCGACGGGTACCCGGGCGCGAGCTTGTCGGGCGCGGGACAGAGCAGGCGCGGATACTTGTAGCTCGTGTCCATCTGCGGCGGGGTCGAGCCCCACGCGAAGCGATCGATGCCCGTCGGCGTGGGCGGCTGGAGCTGCTGGTAGGCCCACCACTGGTGGAGCGTGGAGTCGCG
>DATJYG010000387.1:0-14048 GCA_035499695.1 Polyangiaceae bacterium
ACGGCGCGCAGCCGACACCTCCTCCTCTCTTCCAGGTGATGCTCCAGGGCGCTGCTCCTCCGGACGCGATGTCGCAGGCCCAGCTCGCACGCATGCCGGAGATCGTCGCGGCGCTCACCGCTGCCGGCGTTCCGAGCAACCAGCTCGTCGTGGCGTGGGACTTCGTGACGGGAAGCGACGAGGCGCTGACGGGCCACGTGCTCTCGATGCGCGACCAGGCGCTCGAGGCGGTCGGGCCCGACGGCGCGGGGTACACGATCACCTCGGTCGACGAATTCAACACGCCGACGACCCTCCGGCGCATCCGCGGCACCTTCACCGTGCCGCAGTTCATCGACAACGCCGACGAGTCGAAGCCCGAGGCGCTGCTCCACTTCGACGCGAGCGGCAACCCGGTGCTGCTCGGTTCGTACCAGGCGCCCTTCACCGTGATCATCCCGCGCGCCGCGGCGACGAAGCAGCCGTTGCCCATCATCCTCTACGGGCACGGTCTCTTCGGGACGGGTGAGGGCGAGCTCGGAGACGCGACCGGCTCGTGGGCGCAGGACTTCGCGAACCTCGAGGGCTACGTGATGGTCGCCACCGACTGGATCGGCTTCTCCGCCCACGAGGACCCCGTCGACAACGGGAACAACGACGTCTTCGGCGAGATCCCGGCCGACTTCTCGAAGCTGCCCTACTCCACCGACCGCCTGCAGCAGGCGCTCGTCAACGCGATGGTCCTCGCGCGCACGATGCGCGGACAGATCGCGAAGGATCCCGCGATGACCCTGAGCGGCAAGGCGGGCGACGGCAGCGCAACCGTGGCCGATCCGACGCACCTCACCTACTACGGCATCTCCCTGGGCGGCATCATGGGCATGGCCTTCATGGGCTACGACCCCGACGTCCTCCGCGGCGTGCTCGGATGCGGCGGTGGATTCTGGGGCTCCATGATGCCGCGCTCGACGGACTGGCGGCTCGCGGACCTGCTGGTCCCGGAGCAGTACCCCGACCCACTCGACGTGACCATGCTCTTCCAGCTCTGGCAGATGCAGGCCGACTACGTCGATCCGGCGACCATCGCGCCGTACATCCTGAAAGCGCCCCTGCGCGGCGTGCCGAAGAAACAGGTGCTCTCGCAGATGGGTCTCTACGACGCCCAGGTGCAAAACCTGCTCACCGAGATGATCGCGCGCACCGAAGGCGAGCCGCTCATGTCGCCCGCGGTCACGACGCCGTACGGCCTGACGCCGACGAAAGGGCCCCTCTCGAGCGGCCTCACGACGTGGGACATCCACGGCATGCCCGTACCGCCGGACACGAACAAGACGCCGGGATCGGACAACCAGGTGCACGAGGCCATCCGGCGAATCCCCCAGGCCGAGCAGCAGATCCAGACCTTCTTCAGCACCGGGGAAATCGTCGACACATGCGGAGGGACGCCCTGCGTCGAGCCCGTCCCGGCGGGTACTCCGGACGCTGGACCTTTCTGACCCTGCGCCGTAAAACACCGGCTCCCAAAACGGGGGCGCGATGGTCTCTTTCCCGGAGCGGTTCAACCTCGCCGACTACTTCCTGTTCGACCGCCTGCGCGAAGGCCTCGGCAAGAAGACGGCGCTGCGCTTCGGCTCGCGCGAGTACACCTACGACGACGTGGCGCGTCACTCGCGGGCGTTCGCGGCCGCGCTCGAGGAAGCGGACGTGCGGCGCGGCGAGCGCGTCCTCATCGTGCTGCCCGACGTCCCCGCGTTCTCGTGGGTCTTCTTCGGCACGCTCGCCCGCGGCGCGGTGGTCGCCATGGGCAACCCCGACGTACCGCTCGAGTCGCTCGAGTACCTCGTCGAGTACACCCGCGCGACGGCCATCGTGACGATCCCGCGCGTCGCCGAGGCGCTGCGAGAGCGCATGCGCGCCGGCGCGGTCGGACGCGAAGTGCGGCGCGTGTGGTGCGTGGTGGACGCGAAGGCGCTCTCGGGAACGGATGACCCGGACGCCGAGTGCGGAGTCGCCGACGGGATGTTCCGCTGCCTCCCCCACGAGCTCCGCGGCATCGATCCGATGCGAGCGCCGACGGTCACGCACCGCGACGAGCCGGCCATCTGGCTCTTCACCAGTGGGTCGACGGGCGAGCCGAAGGCCAACGTGCACTCGCACCGCGACTTCGCGTTCAACACCGAGGTCTACGCCAAGCGCACCGTGAAGTACGCGCAGGGCGACGTCACCGTGAGCGTGCCGCGTCTCTACTTCGGGTACGCGACCGGGACGAACCTCATGTTCCCCTTCGCCGTCGGGGCCACCGTCGGCCTCTTCAGCGAGCGGCCGACTCCCGAGTCGCTCGCGGCAGCGATGACCATGTACCGGCCCACGGTCGTCACGAACGTGCCGACGATGTTGGGGAAGCTGCTGGACCACGACCACGCGCTGCGCGACGCCGGCAAGCCGGGGCTCGACCTGTCGAGCGTCCGGTTCTCCCTCTCGGCGGGCGAGGCGCTCCCGGAGCCGCTGCTCCGCCGCTGGCTCGACCGCTTCGGCAGCGACGTCTACGACGGGATCGGCTCCGCCGAGATGTTCCACATCTACGCGAGCAACCGCCCCGGGGACATCAAGCCGGGATCGCTCGGCAAGGCCGTCGAGGGATACGAGCTTCGCATCCTACCCGAGGACGCCGACGGACCGGGCGCGGCGACGGTGCCGCCGGGCGAGATCGGGATCCTCTGGGTGAAGGGCGACAGCGTGAGCCACGGCTACTGGCTCGACCGCGACAAGAGCTGGCGCGTCTTCCACGGACACTGGTGCCGCACGGGCGACCTCTTCCGCATCGACGCCGACGGGTACCTCTACTTCGCCGGCAGGGCCGACGAGCTGCTCAAGGTGAGCGGCCTCTGGGTCGCTCCCGTCGAGGTCGAGGAGTGCCTGATGGAGCACGCGGCGGTGCTCCACGCGGCCGTCATCGGAATCGAGGACGAGGGCCTGGTGAAGACCAAGGCGTTCGTGCTTCTGCGCGCGGGGCGCTCGGGCAGCCAGGCGCTCGCCCTCGAGCTGCAGGAGTTCGCCAAGGCGCGCCTCGCGAAGCACAAGTACCCGCGCATCGTGGAGTTCGTGGACGACCTGCCCAAGAACGACCGCGGGAAGGTCGACCGCAAGCTGCTCCGGCAGCGCGAGCGCGAGAAGCAGCCGTGACCGTGCGGCTCGCCGACCTGACGACCGAGGAAGCGCGCGCCGCCGTCGCCTCGCCACCGACCGCGCTGCTCGTTCCCGTCGGCAGCGTCGAGCCGCACGGACCGCACCTGCCGCTCGGGACCGACACGATCATCAGCGAGACCTCGGCGACGCGGGCGTGCGCCGTGCTCGCCCAGCGCGGGGTCCGCGCCTTCGTCGCTCCCAGCATCGCCTACGGCGTGACCGACTTCGCCGGCGGCTTCGCGGGAGCGGTGAGCATCGCGCCGAGCGCCCTCACGGCATACCTGCACGGCGTCGCCACTGCGCTTCTCGCCGGCGGGTGGAGCCACGTGTGCTTCGTCAGCAACCACCTCGAGCCGGCGCACGACGAGGCCGTGCGCGCCGCAGCCAGGAGCGCGGGTGCGTCGGTCGCGTCACCCCTGACGAGGCGCTGGGCCCGCACGCTGTCGGACGAGTTCAAGCGCGGCGACTGCCACGCCGGCCGCTACGAGACGTCGCTCGTGCTCGCCGCGGGCGCGCCCGTGAAGGACGAACACAAGTCCCTCCCGGCGCTCGGCGTGAGCCTCTCGGACGCCATTCGCGCCGGCAAGGGCCGCTTCCGCGACATCGGGATGGACCGCGCCTACACGGGCGCGCCCGCCGACGCGACGCGCGAGGAGGGAGAAGACCTCTACGCGCGTCTGGTCGAGATGATCGTGACCGAGGTGACCGAAGCGCTTCGCGCCTAGGCTCAGCCGCCGCCCGCGTCGGGCGCGCCCGCCTCGCCGTTGGTCACCGAGAAGTACAGCGTGGACGAAGGCATCATCGCTCCGCTGTCGGGGCCACCGTCGCCCGCCGAGTAGGGCGTGATGGTGAGCATGTGCTTGCCGTTCGTGAAGTACTGGCCGCAGTTCGTGATGGTGCCGTTGCCGTTGTCGCTGCACATGAAGTACGGCGCGGCGTTCTCCGTGTGCGTGTACGTGCCGTCGAGCGAGAAGACGACCGAACCGACGATCAGCGGCGTCGTGTTGGCGCGGATGCTGAGCGCGAGCCCGACCTTGGAGAGGTCGAGCACCGAGTCGTTCGGGATGGGGTCGTACCCGTAGATCGTCTCGCCGTACACGATGGTGTTCACGTTCGTGTTCACCAGACTGAACGTGTTGGCGGGGCTTCCCGTGTCCTCGACCGGGGCCGCGTCGACGACGGCGTCGCCGCCGCCGCCGCCGTCACCCGACCCGCGTCCGGCGTCGGCAGCAGGCGTGGAGGCGTCCTCGTTCACCGAGCCGCCGCCTCCACTGCCGCTGCCGCTGCCGCTGCCGGCGTTGCCGCCTGTAGGGTCAGTCGGGCCACTGGCACCGTTTCCACCACCGCTCGAGCCGCTGGGACTTCCCCAGCTGCTCAGCGAGCCTGAATCCGAACTTGAACTACACGCGGCCAACGCTACGCAGAGAGCTCCCGTGGAGAGAACGGCGAGCCCAGCGAACGTCGCCCGCTCACCGCAGCGGACGTTGTTCATTTGCCCGCGGTCACTGCAAAGCTTGCACCCAGCGGTTGTGTCACCACTCGTTGCGTCATTTCAGGCATTTGTGACATCTGGCGGCGCGGTGGCTGGATGTGTGCTGAATCACCCTGCGGGGTAAAGTCAGGACCAGCTAAGCTCCGCGCCCCCATCATGAGCACCAAGTCGTACGCCGCAAAAAGCGAGATGGATTCACGGATGATCGCAACGCTGACTCAAATGATGGAGTCCCAAGCGTATCGCGAGCTCGCCGCGGCCCAGATGTTCGGGTATGGGCTCCAATTCGTTCCCGAGCTCAAGTGGCTCAAGTTCATGACCTGGCACATCCGCGAGGAGATGGAGCACTACGAGGTCGTGGTGCGCATGTACAAGGAGTTCACCGGCGAGAGCGTCGAGCCGCACGTGAACGCGCGGCTGGGCAAGAAGCCCATCGACTTCGCCGCGAGCTGGTTCGAGCTCGCGATGGCGCAGTTCCTGTACGACCGCGGGGGCTTCTGGCAGCTCCGCGAGTACGAGGAGTGTGCGTTTCTGCCCTACCGCGAGATCATCAAGAAGATCCTCAAGGAGGAGGCGGGCCACCAGGGCCTCGGCGAGCGCATCGTCGTCGAGATGTGCCGCAGCAAGAAGTTCGACGACATCAAGCAGCGCTTCTTCGAGAAGTGGCTGCGCCAGGGGATGCTCTCGTTCGGGAGGCCGCACACCGAGGGCAACGCTTACGCGATCGACGTCGGCCTCAAGAAGCGCGATTCGGGCGACGTGATGCAGGACTTCGTCACCGACATCAAGCCGGCCGTGAAGGCCTGCGGCCTGAAGTTCCCCGACCCGTCCGCCATCGGCCTCGAATGCCCGCCCGGGCTCGACTGGTCGCTCGACGGGGTCGACGAGACGAAGGCGCAGGGGTACGCCTAGTCACTGATTGAAGCCCCCGATCTTCCGGTTCAACGAGCAGAAGGACGCCATCGTCGACGAGGTCGTCCGGCGCGCTTGCGACGCCATCCGTGACCCGCAGCTGGCGCTGAGTGAGGCGGCGTTCCTCGAGGTGCGCCGGCAGCAGATCGCCGGGAGCGACGACACGGTGACGCTCGGCGAGTGGCGCTCGATCGCCAGGTCGCTGGCGCGGCTGAGCGCCGACGAGGCTCGAACGAAGCTGCACCACGTGGTGCGGGCGTACGCGCGCGACGTCGCCGGGAACTTCGACCCGCGCGTCTACAAGTTCGCGTCACGGGCGGCGGCGCCGCTCATCGGAGCCCTGCTGTCGCCGGCGCAGACCCTGCGGCACCTCGGCGGCGCCTTCGACCTGCGCGCGCTCGACGGGCGCGTCGTCATCGAGGGCCCCGTGGGGACCGTCCGGACGCTCGCCGAGAAGGGCACCATCGTATTCGTCCCGACGCACCTGTCGAACCTGGACTCGGTGGTCTTCGGCTTCGCCCTCGAGCGCGCTGGCCTGCCGCCCGCGACGTACGGAGCCGGCAAGAACCTGTTCACCAACCCGGTGCTGTCCTTCTTCATGCACAACCTGGGGGCGTACCGGGTCGACCGGCGCCTGAAGCACGGGCTCTACAAGGACGTGCTCAAGGCCTACTCGTGCGTCCTCATCGAGCGCGGGTACCACTCGCTCTTCTTCCCGGGCGGCACGCGATCGCGCTCGGGCGCCGTCGAGCGGAAGCTGAAGCTGGGCCTCGCCGGCACCGGGGTCGAGGCGATGGCGCGCACGGCGGCCGCCGGCAAGGCGCAGAAGGTGTTCTTCGTCCCGGTGACGCTCAATTACCTGCTGACGCTCGAGGCCGAGACGCTCATCGACGACTTCCTCCAGGAAGAGGGCAAGCACCGCTACATCATCGAGGACGACGAATCGACGCGGCCTGGGCGCGTCGCGGCGTTCATCCGCAAGCTGCTCGGGCTCGACGCGGGGTGCGTGGTGCGCTTCTCGCGCCCGCTCGACTGCTTCGGCAACGCCGTGGACGAGGACGGCGTGTCGCACGACGCGCGCGGGCACGTGGTCGACCCGCTGACGTACCTGACCGACGCGAACGGACGCATCGGACCGGACGCGGCGCGCGACACGCAGTACACGCGCGAGCTCGGCGAGGCCATCGTGGATGCGTACCTGCGCGACACGGTCGTGATGCCGACGCACCTCGTGGCCCACTGCGCGTTCGAGGAGCTCCGGAAGGGCGTGGGAGGCCGGGATATCTTCGCCATGCTCCGCGCGCAGGACGACGTGCTCGTCCCCCGGGCCGAGCTCGCCCAGGCCGTCGAGAACACGCGCGACAGGCTCAAGGAGCTGGAGTCACGGGGGCGCGTCGTGCTCCTGCCCCGGCTGGCGCGGTCGTCCGGGAGGGAGATCCTGGACGAGGCGCTTCGCGCGTTCAGCGGTTATCACACGACGCCGGTGCTGGAGGCGCGGGGGGACTCCCTGCTGCTCGTCGACACGCGGCTCATCTTCTATTACCAGAACCGTCTCGCCGCCCACCTGCCCCATGCCGGCGCGGGAAAAGCCCCGCGGATTGCGCTAGGCTCCGGCGCCCTCGCCACCTGACCCAATGAGCAACCCCGAACCGCCTACCTCCGAGCAAACGGCCGCGTCACAAGCGCCGGCTGAATCGGCGAATCCTCCCGAAGCGCCTGCAGCGGAGACGACTGCCACGGACACGGCTGCCGCGGAGACGACGGCCGCGGAGCATGCGCCCGAGGGCGAGAGCGAGGGCGAGGGCGAGTCGCACGAGGCGACGAACGGCGAGACGCACCCGGCGACGGCGGCCGAGGGGCAGCCGGGAGCGCCGGCCGGAGAGAAGAAGCGCCGACGGCGCCGCCGCAAGAAGAAGGGCGCGCACGCTGACGCGAATGCGCCGGGTGCCGGCGCCGAGGGTGAAGGCGGCGAGGAAGCCCAGGGCGGCGAGGGTGAGGCGGCCGAGGCGGCCGATCCCAACGCGGCGCCGAAGATCGAGAAGCGCAAGCGCGAGAAGAAGGCCGGTCCGCCGCGCGAGCGGCCGCCGGTGAATCTCGGCGACATCGTGTTCGGCAGGATCATCGAGATCACCGACGACGCGATCCTCATCGACATCCCCGGCAAGGCGAAGGCGATCTTCGACCGGCGAGAGCTGCTCTTGCCGGACGATGACGAGGCGCCGCCGGCGCCGTCGCCTGCCGTGGAAGCGGCGACGGAGAGGGCGGCGACGGAGGAAGCGCCGGCGGCCGAGGCTGCGGCGGGGGCGGAGACAGAGACGGCGCCTCAGGCGGCGACCGAGCAAGCGGCAGCGACCGAGCAGGCGGCAGCGCCGGAGCAAGCGGAGGAAGCTGCAGCGACGGAGGCGGCGCCGGCGGCCGAGGCTGCACCGGAGGAGCCGGCGCCCGAGCCGGTCAAGGAGCCCAAGCTCCCACACGTCACCCTCGAGGTCGGCGCGGAGTTCATCGCCGTCGTGCACAACGACGGCGGGCGCGGCGGGTTCGTCGTGCTCACGCATCACCCGCAGCGCGCCGAGCGCGCCAAGGCGCGCCTCGAGACCGCGTTCAACGAGAAGACGCTCGTCGATGGGCTCGTCACGGGCGCCATCAAGGGCGGCATCGAGGTGGACGTCGACGGACTGCGCGCGTTCGCGCCGGGGTCGCACGTCGATCTGCACCTGGGCGCGGACCTGCACTACCTCATCGGCAAGCGGCTCCCCTTCTCGGTCACGCAGTACGCCAAGCGCGGGCGCGACGTCGTGCTCTCGCGGCGCTCGATGATCGAGGAGGAGGCCAAGAAGGCACGCGCCGAGGCGCTCGAGAAGCTCAAGGTGGGCGAAGAGCTCGACGGCATCGTGCGCAGCGTCGTTCCCTTCGGCGCGTTCGTGGACGTCGGCGGCATCGAGGGGCTCGTCCCGCTCCAGGAGATGAGCCACAACCGCAGCGACGGCCCGAGCGACGTCTTCAAGGCCGGCGAGACGACGCGGGTCAAGGTCATCAAGATCGACGACAAGGGCAAGATCTGGCTCTCGCGCAAGGCGACCATCGCCGACCCGTGGCAGCAGGTCGCGCAGAAGTACGCGCAGGGCACCAAGCACGCCGGCAAGGTGGTGCGGCTGCAGCCGTTCGGCGCCTTCGTGGAGCTCGAGCCGGGGATCGACGGCCTCATTCACCTGGCCGACCTCTCGCTCAAGCGCATCGAGGGCCCCGAGGACGTCGTGAAGGTGGGCGACCCGATCGACGTCGTCGTCGCACACGTGGACCAGGGGAGCCACAAGATCGGCCTGCACCCGGCGCTCCAGGGCGACGCGGCGAACGAGACGCCCCAGCGCGTCCAGCCGCACAAGCCCGTGAAGGTCAAGGTGCACCTCATCGAGAGCGGCGGCCTCATCGTCCGCATCATGGGCGTCACCGGGCGGCACGGCCGCGGCTACATCCCGGCGGGCGGCACCGGCACGCCGCGCGGCACCGAGCTGCGCAAGGCGTTCAGCATCGGCCAGGAGCTCGAGGCGAAGGTCATCGAGGTCGACCCGCGCCGCGGCGAGGTGAAGCTGTCGATCAAGGCCCTGAGCGACGACCAGGAGCGCAGCGCCTACCAGCAGTACCGGCAGCAGGTGAAGGCCGAGGCGCGCTTCACGTTCGCCGACCTCCTCGCCAAGAGCCAGAAGAAGTAGCCTCACGGGCGATGCCCGACGCGCCGCCGCGAGGAATCGCCCTCATCCACGACCCCACGCGCAACAAGGGAACCGCCTTCAGCGAGGCGGAGCGCGACAGCCTCGGCCTGCGCGGGCTGCTCCCGGCTCGGGTCACCACGCTCGACGAGCAGGTGCAGCGCATCCTCGCCGCCGTCGCGCGCAAGCCGAGCGCGATCGAGAAGTACATCTACCTCATCGCGCTGCTCGACCGGAACGAGACGCTCTTCTTCCGCGTGCTCGCCGAGCGGCTCGAGGAGCTGATGCCCATCATCTACACACCGACGGTGGGCCACGCGTGCCAGGAGTTCGGGCTCTTCTTCCGGCGCCCGCGCGGGCTCTACGTCACGAGCCGCGATCGCGGTCGCGTCGCCGACGTGCTCCGCAACTGGCCGCGACGCGACGTGCGCATCATCGTGCTGACCGACGGCGAGCGGATTCTCGGCCTGGGAGACCTGGGCGCGAACGGCATGGGCATCCCGGTCGGCAAGCTCGCGCTGTACGTCGCCTGCGCCGGCATGCACCCGGAGTGGTGCCTGCCCATCACGCTCGACGTCGGGACGGACAACGAGACGCTCCTGCACGACCCGCTCTACCTCGGCATCCAGGAGACGCGCGTGCGCGGCGAGGCGTACGACGCGCTCGTCGACGAGCTCGTGGAGGCGGTGCGCGACCAGTTCCCCGAGGCCATCCTGCAGCTGGAGGACTTCGGCAACGCCAACGCCTTCCGCCTGCTCGAGCGATACCGCGAGCGCGCGCGGACGTTCGACGACGACATCCAGGGCACCGCGAGCGTCGCGCTCGCCGGCCTCTACTCGTCGCTGCACCTGACGGGCGGGCGGCTGCGCGACCAGCGCATCCTCTTCTTCGGCGCCGGCGAGGCGGGCATCGGCATCGGCGAGCTCGTCGCGATGGCGCTCGTCGAGGAGGGCCTCTCGCACGACGAGGCGCGCGCCCGCTCGTGGTTCTTCGACTCGAAGGGCCTGGTCGTCTCGAGCCGCAAGGACCTCAACGCGCACAAGCGAAGCTTCGCGAAGGACCATGCACCGACGACGGACTTCGCCGCGGCGGTCGAGTCGCTGAAGCCGACCGCGATCATCGGCGTCGCCGGCGTCGGCAGGACCTTCACGCGCCCGGTCATCGAGGCGATGAGCCGGCACAACGAGCGCCCCATCGTCTTCGCCCTGTCGAACCCCACGTCGCAGGCCGAGTGCACGGCGGAGGAGGCGTACGCGTGGTCGGGCGGCCGCGCCGTGTTCGCGAGCGGGAGCCCGTTCGACCCGATCGCCCTGGACGGCAAGCGCTTCGTCCCCGGCCAGGGAAACAACGCATACATCTTCCCCGGCGTCGGCCTCGGGGTCACGGCCAGCCGCGCGCGCCTCGTGACCGACGAGATGTTCCTCGTCGCCGCCAAGGCACTCGCCGCCGAGGTGAGCCAGGCGGACCTCGCCCTCGGCCGCGTCTATCCGCCGCTCTCCGACGTGCGCCGCGTGTCACTGGCCATCGCGTGCGCGGTCGCCGAGGAGGCCTACGCCAAGGGGCTGGCCGAGGCGCCGCGCCCGGCGAACCTGCGCGAGCACGTGGCCGTGATGATGTACGAGCCGAAGTACGGCTGACGCCGGGCGGGTGCCCGTGGGCCGGCGTGTGCCGGGGAAGCATCGCGTGTCAGGGTGCGGGCGCATCGGAAGACGCGAGAATCCGTACAAAATGCCTGGCTCGGCCCATGCTTGGCTTCAGGGGTTCGCCATGCGGTACGGGCTCCTGGTGATCCTTCTCGGTGTCGCGTGCGGTCAGGCCGCGCAGCCGGCGCCCTCCGTGCCGTACCTCGTGGATCCGGGGTTCCGCAGGGCCGAGCTCGTCGGGTCGCTCGTCAATCCAGCGAACGGATACTCCGCTCTTCGCCTGGCTCACTACGAGTCGGGCGACGCTGCGGATTGGTCCCGGCTCCCCGAGTGGAATCCTGCCGTCGAGACCATCTCGGCGACCGAGCTCGATGCGCCGGGCGGCGCGTCGGCCGACTTGATGTCGGCGACGGCCGCAGCGCTGGGTCTTCCGTCCGTGACGTCGGTGGACGACCCGGCGTTGCTGGCGCTCGGTGAAGCAGCCTTCGCGAGGTATCCGACCCAGCTCGCGCCCTACTTCAGCGTCGGCCTCGCGTCGCGCGACGCGGCGACGCGCTACGGCCTCTGGGTCGATGACGCGCGCGGCGTCGGTGGACTCGTCCGCGCGCGGATGGCCGACGGCAGCGTCGCACTCGCGGTGACGTGCTCCACTTGCCATGCGAGGCGCGCGTCCGACGGAGCCTGGTCCGCGGGCCTGCCCAACGCGGACCTCGACCTCGGCTCGGCGATGCTCACAGCGGACGGATCGCTCCTCGATCCGAAGTTCGCTTCGGCCGCCGCATTCTGGGGCCCGGGACGTCTCGACGTCACGACGAGCACCGGAACGGAGCCCGCCCGCATCCCCGACCTGCGCCCCGTGCGCTGGCTCACGTACCTGCAGCAGGACGCGACCGTGCGGGCGCGCGACCTCACGGCTCTCGCCATCCGGATCGAGACGCTCATCATCACGTCCAACGAGCAGGCCGTTCGGCCCCCCCGGATCGTCGCCCTGGCACTTGCAGCCTACGTCTCCTCGCTGGCGGACACGCTGCCGTCGGAGGAATCGGCGGCAACCTCCTGGCCTCACGGGGCAACGCTCTTCGCTTCGCAGTGCACCGCTTGCCACACGCTTCCGGCGCTGACGGGCGAGCCCGTGCCCATCGCGACCATCGGAACCGATCCGGTTCTCGGCATGTCGCCGGTCCGCGGCACCGGGCGTTACCGCGTTCCGTCGCTGCACGGAGTCGGCACGCGGGGACCGCTGCTTCACGACGGAACCGTCGACGGACTCGACGCCATGTTCGACCCCGCGCGCCTCGACGCGTCTTACACGGGTCGGCTCCACGGCACGGGCGCCGTGCCGGGTCACCCCTTCGGGCTCGATCTCTCGCCGCCCGATCGCGCCGCCCTCATCGAATACCTCGGAGCCCTATGAGAACCGTCGTTTGCGTGTGCGCCGACATGACGGGCGGCGGAACCGGCCTCCACGTATCCGAGTGTGTCCCGGCCGAATGCCACACGGACGCCGACTGCGGTGCAGGCAACTATTGCATCCCGAGCCGCGGCACGTGCGGTGCCGTGCAGGGCTACTTTTGCACCTCCAGCCGCGACAAGTGCGTCGACCCCACGAAGGACTGCGCTGCCTGCGGCGGCAACAGCTGCGTCTACGAGCCGGTCGTCGGCCACTTCGTGTGCGCGACGAGCGGCTGCAATGGGTGACCCATGACTCGATTGCGGACGTCCATGTGGAGCCTCTTCCTCTGCGCATGCGGCGGCATCGCCAGCCCTGGCTCCAACGTCGGAGCCGACGGGGGCCCCATCTCGGATCCGCTCTGCCAGGCGCCGCCGCCGCAGCACCGTCCGCAGGCGGTCGTGTGCTCTCTGCACCAGAGCGACGGCGGAGCTTGCACGACCGACGCGGACTGCCGGCAGAACATGCCGCCGCGCTCGCCGCTGCAGTACTGCTACCGGGGCCAGTGCGGCTACGACGACTGCACGAAGGACTCCGATTGCCAGGCGGGAGAGGTCTGCCGTTGCGGCGGCGAGTCCGGCGGGCTCGTCGCCGGAGCGCTCGGCAACGCGTGCGTGCCCGCCGACTGCCACGTCGACTCCGACTGCGGTTCGTGCGGCTTCTGCGCGCCGAGCGGGGACCCCATCTGCGGGCCGACGTACGGAGCAGCCGGCTACTACTGCCAGAAGCCCGGCACAGCATGCACCAGCAACGCCGACTGCGGCGGCGACGGCGGATTCGACACTCCCTTCTGCGCCTTCAACCCGATGACCAACGCGTGGTCGTGCGTGAAGAGCTACTGCGCGGGGTGAGGTGCGAGCGGCTCAGCGCCGCTAAGGTGGATGTCAGGCCCCATGCGCATCTGCTTCTTCGGCGACAGCTTCGTGAACGGGACCGGGGACGACGACGCCCTGGGGTGGGTCGGACGCCTCGTGGCCAAGGCTCGTCAGAGCGGGCGCGACGTCACCGCGTACAACCTCGGAATTCGCCGCGACACGAGCGCCGAAGTGGCGGCTCGCTGGAGAGGCGAAGCCAGCTTGCGGTTGCCCCCGGACTGCGACGGGCGCCTGGTGTTCTCGTTTGGCGCCAACGATTGCCTCTCGAGTGGAGTCGACGGTGGACTCCGAGTCGGTCGCGCCGACTCCCTGGCCAACGCGGAGGCGATCCTGGACGTGGCGCAGCGCTGGCTGCCGACCCTGATGATCGGCCCGGGCATCGTGGCGGACGACCGGGAGACCAACGCCCGAATCTGCGCCCTCTCCGCGGACTACGCGAAGCTCTGCGAGCGGATCGGGGTCCCGTGCCTGGAGATCTGCAACCTTCTTCTGGCGTCCTCGGCGTGGACGCGTGAAGCACTGGCCGGTGACGGTGCTCACCCGAATCGTGGCGGCTACGAGGTCCTCGCGCGCGCCGTGTCCGGTTGGAGTGCTTGGCGCAACTGGTTCGAGAGCGCTCAGTGACGGCCTGCCCTCCGTAGAAAGCATGTTCGACTCGCCAAGAAGTGTGTTCGACATGCAGAAAGGCTTGTTCGACACGCAGAAAGGTGTGTTCGACGTGTGCGATCGTCGCTCTTCTCGCGCTGACGAGCGCTTCCCCGACGCTGATCAGCGTTGGTGATCGATGTGATCGGCGCTTTCTCG
>DATJYG010000388.1:0-3740 GCA_035499695.1 Polyangiaceae bacterium
TTTCTCGGCGCTGACTTCTGGTCTTTCCAGTGTTATCGGACGATCTCTCGCCGAGATACCTCGATCTTCGTGCGAGATGAGCGCTGATCTGCGCGTCGAACATGGTTTCCGCGACGTCTTAACTCCATTTGCCAGATGTCTAACTCGATTTTCTCTCTGTCTAACAAAGGTTCTCGCGCGACAAGAGCGAGGGTCTCCGGGCGAAGAGCGGGGATCCTTGCGAGAGGACCAGGATTCTGCGCGAGGTAACGAGGAGTCTCCGCGAGGAAAGCGAGAGTCTCGTCCGAAGGAGCGCTCGTCACGACGAAAGATTCGAGAGTCTCGTCAGAAAATCGAGTCACTGGCGCGAGAGATCCATCGATCAGCGTCGGAGGTCGAGGAGTCTGCGCGAGAGATCCGGTGGTTCACGACGGTTCGAGGGATTACGTTGACTGCCATGCTTTTCACGGTGGATGACCGGTGGGGTCGGGCGCTGGCGGCTCTCCTCATCACGGCTCCCCTCGGCGCCTGCGGAAGCGGCAGCGGATCCAACGGCTCGTCGAACGGCGACTCGGGAACGGGGATCGAGCCTCTCGATGGCGCATCGGACGCCTCGCCCGGGGATGCTGCCGCGGAAGCACCCCCGGATCGCGGCGACGCGGGGCCTCTCGGAGACTCGAGCGTCGACTCGGGCGGCGACGCCCCCACCGATGCCGGCGTGGTCATGCGCCCGGGCTACAACCATGGCACCGGCTTCTTCGTCCTGAACGGGAAGCTCTACGACGCGAACGGACACGAGTTTCGCATCCGCGGCGTCGACAAGCTGCACTGGGACAACGGCTCCCCCGGCCTCGCCGCCTCCCACGCCAACACCGTCCGCTGGAACATCGACTTCACGCAGCCGGCGGCGAACAACATCGCCCTCTTGCAGGGCGGAGCCGGCAAGACGTCCGGGACGATCTACGACCACATGGCGGTGATGCCCGGCGCGTGGTCGGCGCCGGCGGGAACGCTGACGTGCTCGTCGGACCCCAACATGCTGTCCTCGGCCGTGTCGGTCTGGGTCGCGCAGGCCTCGTCGTGGACCCACCTCGAGAAGTACTCGATCATCAACATTGGCAACGAGTGGGGCCCCTCGAACAGCACCGTCTGGAGGGACAGCTACATCTCGGCCATCAGCCAGCTGCGCGGGGCCGGCTATCACGCCACCCTCTCGATCACCTCCGGCGGCTGCGGGCAGGACAACGCCGACCTCGTGACGTACGCGCAGGCCGTCTTCGACAGCGATCCGGAGAAGAACGTCATCTTCGACCGCCACGTCTACGGGGGCGACGCCGACGTGCAGGCTCTCGACACCGACGCGAAGGCACTCGCCGCGCTGGGGCAGGTGGTCATCTTCGGGGAGTTCGGGCCGGGGCGGAACATCGGCCCGTCGCCGACCAACCTCGCCCCCTCGGACGTCATCATGACCGCCGAGAAGTACGGATTCGGCTGGATGGCCTGGGCCTGGGACGACAACAACCTCGCCAACGCCCAGGCGGACAACCAGTGGTTCGCTCTGTCCTATACCGGTGCGTACGCGTCGAGCGCGGACCTGACCATCTTCGGGCAGCAGGTGATCGAAGGGTGCGCGAACGCCGCTCCCGGTGGATGCGGATGCCCCGACACCCCCGCGCCTCCGATGACCAGCGTCGCCCCGGGCTGCAAGGGCACGCCGGCGCCGGCGTACACGGGCGACTCGCTCGAGACGCTCGCCGTGCCTGCGACCATCTTCTAGCATCGTGTGCGTGCGGGCCCCGACGCTCGTGGCGAGCGCGATCCTCCTCGGCGTGGCTGGTTGTGCGGCCTCGCTGCCGCCGTACACGCACGCCGCGAGCGACGGCGGCGCCGACGCGAACGCGGCGGTCGTCGTCTTCGTGTGGCCCCGGTCGACGTGCGATCCCGGCGGCTACTACACGCTCGCCACGGCCGACGGGCGGTTCATCGGCAGCGTGTCCGACGGCACGATCCTGCGCGCGACGCTCCCGCCCGGCGACTACGCGATCGTCGGATGGAACGAGCTCCAGGAGGAGTCGGCCGGAGGAATCGCCGACGAGGTGGTCCCGGTGCTCCAGGCGCGCCTCGCGGCAGGAGGCACCTACTACGTGCGCATGGCGTTCGGAGAATGGGGCCCGCGAGGACCCGTCGACGTCTTCGCCCGTCGCACGGGCCGTCGCCTCTGCTTCAAGCGCAACGGCCTGAGCCCGACGAGCGCGATGGTGGCGCTCACGCCGAGCACGGAGGAGTGGGGCGACCTCCCGGAATGGCGCGGCAAGCTCGCGTGGATCGCGCCGGATCCCGCGGGACAAGCCTGGCTCGAAGGGCACCGCGACGTGCTCGCGTCCCACGCGGCCGTCGGTGCAGGGCGCTTCGCACGTCTGCGCGACGACGCGCGGCGGATGGCGACGATCGAGTAGCGTCGACGCGCGAGCCGCGTACGCTTGTGGAGCCATGAGCTACCGAGCGTTCGTGGGGGTCCTGTCGATGCTGGCCCTCGGTGCCGGCGCGTGGGCGTGCTCCTCTTCGTCGGGCGGCGCGGGCGCATCGGGCGAACCGGATGCATCGTCCGGCGACGACGGGAGCACGCCGCCGGTCGACGCGAACCCGAGCTCCGACGCTCCCCTTCCCTCGCCCGAGAGCGGGCCGGCCGATTCAGGCGTCGATGGCCACGCTGCAGACGGGAGCATCACCAACGACGCCGGCAAGGCCCCCACGTTCTCGGACGAGTTCGACGAGACCTCGAGCACCCCCGATCCGTCCAAGTGGAGCTACTGGAGCATCGGCGAGTCGGCGTCCGGGCCGGGGTGGGGACTCGAGTACGACACGCCATCGGCCGACGTCGTCCAGAACGGCAATCTCGTCATCACGGCGACCCAGGCGGCGGACGGGGGCGTCCTCTCGGGATCGATCACCACGAAGGGCAAGTTCCAGCAGACGTACGGCCACTGGGAGGCCAGCATCAAGGTCCCGACCGGCGCAGGGACGTGGCCCGCCTTCTGGCTGATGGGCGACACGAACGGCCAGGGCTGGCCCACGTGCGGTGAGATCGACATCGTCGAGGTCGTCTCGCCGACGCCCCAGACCGCGTACGGCACCATCCACAGCGGCAACACCTCCGACGCGACCATGAACACGGCGACGGGCGGCTCCTACAAGCTCGCCTCGGGCGATCTATCGGACGGCTACCACCTCTATGCGCTCGACTGGGCGAAGGACTCGATCGTCTTCTCGGTAGACGGCAACGTCTACGAGACCATCACGCCCTCCACCGTCACGTCGGGTGAAGTCTGGGCGTTCGATCACGACTTCTACATCATCTTCGATCTCGCCATCGGCGGCTCCTGGCCCGGCCCGCCCAACGCGAGCACCTTCCCCGCGACGATGTACGTCGACTACGTCCGCGTCTATCAGTAGCGTGGCCTCCCATACATCACGTGGTAGGGTTTGCCATGGCGCTCCATTCCAGGCGGGTCGCGTGGGCGTTGCTCGGCACGTCGTGCTGGCTGGCGTGGGCCTGCGGTAGCAGCAGCTCGGGCACCACGAACGGAGGCCTGGGCACGCCAGGAGGCGACGACGGGTCGACGGGCTCGAGCAGCGGCGGTTCCAGCGGCTCGTCTTCCAGCAGCGGCGCAGCGAGCGACTCCGGCTCCGGCTCCGGAGGAGGCAAGGACGCGGGGCCCATCGTGGCTCCGCAACCTCTCAGCCCGTTCATCGTCGTCGAT
>DATJYG010000389.1:0-4833 GCA_035499695.1 Polyangiaceae bacterium
TCGAGCATCGCCACGAGCAGCTCGCTCGGCGAATCGTGCGGCGCGCGCGCGCGGAGGCCCTCGAGGACCTCGCGGAAGGCCGCCAGCTTCTTCTTCGCGGGGGGACCGAGATCGGTCACCTCGTGCACGCGCGCGAGGGCGTCGTACAGCGAGATGTCCTCGAGCGTCGCGAAGGCGGTCAGCCGGTCGACCGTCGTCTGCCCGATGCCGCGGGCCGGCACGTTCACGATGCGCGCGAGGTCCACGTCGCTCGCCGGGTTCACCAGAACGCGCAGGTACGCGAGCGCGTCCTTGATCTCGGCGCGCTCGTAGAACTTCATCCCGCCTACGATCTGGTAGGGCACCTTCGCCGCGCGGAGCGCCTCTTCGAGCACGCGCGACTGGGCGTGGATCCGGTAGAAGACGGCGACCTCGCGCAGGTCCACGCCGTCGGCTCGGGCGCGCTGGATGGCGTCGACGACGAACGCGGCCTCGTCGCGCTCGTCGCGCGCGGCCACGACGCGGATGGGCGCTCCGTCGTCGTTCGCGGTCCACAGCTCCTTCGGCTCGCGCTCGGTGGAGCGCGCGATGACGCCGAGGGCGGCGGACACGATGCGCTTGGTGGAGCGGTAGTTCTGCTCGAGCTTCACCACCGTGGCGCCGGGATAGTCCTTGCGGAAGTTGCGGATGTTGCGCACGTCCGCCCCGCGCCAGCGGTAGATGCTCTGGTCGTCGTCGCCGACGACGCAGAGGTTCTTGTGGTCGCGCACGAGGTCGCGGAGGAACCGGTACTGCGTGAAGTTCGTGTCCTGGAACTCGTCGACCAGCACGTAGTCGTAGCGGCGACGGATGCGGTCCCCCTCCTCCGTCTTCTCGAGCATGCGCGCGACGAGCAGGATGAGATCCTCGAAGTCGACCGCGTTCGCGGCGCGCAGGCGATCCTCGTACGCGCGGAAGACCTTGAGCGCGATGTCATCCATGTACGAGTGCGCCGCCGCCTCGTCCGGTCCGCGGCCTTCCTGCTTGTGCTTGTGGATCGCCGCGAGCACGGCGCGCGGAGGGAAGCGGCGCTCGTCGAGGTCGAGGTCCTTGAGCGCGCGCGAGACGATCGCCTTCTGGTCGGACGCGTCGTAGATGACGAAGTTGGGCTTCACCCCGACGGCTTCCCCGTGGGCGCGGAGGAGCTTCGCGCAGGTCGCGTGGAAGGTGCCGACCCAGAGGGCGCGCGCCACCTCGGGCCCGCAGAGCTTCTGGAGCCTCGAGCGCATCTCCCCGGCGGCCTTGTTGGTGAACGTGACGGCGAGGATGCGCCACGGAGCGACGTTCGCGCAGGCGACGAGGTTGGCGATGCGGTACGTGATGACGCGCGTCTTGCCGCTGCCGGCGCCGGCGAAGACGAGCAGAGGTCCCTCCGTGTGGGCGACCGCGGCCGCTTGCGGTTCGTTCAGCTCGTCTTCGTACATCGCCCTGCGCAACCTAAGCGTGCGCGACGGGCGCGTCGAGAGTCGGCTCGCGACGTGCACGGCCGCGCGCGCATGAAGACCACCTCTACCGTATGCGCCGCGTCGTTCGCCTTCGGCCTCCTCGTCGCCTGCGGCGGCCAGAGCTCGCAGAATCCCCCGAGCTCCGCGCCGAACGCGGTGCCCGGGAGCGCAGTTCCGTCGGGCGTCACGGCCGCGCAGAACACCGTCGACCAGAAGTCCGTCGACCGCATCGCCGAAGCGCGCTGCGACCACGAACAGAAATGCAACAACATCGGTCAAGGGCAGAAGTACGGATCGCGCGAGGACTGCAAGCAGAAGCTCGCGACGGACACGTCCAGCGACCTCAACGCGACGAACTGCCCGCGCGGCCTCGATCAGGACGCCCTGAACCGCTGCGTGAACGCCATCAACAACGAGCAGTGCTCCGTGTCCCTCGACACGCTCTCCCGGATGGCCGACTGCCGGAGCGGCGCGATCTGCATGAAATGAGACACCGCGCCACGGTGTGTGGCGCCAAGTCGCGTGCTCTTCCACAATGGGGGCCAGCCAATGCGCTGGCTCCCCTTGCTTTCTCTGCTCGCCCTCGCCTGCAGCTCGTCGAGCAGCGGCGGTCAGTCGACGCCGCCCCCGGCCACGCGGACCGACCCGGCGGCCGTGCACGTGGTCGGCACCGTCTTCCGTGACGGCCAGGGACGGCAGCTGCTCTTCCGCGGATACAACGCGAAGGTCACGACGCTCTTCGACGTGACCTTCAGCGACGGGCGCACGCCCGAGGAGACGTTCCCCGACCTGAGCGAGGCCGAGGCGTCGCGCATCGAGCAGCTCGGGTGGAACGTCATCCGCCTGCCCGTGAGCTGGAGCGGCCTCGAGCCGCACCCGCAGCAGTACGCCCAGGCGTGGATGAACAAGCTGGACGCCGTGCTGGCGATGGCGAAGCAGCACCACTTCTACGTGCTCGTCGACATGCACCAGGACGCGTACAGCAAGGAGATCGGCGAGGACGGCGAGCCGCTCTGGGCCATCGTCCCGCCGCCCACGATGCTGCTGCAGGGTCCCTACAGCGACTCGCGCCGCACGACGGGCCAGGTGCTCCAGGCCGGGTACAGCTTCTTCGCGAACGCGAACGCGACCGACGGGCGTGCGCTGCAGGACGCGTACGCCGCCGCGGTGCAGCAGATTGTCCGGCACGTCGTCGGCAATCCGGTCGTGCTCGGGTACGAAGCGTTCAACGAGCCGGTGCTGCTGCACCTCGACGAGCTGCACGCGTTCCACGAGAAGCTGGCCGACGCCGTGCACGCGATCGACGCCGACGCGCCGCTGCTCTTCGAGCCGGTCGCGACGCGCAACCAGTTCGACGTCGCCGAGATCCCCTCGCAGCCGTGGTCGCACGGACCCGCGTCCTACGCCGTGCACATCTACACGTGCTGGTTCTCGAGCTGCACGCCGTCCAGCTGGTCGACCGAGGACCCGGCCGCCCTGGCGCCCAGCATGCAGCACGCCGATCAGGAGCGCGCCGGATGGGGCACGCCGCTCTTCGTCACCGAGTTCGGGTGCGACCAGACCCTCATGCAGGGGCCCGCGTGGATGAGCGCCGAGCTCGATCTGCAGGACCAGTACGTCGCGTCGAGCACCGCGTGGGAGTTCTCGGGGCTCGGTGCGTGGGGCTTCCACGACGACAGCGGCAACGAACGGCCCGCGACCACCTTCGTGATGGCGCGGATGTTCCCGCGCGCCGTCGCGGGGACCATCGTGAAGATCGCGCGCCCGAAGCCGGGCGACATGGTGGTCACGTACACCGCGAACGCGAAGACACGGGGGCTGCCCCACGAGGTGTCCCTCTCGAGCGCGTACGTCACCGGCGCGAAGGTGCTCTGCGACGGCGCGCCAGTCGCGTTCACGCAGGACACGGGACGCGCGACCTTCGTCTGCCCGGTGAAGGACGACGGGCAGCACACGTTCGAGGTCGTGGGCACACCTGTGCAGTAGGCATACCTGCGCCGTGGAATGTCGCGGGCGCGGCGCTTGCTCTACCGGGAGAGCGACATGCGCCCGGACATCGTGCTCGTGCACTCGTCGGTCGGTGGTGGACACAAGGCAGCGGCTCTGGCGCTCGCGGAAACGGCTCGGGCGCGCGGCCTCGAGGTCGTCGTGCTGGACACGTTCGACCACGCGCCGCGCGTTCTCGGTCGTGCGTATCTCGGTGCGCACCTGACTGCGCAAGCGGGGATCCCGGCGCTCTACGGGAGCGCGTACTTCGCGGCGAACCATCGCGACGGGGCGCTCGAGCCGATTCGGCGCGGCATCGATCACGTCGCATGGGCCGGGCTCGTCGCGCACGTCGTGGCGCTCGCGCCGCGCGCGGTGATCGCGACCCACCATCTGCCGCTCCTCGTGCTCGGTCGCGCGCGCCGCAAGGGACGCCTCGGGTGCCCGCTCGTCGGCGTGGTGACCGACTACGGCACGCACGCGGTGTGGGCCGAGAAGGGCGTCGACGCGCTGTGCGTTCCGCCCGGCCACGCGGCGGCGGATGCGGAGGCGCACGGCTTCGCGCCGGGGCTCACCTTCGTCACCGGCATTCCGGTCAGGCCCGGATTCGAGACGATCGCTCGCGTGCGCGACCCCGCGCCCGGCGAGCGGCTGCGCGTGCTGGTCACGAGCGGCGGCTTCGGAGTGGGGCCCATCCGGGCGGTCGTCCGATCCTTCGCGGGCATTCCCGACGTCGAGCTCACCGTCGTGTGCGGGCGCGCCGAGGCTCTCGCGCGGCGCGTGAGCAGGACCGCGGCGCGAGCAGGCGTGCGGGCGCGCGTGCTCGGGTTCGAGCGCGACATGCCGGCGCGTCTCACGGAGGCGCACGTGGTCGTCGGGAAGGCCGGCGGGCTCACGGTGACCGAGGCGCTGACGGCCGGGCGGCCCATGGTGGTCGCCGGGCTCGTCCCCGGAAACGAGGCGATCAACGCGGCGCTGCTCGTACGCACAGGCGCGGGCACGGTGGCCCGCCCGCGGGACGTCGGCAAGCTCGTGGCCGAGATCCGTCGCTTGCGGCTCGTTGCCTCGATGGGCCGGACGGCCCGATCCCTCGTGCCCAGGGGCGCGGCCGACCGCGTCCTGGCCGTCGCCCTGGCCGGCGAAGCCGAAGCAGACGCCGCCTGAGGCGCCTGGAAGGGCCGAAAAGATGCTCCCGGAGGCGCCGGGGCGTGCTACGTCACCCACCCCTGAGGCACGCGGGCTGAATTCGGCCCGCCGCCCCGCGAAACGTCGCACAATCCGAGCATCCGCATGTCCGAACCGGGGGCCAGCACCGTCGCTCCGTTGCGGGTCGAGGCCCCCGCCGTGGGCAGCTCCATCGACAGCGAGCGCCAGCTGCCCGAGG
>DATJYG010000390.1:0-4062 GCA_035499695.1 Polyangiaceae bacterium
CGAGCGCGTCGCGCGCGCGCTCGAGCAGCACGCGATGCCGCTCGATCTGCTCGTCGGCAGCCCGCGCGAGCCCCACGTGCTCCTCGAGCGCGCGTCGTGCCTGCGTGAGCTCGGTGCGGAGCATCACGATCTCCCCCTCGAGGGCGGCCACCTCGGGGTTGCCCTCCACCGCATCGCGCATCTGCTCGATCTCGACGCCCCGCGTGAGGACGAGGGACTCGAGCGCGTCGATCCTCGCCGCCGCCGCCGTGCGCTCCTCGATGCGCGCCCGGCGCTCGCCGTCGAGGGCCTCGCGTGCGCTCGCCATCGCGCGCTCGATGGCCTCGACGCGCGCAGCGCCCTCCGAGCGCTCCCGCGTCTGCTCGGCGCGAAGGCGATCGAGCTCTGCGTCCTGCTCGCGGCGAAGCTCGGCGACCGCCGCGGCGCGGGCGCCCTCCAGCTCCATCTTGAGCTCGGCCGTCGCTTGGTGGATGTCCGTCTCGCGCTGCGCCCGCAGTGCCGCCTCGAGCTCGGTGCGCGCCTGCGTCCGCGCCTTCGTGCCCGCCGAGTCGCGCTCTTGCACCGTCTTGGCGAGTGCCACGCGCAGCTCCAGCGTAGCGTCGGCGATCGCCGCGTCGCGATGCAGCTCCATCACGACGCGCTCGTGATCCAGCTTGGCGTACGCCGCCTCGGCGGCGGCCTTCGCGTCGGCGACCTCGCGCGCGCGACGCTCCTCGGCGGCGTGCACCTTCTGCTCGGCAGCGGCCAGACGCGCTTCGGTCTGGGCGCGCAGCGCCTCCAGCTCCTCGCGGGCGAGCGCCACGTCGGTCGCCACCACCTCGTTGCGTCGTGCGGCTTCGACCCGCGCCCGCTCGGTCGCGAGCTCGTGCTGCAGGTGCTCCACCTCGTGCTCGTGCTCGATCCGCAGCCGCGCGATCTGGTCGTCTCGCGCCTGCTCGAACGACGAGATGGCCACGGCGTGCGCCGACCGGGCCTGCGAGAGGCGCCGCTCGGTTTCCTCGGCGGCGATCGCGTTCGCGGCGGTCTCGAGCTCCTGGATGCGCCGACCGGCCGTCTCCAGCGCCTTCGTCGCGCGATCGACGTCGGCGCGCATCGCATCGAGCGCCCTCTCGGATGCCGCGCGCCCCTCGGCCGCCTGGCGCTCGAGCGCCGCGACCGCCGCCTCGTGCTGCGCTCGCGTCGTGGCCATCTGCTCGGCGTGCAGGCGCTCGCGCTCCGCCACGGCTGCCGTCGTCCGATCGCGTGCGTCCGCCTCCGCCCTGTCGCCGTGTGCGCGCGCCTCGTCGACCGCGGCGCGGTCGGCCACCCGGTCGACGCGCTCCTTCTCGAGATGCTCGTGGGTCGCATTCAGCTCCGCCTCGAGCTTCGCGGCGCGCTTGGCCGTGTCCTCCGCGCGGCGCGCCGCCATGTCGCGGTCCTTGCGCGCGACCGCGAGGCTCCTCGCGGCTTCGGTGACCTCGCCCTCGAGCAGTCGCAGCTTCACCTCGGCTGCCGTCCGCGCCTCCTCCGCGACGCGCACGCGCTCCCACGCTTCGGCGGCGGTCTGCTGCTCCGCCTCGAACCCCGAGCGCAGCGAAAGGATCTCGTAGTCCCTCGCCTCGATCATCTCGCGCATCGCGGCGATGTCGCGTGCCGCTGGCGCGGGCGGCCCGGAGGGCGGAGGCGGCGCCGTGCTCGGGCGGGCCTTCCGGAGCGATTCAGCCTGGGTGGTCGCGACGGCTGCGGCCGCGCGCGCCTCCCCGAGGTCGCGCGTCAGCTTGGCCACCTCCTCCTGCAGCTCGGTCATCCGCGCGCGCAGTGCCTTCGTGGCTTCCGCCTCGCGTCGCGCCTCCGACAGATCGTGCGCGAGCCGCTGAATCGTCTGTCCGTCGGCCGCCTTCGGCCCCGGACGGGGGGGAAGCGTGCGTGGCGGCGGTGCGATCCCGACGACCGTGTTGGCCCGCGCTCGGGGAGGGGGAGGACCCGCCGGAGCCGGCGGAGCGGGGGCAGCGGGGAAAGCGGGAGGAGCGAGGGGAGGGGGACCCGCTGACCGGACGTGCACGCGCACCTGGGCGAGGAGCTCGGCCATCACGACCGGCTTGCGGAGGTACACGTCGGCGCGCGTCGGCAGATCGCGATGCGCGTCCACGCTCTCGGACGACGACGACGTGGTCACCAGGAACACCGGAACCTCGCTGGCCCGCGGGTCGCGCTTCACCCGGTTGCACAGCCGGAATCCGTTCACGCCCCGGAGCTCCGCCGACGCGACGACGAGGTCGAATCGGTCCGTCGTGGCGCGCGCCAGCCCGGCGTCGCCTCCGGCGAGCCAGGTCACATCGCAGCCCATGCCTGCCAGGGAGGCTTGGGCCTCCTCGACGAACTGGGTGTCGTCGTCGAGGAGCAGCACGCGCGGCCCCATGATGACCCCAGCGTATCAGCCCCGGGGCCCGAACGGATCAGCCACCGGATCGGTCGGCCGTGCATCGTAGGATGTCGAGCCATGAGCGCCGCACGGATGGCCATAGCCGCCCTGGTCGCATCGGCCGTCACCTGGCTGCTGCACCGGTACCTGTGGGCTCGGCTCGTTCGGGACCCCGCCTGGCCGGACCCGTGGGGCAGGACGCTGACCGTCGCCTTGATCGTCCTCGCCGTGAGCGTCCCGGTGGCGTTCCTGGGGATGCGCTGGCTGCCGCGCACGCTGAGCGCGCCGCTGGCGTGGCTGGCATACGTGTGGCTCGGGTTCGCCCTGTACCTCTTCCTCCTCACGATCGCGGCGGACCTCGGACGCGCCGTGGCCGCGGTCGCCGGGGTGTTGCCGAAGGACCCCGAGCGGCGGGTCGCCCTCGCACGCATGCTCGCGGGCACCGTCGCGGGGGTCTCGGCCCTGGTGGGCATCGGCGGCGCCGTCAACGTGGCGCGCGGGTTCGACGTGCGGCGCGTGCGCATCCCGCTGGCGCGCCTGCCGCGCGCGGCGTCCGGTTATCGCATCGTGCAGCTCACCGACGTGCACGTCGGCCCGACGATCGGGCGCGACTTCGTGGAGCAGGTGGTCCGCGAGGCGAACGCCCTGTCGCCCGACATGGTCGTCATCACGGGGGACCTCGTCGACGGCACGGTCGAGCAGCTCGGAGCGCTCGTCGAGCCGCTGCGCGATCTGAAGGCGCGTGACGGCGTGTTCTTCGTCACCGGCAATCACGAGTACTACTCCGGCGCCGACGCCTGGATCGCGCACCTGAAGACCCTCGGCATCCGCGTGCTGCGCAACGAGCGCGTCGAGATCCGTGGCGGCCTGTTCGACCTCGCGGGCGTCGACGACTCGAGCTCCGGGCGCATGCTCCCGCACCACGGGCAAGACGTGGCGGGCGCTCTCGCGGGCCGCGATCCGGCGCGGGCCGTCGTCCTGCTCGCCCACCAGCCGAAGGCCCTGCCGCACGCCGTGGCGGCCGACGTCGACCTGCAGCTCTCGGGACACGTCCACGGAGGCCAGATGGTTCCGTTCAACTGGCTGGCGCGCCTGGATCAGCCGTTCATCCGCGGCCTGCACCGGGTCGAACGCACGTGGCTCTACGTGAGCACCGGCACGGGCTACTGGGGGCCGCCGATGCGCGTGGGCCCCGCTTCGGAGCTGACCCACATCGAGCTCGTCGCCGACGCCGAGGCCTAGCGCTCGTCGTCATCGCCGAAGAGGGAGAGCTGGTTGGTGGGACGCGGCTTCTTTCGGGCCCGCTTCGGTGCCGCGGCCGTCGCGTGCTCCCGGTGCCCCGTCGCGACCTGCGCTTCGAAGATGGCGTCGACGGCCTCGATGCGGTCCGCCTCGTCGGGTCGCTTGTCGTCGCGCACGCGCACGATGCGCGGGAAGCGCAGGGCGAAGCCGCTGGCGTGTCGCGAGGAACGCTGGATTCCGTCGAAGGCCACCTCCAGCACGACCTCGGGGCGCACCAAGCGGAGCCCGCCGCGCACTTCCACGGTGAGCGCCTCGAGACGGCGCGTCATCGCGTCGATCTCGTCGTCGCTCAGACCGCTGTACGCCTTGCCGATGGGGACCAGATCCTCGCCGCGCCACACCGCGAAGGTGTAGTCGCT
>DATJYG010000391.1:0-12584 GCA_035499695.1 Polyangiaceae bacterium
GCACCCAAGTGGCCCACGCGGGCGCCCTTCAACGGGTTCGCGCTCACCGACGCGGCGCTCGATCTCGACATCGAGGGCACGCAGGTCGTCGCCAAGTCGCTCGATCTCGACGTCGTGACCGACCAGGGTGAGACGGAGCTCCCGGCGTTCGAGGTCTCCGTTCGCGCCGGGCAGGCCACGGTGCACCACACGCACGCGCTGCCGAGCGGAGGGGTGGCGACCGACGACGACGCCCTCTGCTCGATCGAGGGGCGGGCGCGCATCGAGTCCACGGACCTGCTCGTCCGGAGGCTCGAGGGCGTCGGCTCGGCCGACCTCGAGCCGGCGGCGGGGACGACGCCGTCGTGCGATCTGCCCGCCGACGACAAGCGCCGCGTCGAGCTCTCCCTCGGGCACCTGCACGTGGGGTTCCCGGGGCCGGACGTGAAGATCCCGCCCATCGACGGCCACGTGCGCGTGCGCGCGCCCATCGGCATCGCCGAACGCCTCGCGAGCATCCCGGAGACCGACGGATGGATCGGCCTCGACGCCGACGTGCGCTACGCCCAGGACTCGATCCTCCCGGACGTGAGCGGCAACCTCGAGGCGCACAACGTCAGGCTCCTCCAGTACTCCTTCGCGTCGGAGCTCCACAGCCAGTTCGCGGTGCGCAACAACGTCGTGACCAGCCCCACGACGACGCTCCGTCTCGGCAACGGCCTGGTCACGCTGACGGACACGGTGGTCGACCCGCTCGCCAAGGGCGCGCGCGTCGAGAAGACCCGCGTCGACGTCGCCGGCGAGGACTTCACGGCGCTGCTTCGCGACCTCGGCGTGCACAGGAGCTCGTGGGTCGGCTGGGACATCCGCGAGGTTCACACGACGACCGTCTCGGGCACCATCGTCCCGCTCAAGCTCGACGGCGAGTTGACCGCCAAGACGTACACGTTCGGCGTCTACGACCGGCCGGCGGAGGACAAGGCGCGCGAGCGCATCTTCGGCGTCGCCGAGGCGCAGATCGCGACGCACCTCGCCATCCGGCCCGACGCGCTCCGGTTCGAGAACGTGCACGTCACGATGCCGCACTCGCAGATCGACGGCGGGCTCGTGTCGATAGGCTTCCACAACGATCTCATCGTCGAGGTGCCCCACATGGTGGCGGACCTCGAGGACGTGTCGCCCATCGGTCCAGTCGTCCTCAAGGGCAAGGTCGAGGCGGCGGCGAAGGTCGAGGGCAAGTTCAACAAGCCGCTGCCCGAAGGCGACATCAAGTCGGTCTCGGGTCTCGTCGTCAGCGACGTGTCCTTCGGGGACATCAGCGGCGGCCACGTGAAGGTCGACGTCGAGGCGCCCCAGGTCGACTTCACCGACGTGCACGGCAAGAAGGGCGACAGCCCGTACGACGTGCCGACCGCCACCCTGCGCTTCGGCAAGGGCTTCGCCGTCGACGCCGTCGGGCAGAGCCCCGGCTTCGGCCTGCGCGATCTGCTCTCGATGTTCGCGCTCGACCAGGACCCCCGCTACGACGGGCTCGACGCGCGCATCGCGACGCGCGCCAACGTCCACGTCGCCCTCGGCGGGCCGGAGGACGTGTGCGGCTCGGGGTACATCGCGGTCGACGCGAAGAGCGAGCTCTCTGCGGTCGGCATCTACGGCGAGCACTTCGCGAAGGGCGACGCCGACGTGTCGATGCGCTGGTACGACCGGCAGCAGGGAATCGCCGGCGCCGACGTCGACGTGCGGTCCTTCGTGCTCGACAAGATCCAGCCGCCGACGGGCACGCGCGCCGGCGCGACAGGGACCGTCCTCGGCTCGGCCTCCGTCCGCCGCGGGGGCGACGTGACGGCCAACGTGATGATCGAGAACGTCCCGCTCTCGCGCGTGGACGCTCTCGGCGCGCTCGGTAGCGACGTGGAGGGGGCCGTCTCGGGCGTCGCGCACGTCACGGGCAACCTCGACGATGCGCGCCCGGATGCCCAGCTCGTCGCGCGCGCCGAGCTCGACGTGGGCGGCATGCGCCTGCGCGAGATCTCGTTCCCGCCGTCGCACCTCGACGTGGGCATGACCCAGAGGTTCCCGCAGCAGACGCGCAGCATGGGCCGCACCAAGTGCGGCGCGTCGATCGCCCCGCCGTTCGACAAGGCCGCGTACCAGGCGGACACGTCGTCGCACGGCCAGTGGACCCTCTCGGGCAGCCTCCTCGGCGGCACGGTGAGCCTGACGGACGTCGTGGTGACGCGCGCTCGCTCCTCCCATCTCACGGGCCGCGTCTCGGTGCGCGGCCTCGACCTGGGCGCGCTCGCGCGCGTCCGTGCCGCGGGCAAGGAGCAGAGCGACGACACCGTTGTGCGCGCGAGCTCGTCGGACATCGGCGGCCAGTTCTGGGGCGAGATCATTGCCGACGACGTTCCGCTCGACGATCCGGCCAGGGCGAAGGTGCGCATCTTTCTGGGGCCCACCGTGGTCTCGCGCGGCGGGCAGAAGCTGACGCTGCAGCCTCCGAGCGTCCCGCTGCTCGTCGCCGACGACGCGCTGTCGATGCCCCCGCTCGAGGTCACGCTCCAGACGCCCGAGGGGTTCCAGGGCGGGTTCGTGGTGACCGGGAACGTCACGAAGCTCGTGACCGATCCGACGCTCGCGCTCGACGCGCGCCTGCAGCCGGTCGATCTCGCGGTGCTCCAGCGGCTGGTGCCCAAGATCGAGCGGGCGAGCGGCAAGCTCGAGGGCAACCTGCACCTCACGGGGCACGCGTCCTCGCCGACCATCGCCGGCGACCTGCACGCGACCGCCGAGGACATCGAGGTCCAGGGGCTGCCGAGCGCCGTGACCGACGTGAAGGTCGACGTGCACGCGAGCGCGACCGAGCTGTCGGCGGCGGGCGCCGCCAAGTTCGCCGGAGGGACGGTGGCGCTGAACGCGACGATGCCCGTGCGCGGCACGGAGCTCGGCGCGCTCGACTCCCGCATCACGGCGCGCGGGGTGCGCCTCACCCCGGCCGACGGCGTGGCGGCCACCTTCGACGCGGACCTGGTCGTCGCCTACGACCCGAACGGACACGGCAACGAGGGCGGAGCGAACCTGCCGCGCATCAGCGGCGACGTGACGATCGATTCGTTCGCCTACACCCGCCCCATCTCCCTCGCGACGGACCTCACGTCCCTCGGCGCGCGCGCGAAGAGGACGCAGGTGACGGCGTACGACCCGGCGCTCGATCTCGTGTCCTTCGACGTGCGCGTCCGGTCGCGCGCCCCGCTGGTGGTCAAGAACAACCTCGTCGAGGTGCAGCTCTCGATCGACTCGGGCGCACTCGAGGTCACCGGGACCAACCAGCGCCTCGGCCTCCGCGGTGAGCTGCAGACGCTCCCGGGCGGCCGCTTCCACTTCCAGAGCAGCGAGTTCGACGTGAGGCAGGGGCTCATCCGGTTCGAGGACCCCACGCGCATCGCCCCCAACGTCGACGTGACCGCCGTCACCGAGTACCGGCGCTACACGGACACGAGCGCCAGCGCGGCTGCGGGCGCCGGGACCGGAGCCGGGACGGGCCCCGCGGCGGCGTCGGTCGGCTCGACGCGCGGCGGATCGCTCTGGCGTATCACCCTGCACGCCTACGGCGACGCCGACAACCTGCGCGTCGACCTGACGAGCGAGCCCTCCCTCTCGCAGGAGGACATCGTGCTGCTGCTCGCCGTCGGCATGACCCGCGCCGAGCTCGATCAGCTCCAGGCGAGCAGCATCGGCGCGAGCATCGCGCTCAACTACCTGGGCGCCGCCAGCGGCGCGAGCAACGCCGTCAAGCAGGCCCTCCCCGTCATCGACGACTTCCGCTTCGGCAGCGCCTACTCCACCGTGACCGGCAAGACCGAGCCCCAGCTGACCATCGGCAAGCGCCTCACGAACGACGTGCGCGCCAGCGTCACGGCCGGCCTGTCGGAGGACAGGGAGCTGCGGTCGAACATCGAGTGGCGGCTCAACAACCGCTTCAGCGTGCAGGGCTCGTACGACAACATCAACGACGTGTCCTCCTCCACCCTGGGCAACCTCGGCGTGGATCTTCGCTGGAGGCTCGAGTTCGAGTAGCAATCTTGTTGTCTTGCGGATCGCTCTCGCCATCCTCGCGATCATCGCCCTGACCTCGGTCCGGGCGGCCGCGCAGGATGTGAGGCCCATTCCGCCCGCGCCCACGGCCGCTCCGGCGCCGGAGGTGCCGACGCTCGCGCCCGCGCAGGAGCTGGGGGACCTCGCGGGCAAGCCGGTCGCGCGGGTCACCGCCGAGCTCGAGGGCAACATCTGGGACGACGTGCAGGTCCCTCACGTCAAGAGCGTCAAGCCGGGCATGGTGCTCACGCCGGCCCTCGCACGCCGCGCCCTCGACGAGCTGCTCGCCACCGGCGGCTTCGCGCGCGGCGAGGTGACGGCGTCGGCCGAGAACGGCGGCGCCCTGCTCGTCGTTCGCGTCGTACCGCGCAAGCTGATCCAGAAGCTGCAGGTGGACCTGCACGGCGCAGCGCTCGACTACACCGAGCTGCTGCGCGACGCCGACCTCGGCGAGGGAGCCGAGATCGTCGGCGCCGACGTCCACCAGGTCGACGAGCGCATCGTCCGCTACTGCGCGCTCCACGGGTTCCCCTCGGCACGCGTCGCCATCAAGACGCGCGCGACCGACGACCCGATGCGCACCTTCGTCATGCTCGACGTGCAGCCGGGTCCTCCGCGCACCGTCGACGACCGCCGCTTCTACGTCTTCGGCTCCGAGGCCGGCAAGGTCATGGACCTCACCGGCACCTACGGCGTCCACCCCGGCGACCGCACCGACGAGCCCGCGATCGCCGCGGCCGACACGGCGCTCGAGCAGGCCCTGCACGCCGCCGGCTGGTATCACGCCCGGGTCTCGCACGACGTCGTGTGGGTCGGCCCGGCGGACAAGCAGCGCGTGCTGCTCCGGGTGCGCGTCGACGCCGGAACGCTCCTCGTGCCGCGGTTCGAGGGCAACACCCACTACGACGACGCGACGCTGACGGCGGCGCTCGGGCTGGACACCGAGACGGATCGCTCGGCGACGCACCTCGCCGACAAGCTGGTCGTCTTCTACCAGAAGCGAGGGTTCCTCGACGTCGAGGTCCGTCCCGAGGTCCGCGGCACCGAGACGGATCCGGTGCAGGTGCTCCTCTTCCACGTCGTCGAGCACCCGCGCGTCGCCGTGGTCGCGCGAAGGTATCCGTGCCTCAAGCCGGAGTCCGTCCGCCGCCTGTCCAACGGCGGCCCGCGATCGTCGGCGGAGATCGGGACCGAGATCGACAGCTACCTCGAGGAGGAGCTTCCCGGGGCCGAGCTCTTCGTCAATCCGGACCCGAAGAGCGTGAGCGTCAACATCGGCGAAGGCGCCGGAGACGTCGAGACGGGTGCTCGCCCCGTGCCGATCGACTTGCAGCCCGACGCGACGTTCGTCGCCGACACGTACGACCGCGCCGCCGAGCACGTGCAGGAGCTCTATCGAAACGAAGGGTTCCTGCACGCGATCGTCGGCCCCGTCCAGGTCGTGCGCGCCCAGTGCGATCGGCGGTCACCGCCGGGCAAATGCGTCCCCCTGCCGCTTCCGCCGATGCCGACGGACGTGTGCACGTACGACTCGGCGGGGCTGCCGCTGCCGGTGCAGCCGCTCGATTCCTCGTTCACGTGCCGGCCGGGCGGCTCGAAGGACGTCGAGTGCGCGCCCGCGATGCAGCTCGTCATCCCGGTGAAGCTCGGACCGCGGACGCAGATCTGGGACGTCGCCTTCACGGGCGTGAGGAGCGCGAGCGAGAAGGACGTCGCCGATGCCGCGCAGGTCCCCGTGGGCGATTACGTGAGCACCGCGCAGCTCGACGACGCACGCCGGCGCATCGTCGATTGGTACAAGGAGCTCGGGTACTTCTACGTCGACGTCAAGTACACGCTCGAGCCGTCGCTCGACAACACGCGCGCCCGCGTGCGCTTCGACGTGACCGAGGGCGACCAGGTGATCGTGAGCGACATCACGATCCGCGGCCTGCAGACGACGCGCGAGAGCGTCGCGCGCCGCCGCGTCGCACTCACCGTGGGGCAGCCGTACCGCACGAGCGACGTGCGCAAGTCGCAGGAGCGCCTGGCGACGCTCGGCGTCTTCTCGAGCATCCAGGTGGGGCTCGCCGATCCGTACGTGCCGGCGCCGCGCAAGGGCGTCATCATCGACGTCATCGAAAGGCCCACGCAGTACGTCGAGGTCCGGCCAGGGTTCTCGACGGGGGAGGGCGTGCGCGGCGTGCTCGAGTACGGGCACCGCAACCTCCTCGGCTACGCCATCTCGGTGACGGCGCACGTGCAGGCGTCCTACCTCCCCGACTTCCTCATCCTCGACCCGCAGGTCGCGCAGAACTACGGCCCGCTCAGCACCGCCGACCGCATCGCCACGCGCAACACGCTGACCTTCGGCTTCCCCGAGATGGGCCTCGGCCCGACGGTGCGCTCGCAGCTCGACGGCGTGTACGTGCGCGACCTCGAGCGCGACTTCACGCTCGCGAAGGCCGCCGTCGCGGGGACGCTCATCTGGCGACCGGTCCGCGAGGTCCAGGTCAGCGGCGGGCCGGACTACGAGAACAACAACGTTTACCTCTTCCAGTTCAACACCATCCAGACGTACCTCAACTCGCCCGCGAACCAGGGCAACTCGCAGCTCGCGCGCCTTCTCCGCGTCCCCGACGGGCAGAGCAACGTCATCGCCGCGAAGCTCGGCGTCACCTGGGATCGTCGCGACAACGCGTTCAACGCCCACCGAGGGACTTACTTCGCCGCCGGCGTGGAAGACGTGAACGCGTATCCCGTCGAGGATCCGAACGTGAACCTCAGGTCGCAGCAGTTCGAGAACCACGCGCTGCGCCTCACGCAGACGCTCGCCGGCTACGTCCCGATCACCAAGACGATCTCGTTCGCCGCGGAGCTGAGGCTCGGCGAGGTCGTGAACGTGCAAGCGTGCAGGACGCCCTTCTTCAACAGCACCGTGTCGCAGCCCTACTGCACGTATCCGGACCGCCAGTTCTTCATGGGCGGCTTCGATTCGATGCGCGGCTGGCTGCAGGACGCCTTCATCCCGCAGGACGTCGCCGACCAGATCGGCACGGGGCCGGGCCAGATCCAGTGCACGAGCCAGAGCAACTGCCAGGTTCCCATCCGCGGCGGGAACCTGATGGTCAACCCGCGCTTCGAGCTTCGCTTCCCCGTGCGCGCGCCGCTCGACATGGCCCTCTTCAGCGACTTCGGGAACCTCTGGTCCGACCCGGGCTACATCCTCGACCACCCGCTCACGATTCGCGCCGACGTCGGCGCCGGCATCCGCGTCGAGACGCCCGTCGGTCCGCTCGTCTTCGACTACGGGTTCAACGTGACCCGCAAGAGCTACGAGGACATCGGCGCCTTCCACTTCGCCATCGGTCTTTTCTGAGCTGAGACGGCGAAAAGCGCGCGGCCGCCCTTGACGCGTGATACAACGTGACTCATGTATCACGCGCATGAGCCGTGCACCCGGCGCGTGCGCCACGGGAGACGTGTGCCTCGTGACTGCGACCCTGCGGCGAGCCGCTGCCTGCGGCGTCTGCGGGACCGCCCTGCCGCCCGGTGAGCCGGCGCGCATCGGCGTCGAGGGGGGAACCCACGCCCGGTTCGTCGTCTGCGAGACATGCACGCCGACGGCCGCGCTGCTCGCCGGGCCGGCGACGGGCGCCGCGCTGGCGACCTCGCAGCTCGCCCGAGGGTCGATCGTCGCGTGGCTGGCGGTCGCCGGGCTGGGCGTCGTGGCGCTCGCCACGTCGCGCACGGTGCGGCGGCTCCTGGTCACGGCGTGGGTGGGCGTCCGGACGCTCCTCGGGTCGCTCTGGGCGCGGCTGCGAGGCCGGAAGCAGGACACGCCCGTCGTGCTGCGGACGGCGTTCGAGGACCTCGGGCCCACCTACATCAAGCTCGGGCAGCTGATCGCATCGAGCCAGGGGCTCTTCCCCGAGCGCTACTGCACCGAGTTCCGCAAGTGCCTCGATCGGGTGCGTCCCTTCGATTACGCGGACGTGCAGCGGATCCTGCGCGCCGAGCTGGGACGCGACCCCGACGAGGTCTTCGCCTTCATCGACCACGAGCCGCTCGCGTCGGCGTCCATCGCCCAGGTGCACGCTGCACGGCTGCTCGACGGCCAGGAAGTGGTCATCAAGGTCCAGCGCCCGAAGATCGCCGCCATCGTTGAGGCCGACCTGCGCGTCCTTCGTCTCGCGGCGCGCGCGCTGGCGCTCTCGCCGCGCGGGGAGCTCGCGAACCCGGTCGGCATCGTCGAGGACTTCGAGGCGAACATCCGCGAGGAGCTCGACTTCCGGCGCGAGGCCGAGAACATGGCGGAGTTCAACCGCATCATGGTCGAGCACGGCCAGACGCAGGTGGTCGCGCCGCGCGTCGTTCCCGAGCTCACGACCCGGCGCGTGCTCGTGATGGAGCGCTTCTTCGGTCACCGCGTCGACGACGTCGAGAAGCTCAAGGCGGCGAACGTGGACGGCGAGGAGAAGCTGCTGGCCGGCATGCGCGCCTGGTTCCAGTGCATGGTCCTACACGGCTTCTTCCACGGTGACGTGCACGCGGGCAACCTCATGGCCCTCGCCGACGGACGCATCGGCTTCCTCGACTTCGGCATCGTCGGCCGCTTCCCGCGCGAGCGCCGCGAGCAGGTGACCGACTACCTCATGGCGTTCGCGTCGGGCGACTTCCGCAAGCTCGCCGAGGTCATGGCGGCCATGGGCGCCGTCGGCGGACACGTGGACCTCGATGCGCTCTCGAAGGACCTGGCGGCGGCGTACGAGCCGCTCCTCGCGAGCGAGCTCGCGGCCATCAAGTACGCAGACCTGATCCCCGCGATCCTGCGGACCGCGGTCCGTCACGGCATGCGGATGCCGCGCGACTTCGTCCTCGTGACGAAGCAGATGCTCTACTTCGACCGCTACGCGAAACTTCTCGCCCCACGGCTCAACGTGTTCAAGGACCCGCGGATCGTCTCGGCGATCGCGATGGACATGATGCAGGCGCGCATGCAGGGGACTTGAGTTCTGGAGCGGGCACGAGCATTGCTCTAGAAAGACGGCGTGACATCGCTGTCGCGCCCCCTCGGCGTCTTGCTCGGCCTCCTCGCGCTCGCCGGATGCTCGTCCTCCAGCGGAACCAATGCTTCGCCGGAAGGAGGCGCGCCGATCGACGGCTCGACGGACGGACCCGCTCCGAACGATGCCGGCGCATCCGGAGAGGGAGCGCCCGCGGAAGCGGGTGACGCCGACGCCGGCTTCGTCGAGGCGCCACACGCCGCATTGCCCCAGATCATGAGCAACGGCGGCCCCGTGGTCGCCGCGCCGAAGCTCGTGACGATCACGTTCGCCGGCTACTCGCAGGACGCGACGATGAAGTCCTTCGCCGACTGGATCGTCGGCTCGAGCTGGCTCACGCAGGTCGGTCACGACTACGGCGTGGGGGCGGGGACTCACGTGGCGCACGTGGTGCTGCAGATGACGGCACCGACGAGCCCGACCGATCTCGATACGCAGGCGTTGATCGAGCAGAAGATCGGCGACGGCACGTTGCCATCGCCGTTCGACGTCGACGGGGGCGGCGACGCGGACGCCGGCTCCGGAGTGGCCGGCGGGTACATCTACGTCCTCTTTTACCCGCAAGGCACGACGGCTGGCGGGTTCCTCGGCGGGGGCGACACGTGCGCGGACCTCGGCGGAGGCTCGTTCATCGGCGGCTATCACTGGGAGACGCAGAGCGGCGCGTACCACGTGCCCTACGCGGTGGTGCCCACGTGCAGCGACGCGAGCGGCGTGGAGGGCGCGTCGGACCTCGAAGCATCGGCGTCGCACGAGATCATGGAGGCGTCGACCGATCCCTTCCCGTACACCAGCACCGGTTACGCGCTGACCGATCCGACCGATCCCTGGACGTACACCGACGGCGAGGTGGCGGACCTCTGCGAGGGGCAGACCCTGCAGCAGAACGGGTTCACCGTGCAGCGAATCTGGTCCAACAGCGCTGCCGCCGCCGGCACGGCCCCCTGCGTCCCTGCGCCGGCCGGCGGCTTCTACGACGTGTCTCCGTCGCCCAACACGACGCAGACCGTGAAGGCCGGCGCGAGCACCACCTTCACGCTGACGGGGTTCTCGACGGCTCCGATGCCGCCCTGGAGCCTCACGGCGTTCGCCGGCTACGGCACCTTCGTGCCGACGCTGCAGCTCAGCACCTCCACGATCGGCAACGGCGAGACGGCGACGCTCAAGGTCACGGTGCCCCCCTCGGCCGCCTCTCAGGGCTACGCCTCCGTGTTCATCTCGTCGTCGCGCGGGCTGAATGACTTCAACTACTGGCCGGTCGCCGTCGAAGTGCCGTGACCGTTCAAGGCGACGCCGTGGCTGTGGACGCGCCTACCCACGCCTCGATCTCGTCGCGCGCAGCTCTGTGCACGGGGCTCTTGGGAGGAAGCTCGACGTAGGCGGCGAGAGCCTTGCGGGCCAGGTCGATCGCCTGCCCGCGCGCGCTGCTCCCGGCCTTGCCGCTCGCCCACAGGGCCCGCGCCGTCGCGAACTCGAGGTCTGCTCGCATCGTCGGAGCGAGCTGCGCCTCCTGCGCCGTCTGGAGAGCGTCTTGGAGCACCTTGAGCGCCTCCGCCACGTCGTGATGATCCAGCAGCGCCTTGCCCAGCTCGAGCTTCGCCGAGACGACGTCCGGGTGAACCGGCGGCAGATCCTGCAGCTCGGCGGCCACCGCCTGCCGGTAGTGCGGGATCGCGCGCCCCGGATGGCCGGACGCCGCGTCGATCATCGCGGTGGTCTCCTGCACGTCGGACTCGTCCGCGCCGAGGGACTGCGCCAGCGCCAGCTCGGCGCGCGCGGCCTCGTAGCGCTTGGCGCCGACGAGCGCGAGCGCCGTGTAGAGATGATCGCGCGACAGCAGCGCCGGATCGTCGGACGCCACCTGCTGCATCGCCTTCAGCGCCTCGCCGCAGATGGCGAGCGCCGCGTCGGGGTCGCCGGAGTCGATCTGCGCCTTGCACTCGTACATGCGCATCTCCAGCGTCCGCGGGTGCGCGGGGCCGAAGAGCTTCAGGGAGGACTCGTAGCCTCTGTGCACGTAGTCCAGGCCGCGCTCGAACTGCCCGGCATCCACGGCGGCGAGCCCCAGGGTCGTCAGCTCCCACTCGTCGAGAGGCCGCGTCGGCTCCACCGTCGCCGCGTGCCGCTCGAGGCACGTCAGGCGGTCCTGGAGTTTGCCCAGGTTGTAGAGGGCGACGCAGCGCGTGTGGTCGAGGAAGCTCTGTAGCTTCACGTCGGGCCCACCACGGTCGATCGTGGACTGCGCGATGGCGGCCCAGACGTCGAACTCCGCGGGCTGGTGTGCGTAGATGAACTCCTGCGCGAGCCTCTCCGCGGCGATCCGGAGCACGCCGTCGTCCCGCGACGCCAGCGCCTCGTCGAAGGCTTCTCGGAATGCGGGGATCGACTTGTCCTCGGCCGCGAGATCCGCGAACGCGCGCCCGCGCCAGAGGTTCACGCGCGCGAGCAGCGGGACGAAGCCGACGGGGCGCGCATCCGCGAGGAGCGCGTCGCCCTGCGACGCCGCGTCCGCCGCCTTGCCGACCGCGTAGGCCGCCATCACGCCCGCGAGCCGTTGCTCGAGCGCGTCCACCTGCGAACGCACCGCCGGATCGCGCGGCACGGGGACGGGCGCTCGCAGCGCCGCCACGTCCGCGCAGTCGTCGATCGACGAGAGCGACTTCGTGGCGTTCGGGGCCTCCTTCACCGTGTCGGCGTCCGCGCGTCCGAGCACCTGGACGAGGGCGTCCACTTCGCGCCAGCGCTGCTCGTAGCAGGCCGTGCGCAGGTCCAGCGCTTCTTCGGATTGTTCGCCGCGCACGCGCGTCGCCGTGCACGCGTCGTCCGCGCCGCGCGCCAGCTTCGCCGTGTACTCGTCGAGCGCTTGCGACACCGAGGTGGCCGCGGCGTCCGCGTACGGCAGCTTCGTCGCGGCGAAGGCGGTGCGCACCCGGTCTCGCCCGCGAGTGCCCCACACGGTGTCGAGCCGCGAGGCGCCGCCGTGGCACATCGAGCGCGTGTCGCGCGTCGGACGAGCGAAGCCGACGGCGATGGCGCCCGCCGCGATCACCGCCGTCGCGACTGCCCCCGCCCGACGCCACGGCCGCCACGGGTCGCGGCGCAGCTCGGCGAGCATCGCGTCCATGCTCGGCCAGCGCTCCGCCGGTTCGTGGGCCAGCGCTTTGAAGACGATGCGCTGGATGTGGCGTGGCACGCCCGAGTTCCGAGGCGGTAGTGGCGGCTTGACGACCGACGAGTCCGTTATCGACAGCGTCATCGTCTTTTCCAGCGAGCCTGCCGAAGGTCGCGCCGGCGTCTCGAAGGGCCGCTTGCCGTACAGCGCTTCGTAGAGCGTGACCCCGAAGGCGAAGATGTCGGCGCGCGCGTCGACCGGATCGCGCCGCACCTGCTCGGGCGCCATGTACGCCGGCGTCCCGATGAGCTGATCAGCGCGGGTGACGAGCGCGTCTGCCGACGCGAGGGCGC
>DATJYG010000392.1:0-4131 GCA_035499695.1 Polyangiaceae bacterium
GGTCCCGCCACTCCCTCTGCTGGTCCCGCCGCTCCCGCTGCTGCTCCCGCCGCTCCCACTGCTGGTCCCGCCACTCCCACTGCTGCTCCTGCCGCTCCCGCTGCTGCTCCCGCGACTCCCACTGCTGGTCCCGCTGCTCCCGCTGCTGCTCCCGCCGCTCCCGCTGCTGCTCCCGCCGCTCCCGGTGCTGCTACTCCCTCTCTTGCTGGCGCAGTCGACCGATCCTCCGTCCGCCCACTCGCAGACGCCTTGGCCGCCACCGCTGCGCCCGGAGGCTATGATGCCGCCCGCCATGCCGCAGAAGCCCACATCCACGCCGTACTGGGACTACATCAAGGTCGAGCCCCTTCTCGCTCTGCAGACCGGCATCGGCGCCCGGGAGGACGAGCTCTCGAACGACGAGGTGATGTTCATCGTCGTGCACCAGATCGACGAGCTTTGGTTCAAGCTCGCCCTTCGCGAGATGGTCGCGGTGCGCAACCTCTTCGCGCGCGTCCCCGTGCCGGAGCAGGCGCTCGCCTCGGCGGTGCGTGGCATCCGGCGCATGGAGACGATCCTCCGGCAGCTCACGGCGCACTTCGAGCTCATGGAGACCATGACGACGCGCGACTACCTCGCGTTCCGCGACAAGCTCACCGGCGCGAGCGGCTTCCAGTCGGCGCAGATGCGCGAGATCGAGATCCTCATGGGCCTGGCCGAGGTCGAGCGCGTGCCGCTCGGACACGAGGGGTCGTACCAGAAGGCGCTCGAGCAGCACGACGGCACGGAGTCGACGTCGCTGCGCCGCGTTAGGGCGCGCCTGGCGGATCTGCCGACACTGCGCGACGCGATGCTCGAGTGGGTTCACCGGACGCCGATCCAGGGATCGACGCCGTCGCAACCGGACGACGCGCAGCGGGTGCGCGCGTTCGTCGAGGCGTACCTCGACGCGCACCGGCGGATGGTGGAGCGCGGTCTCGCCGGCGCGCGCGAGCAGGCGCTGACGGAGGCGGACAAGAAGCGCCTCGAGGAGCGCGCGCGGGGGGAGGTGGCCTCGGCGCGAGCGTATCTCCTCGCCGAGGAGCTCCCCGAGCCGGAGCGAGCGCGGGGCTCGCGCATCCGGGCGGCCCTCGTCTTCATCGAGAGCTATCGCGAGCTGCCGCTGCTCGCGTGGCCGCGCGAGGTGCTCGATGGCCTGACGACGTTCGAGCAGGCGTTCGTGATCTTCCGGCAGCGGCACGCGCGCATGGTCGAGCGCATGATCGGCCGGCGTACGGGCACGGGCGGGTCGGCCGGCGTCGACTACCTCGACACGACCGCGCTTCGATACCGCGTGTTCCGCGAGCTATGGGCCGTGCGCACGCTGCTCGTGCGCGCCCAGGATCTTCCGCCGCTCGAGAACGCCGCGGCGTACGGGTTCGCGGGAGGCACGTGACGGGGAGGCGGCTCGGCATCCTTTCTCTCGCGTCGGGCGCGATCGCGGCGCTCGTCGGGATGGCCGACTCGCCGCCGCGCTGGCCCGAGGCCGAGCCCTCGCCACGGGCGCAGACGTGGATGCTCGATCTCCATTCCCGCGCGTTCGCCGACGCCGATGGCCCCGCCGTCGCCGTGCATGTGCCGGCGGGGTTCGACGCGGGTGAGGGGGCCGGCGTCATCCTCTACTTCCACGGTTGGAACGGCTGCGTCCGCGTCGCTCTGGGCGACGAAGACGCGCCATGCGTCGAGGACGGGCCGGATCGCACGGCGTCGTCCCTCGCGGCGCAGCTCGACGAAGCCCGCGTGAACGCAATGCTCGTCGCCATCGAGCTGCGGCCGGACGCGGCGAGCGGTGACCCCGGCAAGCTCGCCGAGCCGGGGCGCGTGCGAGCGCTGCTGCGGGAGCTCTTCGTCGAGCACCTCGCGCTTCCTCTCGGACGGATTCTCGACGTGGACGCGCTCGGCCCCACCGTCGTCGTCGCGCACTCGGGGGGATACCAGGCGGCTGCAGCGACGCTCGCGCTCGGGGGCGTGCGCGTCGACGACGTCGTGCTGCTCGACGCGCTCTACGGCGCCGACGACGTCTTCGGCTCGGCCGTTCGGGGCGGCGTGGGCTTGCTCGACCTCTACACGTGCTGCGGGGGCACCGACGGCCACTCGCGAGCACTCGCGGCCGCGCTCGCGCCCACTCGCGAGTTCGGCGCGATGATCGACGACGGCGACGCCGATCTCGATCCGACCACGCTCACCCACACTGTCTTTTTCAAGCGTGTCCCGGCCGCCCACGCGCTCCTTCCGCAACTTTACGCTCGCGTCGTCTTCCACGCGTTGAGGGCGAGGCATGTGCGCAACGTTGCGCGCGAGTGAGTAGCGATGCGACCGATCTGAAGCTCGGCCACGCTTTGTCTCTCGGCGCGTAAGTCGTGGACGCTAACCTAGGCTGTTGCGTGCGACGACCCGCCTCATGAGCCGCCGCCACCCACACCGATGGTTCTTCGCGTCGAGAACCGCGCGCCTCCTGGCGTGCGCGACGCTCGCCATGGTCGCATTCGTCGCGACCCCGTCGGCCGGCCGTCCGCCGGCCACCCGCTTCGACGCCCTCCCGCGTCCCGCCGAGCGGCTCGCGCAGCCGGTCTGGCTCCCGCATTGCCACATGCGCATCGTCGAGTGGCGCACCACCGTCGTCCTTCGCGGCGAGACCACGCCGAGCGACCAGGCGCTCGCCGTCATCGACGACACGTGCCGCGACGCGTTCGACCGCTACGGTGACTTCCTGCGCAGCCGCAAGCTCCCGCGCCTCCACGTGCAGCCCGACGTGTTGCCCGCCATCTCGCTGCTCCCGGGCAACACGCTGCTCGATGGCAAGACGCCGCGCGCGCTCAACGACCTGCCGACGCGCTTCGAGGCCGTCGCGCCGGGCTGCTGCTACTGGGGCCTGTACGTCGACTCGCTGAACCACCTCTTCCTGCGCAACGACCCGCTCATCAAGGATGCGAGCGGCGCGCTCGTCGCGAACCCCCGCTTCGTGCGGACGCTGACCCACGAGATCTCGCACATCCTGAGCTCGCGCCTCGGCGTCTGGGACGTGCTCGGCTACGACCGGCAGCACGACGAGGACCTGGCCGAGGACTTCGTGGCGTTCATGGGGATGCACTTCCCGGCCGAGAGCTCGGCCGAGGACCTCGCCTTCCACCGCGGACGCACGCCGCGCGCGCCGGCGAGCAACGAGGAGACCGCGGCCGCGAAGACGGCGCCGCCCAAGACGGGCGAATCGGCGAACACGAGCCCGCAGCGCTGACGTCCAGGCAGCGGGTGTACGCTGCCCGGCGTGCGCCCCCTGTTCCTCCTCGCCAGCGTGCTCGTCTATGCAGCATGCGCCTCGGCGCCCGCCGCGCCGCCTCCCGTCGTCTCGGCGCCCCCGCCTCCGGCGATCACTCCCGCTCCGCCAGTCGCATCCGCCGCGCCCTCTTCTGCCACGCCGACCGATCCCATCGCGGCGGTGCAGGCGGAGGCCGACGCGTGGCGCGCCGCGCACAAGCTGATCGACCTGCACACGCACGTCGAGCCGACGGCCGAGCACCTGGCGCAGGCCGTCCGCGTGTTCGACGCGGCGGGCGTCGGCGTCGCCGTCAACCTGAGCGGGGGCCTGGTGACGCATGCGACGGGACAACCCTCGGAGTTCGAGCAGACGAAGGCCGCCGCCGACAGGCAGTACCCGGGGCGGTTCCTCGAGTACATGAACCTCGACTACGCCGACTGGGACAAGTCCGACTTCGCGCAGCGAGCCGTCACGCAGGTCGAGGAGGGCGCTCGGCTCGGCGCCGCCGGCTTCAAGGAGTTCAAGCGGCTCGGGCTCTACCTGCGTGATGGCAAGGGCCGCCTCATCAAGGTGGACGACCCGAAGCTCGATCCGATGTGGCACCGGCTCGGAGAGCTCGGGATGCCCGTCTCGATCCACGTGGCGGATCCGAAGGCGTTCTGGGAGCCCTACGACGACCACAACGAGCGCTGGGTCGAGCTCAAGGATCACCCGCGCTGGTGGTTCGGCGACCCGAAGAAGTTCCCGCCGCGCATGGACCTGCTCGCGGCGCTGGAGCACGTCGTCGCACGCCATCCGGAGACCACTTTCGTCTGCGTGCACATGGGCAACAACGCCGAGGACCTCGACTGGGTCGC
>DATJYG010000393.1:0-3890 GCA_035499695.1 Polyangiaceae bacterium
GGAGGCGCCTCCCCGGGCTTGCGCATCCGCATGACCCCGAAGCGGTTCGAAGGCGCTAGCACCCGGTCATCGTGCACCGCGAAGTCGTCGAGCTTCGGCGCGGTCGTCTCCGCGCCTGCGCCCCCATCGGCGCCCTCGCCAGGCGGCGATTCGTCGGCAGGACGCGTCCCGCAGGCGACGGATGAAATGAACAAAGCAGCAAGCAGCACACGACTCGCGTGCGCATGCGAGAGTCTCCCACGCATGACAAGGACCTCCCGGGTGGCGGCTGCAGCCTACCACCTGAGCTAGGCTGCGGCATGGCCGATCCGAGGACTCTCGTGCGCGTCGTCGACGAGCTCCTCTGGAGTTTGCGCCGCGAGGGGTTCGTCGTGTCCACGGCGCAGGCGCTCGATGTCGTGCGCGCGGTGCGTCACGTGGGGGTCGAGGATGGCGCGCAAGTGCGCGACGCCGTGGGCGCTGTCGTCTTGCAACGCGGCGCCGAACGGGCGCGCTACGAGGCGGCGTTCGACGCGTTCTTCGCAGCCGGAGCTCCGGATCGGCGGCCCCTATGGGAGCGGCTGGCGGCAAGGGGGTTCTCGGAACCGGACCTGGACGCCCTGCGCGAGCTTCTCTCCGAGCTCGCACGGAGCCAGGGCGACGCGATGGCCCCTCTCGGGCTCCTGCTCGAGCGAGGGGCGGATCTGGATCGACTGCTCGCCCTCGCGGGCGTCGCTCAGAATCTCGACGCCCACAGCGAGATGCAGCTCGGTTTCCTGACGCATCGCCTCCTCGGCCGAGTCGGCGCCGGAGGTGCACGGCAGGCCCTGGCCGCCCTCAGGGCGCGTCTCGTCGATGCCCTGGGCGAACGTGGCGAGGCTCTCGCGGATGCGCTGGCGAAGGAGTTGGACGCCGCAGATGACGAAGTGCGGGCCTACGTCCGCCGAAGCTACGAGCAGCGCGTCGCCGAGGTCGAGCGCCTGCGCGCGGAGCGGCGCATCGAGACGACCCCGTTCGCCGCGCTCAGCGACGTCGAGATCGAAGAGGTGCGCCGCGCGGTGCGTCGGTTCGCCGAGAGGCTCCGCGGCGGGGCACGCGTACGCGCGCGGCGCGCCCTCCGAGGGCGCATCGATCCACACCGCACGCTGCGTAAGGCGCTGCGCACGGGCGGAGCCCCGTTCGACCTCGCCCGAAAGGAGCGCCACCGCGACCGTCCCAAGCTGGTGCTCCTCTGCGACGTCAGCGACTCGGTGCGCGCGGCCGCCGCGTTCCTCCTCGAGTTCACGTACGCGGCGCAGGATCTGTTCGCGCGTGCGCGCAGCTTCGTCTTCGTGAGCGAGCTGGGGGAGACGACGAGCCTCTTCGAGCGCGAGCCGGTCCGAGTCGCCGTTGCGCGCGCCTGGGGAGGCGGGGTCGTCCGCTCGGGCGACAACTCGAACTACGGGCGCGTTCTCCGCGAGTTCGAGACCCGCCACGGACGCGAGCTGGATCGCCGCACCACCGTGGTCATCCTGGGCGATGGTCGCACCAACTACCTCGATCCGGCCGCCGACGTGCTCGATCGCATTCGTGAGCGGTCACGCGCCCTGCTCTGGCTCTGCCCCGAGCCGCGTGGACAGTGGAGCCACGGCGACAGCGCGATGGCGGAGTATGCCCCCAAGTGCACCGCCGTGTACGAGGTGCGCTGCGCTGCGGATCTGGAGAGCGCGGCGCGCGCGCTCGTGAGCCGCTGACTGCGCCGGAGGGGAGGAGACTCAGAGCGCGTCGCGAGGGGGGTGCACGGGCCACACCTTGCCCTCGAGGCGCTTGCTGACCCACACCTTGTTCTTCGCGTCGACGATCACGGCGCCGACGCCGTCTATCGATTCGACGAGGGCCAGACCCTTCTCGGGGCCGAGGATGAAGACCGCGTCGTCGATCTCGTCGGCCTGCAGGGCCGTCGGCGCCCATATCGTGACGCTGCGCGACGCCGTCGCGGGGTAGCCGGTGTGGGGGTCGATGATGTGATGGTAGCGCTTGCCGTCCACGATGTACGACCGCTCGTAGTCGCCCGCGGTGCTGAAGGCGTGGTCGGTCACCTGCATCAGGGCGAAGTAGTCGCCCTCGGGGCCACGAGGATCACGGATGCCCGCCTGCCACGGCTTGCCGTCGGGCTTCTCGCCGCGCGTCAGGAGGTCGCCCCCTGCCTGCACGAAGAACGAGGTGAGCCCGGCGTCCTGCAGCACCTTGGCCGCCTTGTCGACGGCGTACCCCTTGGCGATTCCGCCCAGCCCGATGTGCGTGCGCGGGTCGTCGATCATGACCGTGCGCGCCGCCGTGTCGAGCTTCACGTGCTTGTACCCCACGTCCTTGAGACGCGCGCGCACGTCCGCCGCCGCGGGCGGGTGCGGGTCGAGGTCCTGATCGAACTTCCACAGACCGTGCAGCGTCTCGAAGGTGATGTCGAAGCAGCCGTCGCTGATCTCGCTCGCGTGCAGGGCTTCCTGGATGACGCCGAAGGTCTCGTCACCCACGTGCACCGCCTCCTTGCCGGCAGCTGCGTTGATGCGCGAGACCTCGCTCGCCGGGTCCCACGTCGTCATCAGCTTCTCGATGCGCACGATCTCGGCCGTCGCCGCGTCGAACGCCGCGCGCACCGCCGCCTGGCCCACCGTGGGCGTCGTGTAGGCGGCGAAGGACAGGTGCGTGCCCATCGCGTGGCCCTCCCCGGTGAGCTTCTCCGGGGCGAACGCCGCGGCTTCCACCGGGTTACTGCTCGAGGGCGCCGCCGGGGGCATCGCGCTCGCCTCGGCCGTGGGTACCGCCACCGCCGCGGCCTTCTGCGGTGCCTGCTCGCGGCAACCCCCCGTAGCGAGCAACAGGCCCAGCGCCAGCGGCAACGAGGATTTCATTGGCGCCCACCCGCCTCGATAGCACAGGATGCCCCCCACCATGCCTCTCGCGCCGGACCTTGCCTCGGCCATCGACAGCGCCGTCGACGCGGACGCGAAGGACCTCGCGTCGGTCGCGTCCCGCATCCACGCGAACCCCGAGCTGCGCTTCGAGGAGCACAAGGCGAGCGCGTGGCTGAGCGAGCTCGTCTCGTCCCGCGGCATCTCGGTCGAGCGAGGCGTCGCGGGCATGCCGACGGCGTTTCGAGCTCGCGCCGGCACCGGGACTCCGCGCGTCGCCATCCTCGCCGAGTACGATGCCCTCCCCGGGGTCGGTCACGCCTGCGGGCACAACCTCATCGCCGCCGGTGCGGTCGGCGCATTCCTGGCCGCCGCCCGCGTCGTGTCGCGGACGGGCGGCGAGGTGGTCCTCCTCGGCACGCCGGCCGAGGAGGGCGGCGGGGGGAAGATCAAGATGATCGAGCAGCGCGTCTTCGACGGCATCGACGCCGCGATGATGTACCACCCGTTCGATCGCGATCTCATGGCTCACCCGGCCCTGGCCAACCTCTGGATCACCTTCGAGTTCAGGGGCGTCCCATCGCACGCGGCCGCCGCTCCCCACGTGGGGCACAGCGCCCTCACGGCGTGCATGGACACCTTCCGGCTCGTCGACGGCCAGCGCGTGCACTTCCGCGATGGCGTCCGCGTGCACGGGTTCATCACCGACGGCGGGCAGGCGGTGAACATCATCCCGGAGCGCGCCGCGTGCGAGTTCAGCGTGCGCGCCCGCCACGGGGAGGAGCTCGCGCGCGTCCGCGGGATCGTCGAGCGCTGCGCTCGGGCGGCGGCCCTCGCCAGCGACGTGAAGCTCGAGATGGGCGTGCGCCAGGGCTACCGGGACATGAAGAACAACATGACGCTCGCACGCCGCTTCGGGTCGCACCTGAAGACTCTCGGCGGCTCGCCCCTGGAGACCGATGACCGCGTGGGCGCCGGCAGCACCGACATGGGCGACGTGTCCCACGTGGTGCCCTCCAT
>DATJYG010000394.1:0-2508 GCA_035499695.1 Polyangiaceae bacterium
CGTGCGCATCCCCGCCGCACCCTGGCACATCGGCTCGACGAACACCGCCGCGACCGTGCCCGCGGCGTCGTCGAGGATCGTCGCCATCGCGTCGATCGCGCGCTCGTAGGCGCCCGGCGCGGGGAAGGGCGCGTGCACGCAGTCGAAGGTGACGCCGGCGTAGAGCCGCCGGAAGACCTCGACCCCGCCCAGGCTGGTCGCGCCCACCGTGTCGCCGTGGAAGGCGCCGTCGAGGGCGACGAAGCGCGTCTTCTTCGGCGCCCCTAGCTGCTTCCACGACTGCGCCGCCATCTTCACCGCCGCGTCGATCGCGGTCGACCCGTCGTCGACGAAGAAGACGCGCTCCAGTCCCCGGGGCGCGATCCCCACGAGCTCCTCGGCGAGGCGAGCCGCCGGCTCGTGCGCGATTCCGGCCAGGGAGCAGTGCGCGAGGGTCTCGGCCTGCGTGCGCATCGCCGCCAGCAGCCGGGGATGCCCGTGTCCGAGCGCCGCGACCCACCACGAGGCGTTCCCGTCGATGAACCGCTTCCCGTCGGCGTCCTCGAGCCACGCGCCGCGCGCCCGGGTGACGACGATGGGATCCGTCGATTTCCACGCATCCATCGGCGTGTAGGGATGCCAGACGTGCGCTCGGTCGAGGGCGACGATGCTCGCGCGATCCATCGGAGGGAGGGAGTACCATGGGCCGCATGCCGCTCGAAAGCGTGCGCCTGAAGGCCGTCCTGCCCGCGTCCGCCGACCGCATCTACGCCGCCTGGCTCGACTCCGGGGGGCACTCGCGCATGACGGGTGGAAAGGCCTCGGTCGACCCGAACGTCGGAGGCGAGTACAGCGCGTGGGACGGCTACATCGAGGGCAAGACCCTCGAGCTCGAGCCTGGGCGACGCATCGTCCAGAGCTGGCGGTCGAGCGACTTCCCGCTCGCCGCGGGCGACTCCCGCCTCGAGGTGCACCTGCTCGACGTCCCGGGCGGATGCGAGATCACGATCATCCACAACGAGATCCCCGAGGGGCAGGGCGCTCAGTACGAGTCGGGCTGGCGCACGCACTACCTCGAGCCGATGCGGAAGTACTTCGGTAAGGCCAAGGCGAAGAAGAAGGCGGTGCCGAAGAAGCCGAAGAAGACGGCGAAGAAGCCGGCGAGGAAGAAGGCCGCGAAGAAGAAGGCGAAGCGCCGCCGGTGACGCCCGGTCAGCGCGCCCGGCACATGACGGAGTTGTCGCTCGCGGTCCAGCAGATGGCGATCGCGTTCTGCTTCACGTAGAGGGGGTAGGCCGTCGAGGAGTGATAGAGCGTCGACGGCGTCCCTCCGCCGAGTGGCGCGTAAAGCACCGCTTGCGCCGTGATGTCGGTCCAGTAGACGTAGGTCGCGTCGACCGTGATCGCGTAGCCGTTGGCCGTGCTCGCGATCGTCGCCACGCCGGAACTCCCGGAGAGCGAGCAGAAGTCCACGGGGTAGTTCGGGAGCCCGTTCGTGAAGTAGGCGTCGACCGTGTCGACCGCGATGTAGTACGGCGCCACGCCCGACATTCCCATCGGAGTGACGGGGTTCGGTGCTCCGGTGCAGCCGCTCGTGGGGCAGGAGAGGACGCCGCCGTTGTACGTCCAGTAGAGGCCCCCATTGATCTGCGCGATGTCGAAGTAGCCGTACGTGGTCGAGGTCGTGATCGGCGTTGGCGTGCCGCCGCACCCGACCTTGGAGCACGCGTAGACGCCGCCCATGCCGGTGCTCTGGTACATCGTCCAGTACACGTTGGCGGCATCGAGGGCGATGCCGGTCGCGTCGACGGCGGACGCGAGAACCGTGGCGCTGCTGCCGCACTGCGTGCCGATCGCGCAGCGCATGACGCTGCCGCTCGAACCGTAGTTGGTCCAGTAGACGTACGAGCCGTCCACGGCGATGCGATCGGGCGTGTTCTGCCCGGACGCCAGGGTGATGGGCGTGGTGCAGTTGGCGATCGTGCACTGACGGACGCCGCCGGGGCTCGAGTAGTCGGTCCAGTAGACGTTGCTCGCGTCGAGCGCGAGGTCCTGGGCGCGGGCGCCGCTCGCGACCGTGTAGGGCTGGCACGAGCCGCCGACGCACGTGCCGCCCAGGCAAGAGTGGCCGCAGGTGCCGCAGTTGCCCGGGTTCGTCTGCAAGTCGACGCACGCGCCGTTGCACGTCGAGTAGGTGCAGACGCAGGAGCCCGAGGAGCACGAGTCGCCGCTGGGGCAGACGTTGCCGCACGAGGAGCAGTTGTTCGGGTCGATCTGCGGGTTCACGCAGCCCGCGGAGCAGCACACGACGCTGCCCGTGCACGCGGCCTGACCGCTGCACTCGCAGACGCCGTTGGAGCACTGGTTCGCGCCGCTGGGCGCGTTGCAGGCCTGACACGCGCCGCCGCCCGTCCCGCAGGTCTGCAGGGTCTGCGACGCGTACTGGATGCACGAACCGTTCGAGCAGCAACCGTTGGGGCAACTCGTCGAGTCGCACGAGACGCCGCCCGAGCTGCTGCCGCTCCCGCT
>DATJYG010000395.1:0-8885 GCA_035499695.1 Polyangiaceae bacterium
CGTGCGCATCACCAAGGACCGCACCAACGGCGAGTACGTCCGCTCGTGCGCGGACGCCGCGTCGAAGCCGGCGCTGCGCGACATCGTGCGCGAAGTGGACCGCGTGCAGTTCGGCGGCGAGCCGGCGACGCGCGAGGCGGCATCGCGGGCGGCTCAGCGCGCGATGGCGATCGTCAAGGCGGTGCCACTGGCGCTGCTCGTCATCCTGCTCCCGCTCGTGCTCGGGTGCGGTGGGGCGTCGTCGTTCAAGCCGCGTGTTGCGGGCGACGATCCCGCGGGTGGGGAGCTGCTGCGCGACGTGCTGCGCGCCCAGGGCGCCACGGTGAAGGGGCTCGACACCTCGCTCGCGACGATGCCCATACCCGCGGCGGGCGAGCGCACGCCGGCGGTGATCGTGGACGTCGAGCAGACGTCGCTCGACGACGACACGCGAGCGCATCTCGCGCGCTGGGTGGACGCGGGCGGCATCCTCGTGCTCGCCGGCTCGTCGACGCAGTGGCCCAAGGAATTCGGCGCTTCGTACGCCTCGTCGACGGGACCGCGCAAGATCACCGCGCGGCGCCTCCTCGCACGCGCCGTCGAGCCCGAGCCGGGTGAGGAAGACGACGACGCCGAGGAGGACTCGACGTCCGCGATCTACGCGCGCACCGAGGAGCACGCCGTGCTCGTGTGGGACCGCGGCCTCACGTTCAAGGGCGCCAGCGAGGAGATAGCCTGGTTCGACGACCACACGACGTACGCGGCCGTCGTCGCCTACGGAAAGGGGCGCGTGCTCTGCATAGCGGACGACGAGCTCCTCACGAACGCCGGCATCGCCCACCCCGGGAACTCGGCGGCGCTCGTGGCGATCCTCGCGGCCACCTCGCGCTCCGAGATGCGTATCGCCGACCCCGAGGACGGCGTGTCCCCGCCGTCGACGCCCATCGCGGCGCTGCTCCGGGCGGGGCTCGGCATGGGGCTCCTCCATGCGGTGCCCTTCATCGTGGTGCTCTTCCTGGGCGCCGGGACGCGATTGTCCCGCCCCAAGCCTGCACCGCCGCCCCGCCGTCGCGCCTTCGCCGAGCACGTCACCGCCGTCGGCGCCCTCTACTCCCGCTCGCACAACGGTGCCCACGCGCTCGCGTCCTACGCGCGCTTCGCCGACGAGCGCCTGCGGGCGCGCATGCCACGGGGCTCGATGGACGTCGGTGGATTCCTCGCCTCGCGCGCCGGGATGCCGCTGGACGTCTGCCAGCGGCTCTGGGCGAGGGCCATGCAGGCCAAGGCGGGCGCCCCGCCCCTCGGCGACGAGCTGTCCGTCCTGAGGGAGCTGAGCGTGGTATACGCGGCAGCGATGCAGCAGGAGCGGTGAGGGAGGCAGCGTGGACCCGACCCAGTTTCAGCAGACCTTCGAGCGCATCAAGCAGCAGATGGCCCGCGTCATCGTCGGCCAGGAGCAGCTCGTCGACGGCGTCCTCGTCGGCGCCCTCGCCAAGGGGCACGTGCTCGTCGAGGGCGCACCCGGGCTCGGCAAGACGCTCGTCGCCCGGACGCTGGCCGTGGTGAGCGGCTGCGCCTTCAAGCGCATCCAGTTCACACCCGACCTCATGCCGAGCGACATCACCGGCTCGAGCGTCTACAGCCGCGAGACGGGCAAGTTCAGCTTCGTCCCGGGGCCGATCTTCGCCCAGCTCCTGCTGGCGGACGAGATCAACCGCGCCCCCGCCAAGACGCAGAGCGCCTTGCTCGAAGCGATGCAGGACCACCAGGTCACCGTGGACGGCACGTCGCGCCCGCTGCCGGCGCCCTTCGTCGTCGTCGCCACACAGAACCCGGTCGAGTCGCAGGGGACGTATCCGCTCCCCGAGGCGCAGCTCGATCGCTTCCTCTTCAAGCTCACGGTGGACGATCCGCCGCCCGAGGTCGAGCGCACCATCGTGCGCCACCACGCCGACGGCTTCGACCCGACGGACCTGTCGGCCCTGCAGGCGGCGACGTCGCCGCAGGAGATCGCAGCGATGCAGCAGCACGCGCAGGGGGTACGCGTCGACGACGCGGTGGTCACCTACGTCGTCGAGATGGTGCGGCGCACGCGCGACGACAAGGCCATCGAGCTCGGGGCGAGCCCGCGCGCGAGCATCGCCCTCGTGCGCGCGGCGCAGGTCATCGCGGCGAGCGAGGGGCGCACCTTCGTCACGCCCGACGACGTGAAGCCGATGGTCGCGCCCGTCTTGCGGCACCGCGTCATGCTGCACCCGGACGCGCAGCTGCAGGGCATCACGGCGGACGAACGGATCGACGAGATCGTCAAGGCCGTCCCCGTGCCGCGACTCGCGGCGTAGCCGGTGCCGCACGCTCGAAGAGTGCGGACTCGAGCGCTAGACTGGCGCGGCATGAGAACGGTGGCCCCCGCGCTGGCGCTCCTGGCGCTCGCGAGCGCGTGCAAGTCGCAGGCGACGCAGTCCGAGCAGCAGCCCCACCCGGAGTCCACGGTGCCCGGCCCGCCGCGCCCTTCGCTCACGCGCGAGGACTTCAACCGCGCCGCGGTGCGCCTGAACCTGCCGATCTTCTGGCGGGCCGACGCCAACTCCAACGGGCGCCCGGACGACGACGAGATCGCGACGCTCCTCTTCTACCCGACGTCGGACGCGCCCGACCTGCCGAAGTCGCGGCAAGCGATCCTCGGGTACTTCCCGACGACGCCGAAGGGGTCGACGCCCGACGAGGCGAAGCGCCGGGCGCTCGTCGACGAGGATCTCGACCAGGGCGCGCCGACGCTCATCGAGACCGACCTTCGCACCGCGAGCGCGGTCGACAAGAAGCTGGTCCAGCACATGCTCGCGGCAGCCGCGTCGATCGACGACATCTACGCGACGATGAGCGGCGCCAAGGCGCTCGCCTCGCGCGTTCCCGCCGATGATCCGGGGAGCCAGAGCCTCTTCCGCCGCAACTGGGGTCCCGCGTGCGTGTGCGCCAAGACGCGCGACGATCCGCAGTGCACCGCGATCCCGGGTGCGCCGAAGGCGGTGCCCGACGCGTACCCGACGGTGCACGATGTGCCCGATGCCGCGTACTGCAAGTCCATCGCGACGCAGCCGAACGCGAAGGACCTGATGGGGCCGTTCACGGTCGTCGACAAGAACCCGGCGGGCGGCACGCCGCCGCTCGTGGCCGTGCCCTACACGGAGCGCTATCGCGAGCCGATGCAGGCGATCTCCAAGGAGCTCGCGGCGGCCGCCGCCGACGAGACCGACGCGGGGGAGGCGGCGCTCAAGGCGTATCTGGGCGCGGCAGCGCAGAGCTTCACCACGAACGACTGGGGACCTGCCGACGAAGCGTGGTCGCGCATGAACCCGCAGAACTCCAAGTGGTACGTGCGCGTCGCGCCCGACGAGGTGCTCGCCGACCCGTGCGACCTCAAGGCACAGTTCCACCTCACGTTCGCGCGCATCGACCAGGCGTCGCTGCAGTGGCAGTCGAAGCTGACGCCGGTCGAGCAAGACATGGAGGGACAGCTCGCGTCGCTCGTCGGCGCGCCGTACGCCGCCCGCCACGTGTCCTTCCACCTGCCCGACTTCATCGACATCGTGTTCAACGCGGGCGACGACCGGTCGCCCGTCGGCGCGGTCGCCGGTGAGAGCCTGCCGAACTGGGGCAAGGTCGCCGACGAGGGCCGCGGGCGCACCGTGGCGATGGTGAACATCGGCGCCACACCCGACACGCTCGCGATGTACCACAAGCAGCTCGCGTCCCTGGTCGACGCCGAGACGATGAAGGCGTGGGCCGACGACCCGCAGCCCCAGCTCATGACCACGATCCTGCACGAGGCGACCCACAACCTCGGGCCGACGGCGGTCTACGTGTACAAGGGCGCCAAGCCCGAAGCGGCGTTCGGCGGCAAGCTCGCGTCGATGCTCGAGGAGCTGAAGGCCGAGACCGGCGGCGTCTACTGGCTCGAGTGGCTGCGGACGCGTGGCATCGTGACACCCGACCTGCAGAAGCAGGCGTACGCGGCGTGGATGGCGTGGGCCCTGCGCCACATCTCGGTGGGCGTGCACTCGGGGACGTCGGACCAGGCGTACGCGCAGCTCGCGGCGGTGCAGGTGGGGTTCGCGATGGACGACGGGGCGATCACGTTCGACCCGGCCGCGGCGGCGGCGAACGGGACCGACAAGGGGGCGTTCACGATCCACTACGAGAAGCTGCCGGCCACTTGGGAGAAGCTCATGAAGCGGGTCGCGACCATCAAGGCGACCAACGACAAGGCGGCCGGCGAGGCGCTCGTCGCGCAATACGTCGACGGGCCCACCGTGCCGCAGAAGACGATCGCCGAGCGCGAGCTGCGGTTCCCGCAGATCAACTACGTGTACGCGGTCGATCGCTGAGCGATGGACACGAGGCGGGCGGCGCTCTCTCTTCTCGTCGACCGCGCGCACTACGAGCACGTGACGCTGGCGATCGCCCGGGCGACGACCAGCGTGTGGATCGCGACGGCCAACGTGAAGCAGCTCATGGTCGAGGCGCCCATCGGGACGCGCGACCGCGCCCGCGGGCGTTACGTGCCCATCCTCGACACGATTCAGTCGCTGTGCGACCGCGGAGTGAGCGTCAGGCTGTTGCACGGGGCGCCGCCGTCGCGGCCGTTCCGGGAGGAGCTGCGGGCGCGGCGCGAGCGGCTGGCGTCCCCGCGTTTCCAGATGCGCCTGTGCCCGAGGGTGCACATGAAGCTCATCGCGATCGACGGGGCGCTCCTCTACCTCGGGAGCGCGAACTTCACCGGCGCGGGTCTTGGCGCCAAGGGCGACGGACGGCGCAACTTCGAGCTGGGCATCGCGACCGACGACGAGTGGATGCTCGACGCGGCTCAGGCGCGCTTCGAGACCATCTGGAGGGGAGGGGAGTGCGGGGCGTGCAAGATGAGGCGCGAGTGTCCGAAGCCGCTCGACACGCTGGCGAGGTAGGCTGACGCCGATGGTTCCGACCGCGAGGCTCGCCTGGTTCGCGCTGCTCGCGATGGTCGTGGGGACCATCGGCGGGTACGCGTCGAGCGTGCGGCCGGCGATGCTCGCCATCGACGGGGCGCTGCTGGCGGGGCTGCTCGTGGACGTGGCGTTCGCCCTCGGCCGGCGCGTGGACGTGGACCGGCAGGTCGCGGCCATCTTCTCGGTCGGGCGGCCGAACCTCGTGACGCTGCACCTGCGCAACCGCAGCGGGCGCACGCTCCGCGGGGCGATCGCCGACGACCCGCTCGAGGCGTGCGAGGCCGCGGGAAATCCCGGGACGTTCGAGATCGGGCCCTACGGGACGGCCACCGTGCGCTACGAGGTGACGCCCTCGCGCCGCGGACCGCGCAGCTTCGGCGCGGCGAACGTGCGTTACGCCTCGCCCCTGGGCCTGGTGGCCCGGCAGGAGCGCACGCCCATCGACGGCGCCGTCGACGTCTACCCCGACGTGCACGCCGCGCGCGCCCTCGAGCTGCTGAGGCGCCAGGGCCGGCAGGACGCGCGCATGGGGAGCCTTCGCGTGCGAGGCGGGGACACCGAGTTCGAGCGGCTGCGCCCCTACCAGGTGGGCGACGAGATCCGTCACGTCGACTGGCGGGCTACCGCGCGGCGCGACGACCTGACGGTGCGGCAGTTCCAGGCCGAGTCCAACCAGAACGTGGTCTTCGCCATCGACGTGGGGCGCGGCATGCGCGGCGAGACGGGCGGGCTCACAGCGATCGACCACGCGCTCAACGCTGCGCTCCTCGCCGCAGACGTGGCCCTGCGCGGCGGCGACAAGGCCGGCCTGCTCGCCTTCGACGAGACGCCACGCACGTTCGTCCCGCCCATGGGCGGTCGCGCCGGTGGCCGGCGCCTCACGCGCGCCGCCTACGCGCTCGAGGCGGGCCTGGCCGCGAGCGACTACCACGCCGCGATGACCTTCCTGCGCACGCAGGTGCGCGTGCGCTCGCTCTTCATCGTGTTCACGAACCTCCTCGACCCGCGCTCCGCCAAGGAGCTCGCGTCCGCCGTGAAGGCGCTCATGCCTCGCCACTTGCCCCTCTGCGTCCTGCTGCGCGACACGGACGTCGAGACGCTGGCGACGGCGCCCTCGGCGACCGCGGAGGACCTCTACGTGCGCGCCGCGGCCGCCGAGACGCTCGCATGGCGCGATGCCCTCATCCGAGGCCTGCGCAACGCGGGCGTGCTCGTCCTCGACGAGAAGCCCGGGGAGCTGACGCCGGAGCTCGTGAAGGCGTACCTCGACGTGAAGGCGCGGCGCCTCCTGTAGCCCCGACGGGGCCCGTGGCGTGCATCGTGCGCGCGGGATGCACCCCCAACCGAGCCACGAGGCCGCGGAGACGAGAGCACTCGCACGGTCGCGTCGCTTGCTCGAGGACGACCTCGACTTGCAGCGCTCCGCGCCGTTGCCGGAGGCGCGCGAGCGGTTGAAGGCCGAGGGGCTGTCGAGCTTCCGGCGGCTCGCGCTCGCCTGCGAGCTCTACGCCGCTCGGCCGTGCTTCGGCGAACGAGTTTTCGAGGTGGACGGCGGCGAGGCGCGGGCTCGACCCATGTTCCGTCACATCACCTATGCAGAGCTGTGGGAGCGCATCCAGGCGCTCGCCTCGGGCCTCAAGCGCCTGAGACTGGGTGAGCCGGGGACGATGGTCGGCATCTCGGGCGCCCCGAGCGTCGACTGCGTGGTCGCCGAGCTCGCGTGCCTCTACCTCGGGGCCGTCGCCGTGCCGCTGTCGACGATTGCGCCGCCTCAGGAGCTCGGGCGCATCATGAGCGGGGCCGAGCTGTCGTGCGTCGTCTGCAGCGTGGGGCAGCTCGATACGGTCGCGGCGACCCTGGGCGCGGCCAAGGGTGCGCGCGCCGTGGTGGTGACGGACTTTCACGAGCAGCTTCGCTCACACGCGGATGCGCTCGCGCGCGGTCGCGAGCACATCGAGAGGCAGAGCGCTGCCGTCAGCACGCACCTGATGATCGACGTCGAGCGCTTCGGGCGCGATGGTGGTCCGGTCGCGCCCGTGGAGCCCGTCGCCGACGACGCGCTGCGCGCGCTGGTCTACACATCGGGGAGCACCGGGACGCCCAAGGGGGCCATGTTCCCGGAGAGGGTCTGGACGCTCTACTGGCAGCGGACGTGGGACAACCTCCTCGCAGACTTCCCATGGGTCACCGTCTGCTTCATGCCCTTGAACCACATGATGGGGCAGCTCGTGCTCATCGACTCGCTGACCCGGGGCGGTTTGGCGTCGTTCGTCAGCTCCGCCGACATGTCCACGCTCTTCGACGACATCCGCATCGCCCGGCCCACCATCCTGTGGACCGTGCCGCGCGTGGCGAACGTCATCTACCAGCGCTTCCAGACGGAGGTCCTGCGGCGCAAGGCGCCGGGACGTGACGCCGAGGCAGAAGTGATGGAGGAGATGCGCCGCTCCTTTCTCGGCGATCGCTTGATGGCGCTGACGACCGGATCGGCACCCACGGCGCCCGCCGTCACCTCTTTCCTAGCGAGCTGCTTCGACGTCCCCGTCATCGACGGGTACGGCTCCACGGAGCTCGGAGGCGTGACCGCCGATGGCCGGATCAACCGCGAGAACGTCACCGCATACGAGCTCGCCGACGTGCCGGAGCTCGGGTACCGAAAGACCGACCAGCCGTATCCACGCGGCGAGCTTCGGGTGAAGACGCGTCGCATGGTGCCGGGCTACTACCGCAACCCGGAAGCGACGCGAGAGATCTTCGACGAAGCGGGGTTCTTCTGCACCGGCGACGTCGTGGAGCAGCGCGGCCCCGGCCAGTTCGTGTGGATCGACCGCAAGAAGAACGTCCTTAAGCTCGCGCAAGGGGAGTTCGTCAGCGTCTCGCGCCTCGAGGAGCTGTTCGTCGCCGGCAGCCCCTTCATCGGGCAGATGTTCCTGCACGGAACCAGTCTCTGGTCGTACCTGCTCGCCGTGGTCGTCCCGGCGGGCGACGCGGACAAGGCGCTCGTGCGTCGAGAGATCGACCGCATCGCCGCGCGCGAGGGGCTGCGTGGCTTCGAGATACCACGCGACTTCGTCCTGGAGACGGTGCCGTTCACCCGCGAGAACGGGCTCCTCACCGACAGCAGCAAGCCCGCGCGGCCGAAGCTCCGGGCTCGCTACGGCGAGCGGCTCGAGGAGCTGCACGCCGAGATCGAGCGTCGGCAGCTCGAGCAGCTCCAGGCGCTCGAGTCGGCGCCCGGCGTGCCCGCCGCCGAGAGGGTCGCGCGGGCGTTCGCCGTCACGCTTGGCCTGACCGAGGACGAGGTGCGTGCGGCCGACCAGAGCTTCCAGAAGCTCGGCGGCGACTCGCTCGGCGCCGTGGAGCTCGTCACGCGCATCCGCGAGCTCTGTGGCGTCGACCTGCCGGTGGCGCTCGTGCTGGACCCGACGACGAGCGTCCGCGCGTTGATGCGCGCCGTCGACGAGCGCCTCTCCACGGAGACTTCTTCGCGTCGCGTCTCGTTCGCCGCAGTGCACGGAGCCGGCGCGACGACCATCCGCGCCGAGGATCTACGGATCGATCGCTTCATCCCGAGCAGCGAGCTCGCGGCCGTCGGCACCACGGCGCCGTCGGGCCCTCCCGTCGTCGTGCTCACCGGGGCGAACGGCTTCCTGGGGCGCTTCTTGCTCCTCGATCTCCTGGAGCGGGTGGCGCCTGCGGGCGGGAAGGTGGTCGCGATCGTGCGTGCGCCGGACGACGCCGCGGCCTGGGAGCGTCTCACGACCTCCTACGCGCACGCCGATCCCAAGCTTCGGGGGGGAGGGCTCGATCCGAAGCTGACGGCCCGCTTCGCGGAGCTCTCCGCCGAGAAATGTCGGCTCGAAGTGCTCGCGGGGGATCTCATCCGACAGCGCGTGGGGCTCTCGCAGGAGCACTGGGACCGGC
>DATJYG010000396.1:0-15851 GCA_035499695.1 Polyangiaceae bacterium
ACGCGTCGTCGAACGGAAACGGCGGAGGCAACGAAAGCAGCGGAAGCAGCGGGGGAGCGATTGACGCGCCAGACGGCAGTTCGGCCCCGCCATGCCCGGCGAACCCGCCTTGGCCCGGGAACCCCTGCGCGAAGCTCGGCCAGGAGTGCGACTACTCCGGACCGGGCGGCGGCTACTGCGGCAACGTCACGGCAATCTGCGTCGTACAGGGCTACTGGCAGAGCGCGGGTCAGTCGTGCCCATCGGCCCCGTGTCCCTCGGCGTTTCCTTCGAGCGGCGAGACGTGCAGTCAATCGGGACTGAGATGCACCTACCCGCTCGACGCGCTCACGTGCGACAGCGGCGTATGCGGCAGCGGTCTGACATGCGGGACACTGAGCTGTCAGAACGACGCCGGGGCAACGTGCGACACGTGGCAATGCGATTGCAGCGGGTCGAGCTTCAGTTGCACCCCGGGGGACTGCCAGGGCGGCAACAACGACTGCCCAGGGTGCGGTGGGACGTGGAGCGCCGGTTGCGAGTGCCCGTGCACGCCGCCTCCTACGGGCGAGCTATGCGGGGCAGCGGAGGCCTGCAACTTTGGCAACGGTACGACTGCCGATTGCTTGAACGGTCGGTTCGAGTGCTACGGGCCGGCGTGCCCACCGCCTGTCTGCCCCAACCCGGCCGCCACGAGCTACGTCTGCTGCAACGGGAGCGCCCAGCGAACCCCGAACTGCGACGCCGACGGCGGCGTGGGCTGCGACCCCGGGTTCACGTTGTATCCGGGGTACCCGTGCCCACGCGATGCGGGCCCTTCGGATTGAGCTCGGTACACTGGCCCTGATCCTTCATGCGACGCCGAACAGCACTGCTGCTCGGCTGCACGCTGCTCGCGTGCGGTGGGCACGTGGGTAGCGAGCCGAGCGCCGACGGTGGCGAGCACGCCGACGCTTCCATCGACGTCGCTTCGATCGACGTCACGAGCCCGATGGACGCGCGAGAGGACGCCGCGCTCGAATCATCGGCGCCGTTCGACACGGGCGCCGACGCCGGCGTCAGCTGCGGCTACATCGAGGGAGGGCTGAAGCCCTGCGTTCCTTGCCCCGGCGCCATGCCGTCCGGCACCTGCGACTACAACGGCGTGAGCTGCACCTACGGCGGCGGTGACTGCACCTGCACCAGCGGCTGCACCGAGGGCCAATGCTGCCCCGCGAGCTGCGCGCAGCTCGGCTTCCCGTGCGGGATCTCGGGCGATGGATGCGGAGGCATCCTGCACTGCCGTGAGTGTCCGGCGGGGCAGACATGCGGCACGAACGGCGTGTGCGACTCTCCCGACGACGCGGGCTGCGTTCCGACCGACTGCGGCCACGCATGCGGACTCATCGACGACGGCTGCGGCGGCAAGATCGATTGCGGCGAGTGCTTCTGGAGCTGCGTGCTCTCGGGGCCTTGAGTCTATAGTGCGGCTGGTGAGTCGCGGCTTCGCGCGCATGTCACTCGCGCTGCTCGCCGGCGTGGGCGTCGTGCAGGGGGCAGCCGCCGCGGAGGCGACTCCTTCGAGCCGGCTGGTTTACGTGCGCTCTCCCGATGCGTCGGCGTGCGGGGACGAGTCGGTGCTGCGCAGCGCCGTCGCGCGACGCTTCGGCTACGACCCGTTCTTCCCGTGGGCGCGGCAGACGGTCATCGTGCAGATATCGCACCCCGACAGGCGCTACCGCGCCCAGGTGCAGGTGGTCGGCGAAGCAGGCGTCACACGCGGCGCGCGCGAGATCACCTCGGACGGCGACTCCTGCGACGAGCTGCTGGGCGCGACCGCCCTCGCCATCAGCATCGCGCTGGATGCGAGCCAGGAATCAGGGGCGTCGACTCCTGCGCCACAGTCTTCGGCGAGCGACGCGAGCCCGGCTCCCACACCTCCGGCCGCCGCGACACCGGCGCCCAGCGCATCGACGTCCGAGACAAGGACACCCCAGCCCGTTCCGACCCCAACCCCTACCCCGCACGCACCGCCGCCGATCTCACCCTTCGTCGGCGCCGATCTGCTGGCGACCGTGGGCACCGCTCCCTCGCCTTCTGCCGGTCTCTCCCTGTTCGGCGGCCTGCGTTCGCGCCGGTGGTCGGCCGCCCTCGAGCTTCGCGCCGACGCTCCAGCGGGCGCCCATGCGAGCGAAGGTGCCGGCAGCGTTTCCTCCTGGCTCCTCATCGCCGCCCTGGTGCCGTGCTTTCACCTCGATTGGGCTTCCCTCTGCGCCGTCGCCGCGACGGGCACCTTGCAGGCGCAGGGCTCGGGCGTGACCGAGCCCGCGAGTGGGTCATCGATCCTGGCCTTCGCCGGACTGCGGGTCGGCACCGAGCTGACCCTCACGCCCGCTCTCTCGCTTCGCCTTCGTCTCGAGGGCCTCGTCGACGGCAATCGCCCCACCCTCGATCTCGGCACGACCAACGTCTGGTCGGCTCCCCTCTTCGCCGCCGATGTGGGCGCCGGTCTCGTCGTGCGCATTCCGTGACGGATCGACCCTCCCGCTCCCAATAGTGATCGTGCCTCCTCGCGCGCCCCCTTCCCCGCTCGATCTGCGCGCCGTCTTCGACGAGCACTTCGACTACGTGTGGAGCGCGCTGCACCGCCTCGGCATCCACGACCGCGATCTAGAGGACGTCGCGCACGATGTGTTCCTCAAGGTCCACGCCAAGCTCGCCGAGTTCGACGCGTCCCGCCCCATGCGGCCCTGGCTCTTCGGCTTCGCGTTCCGCGTCGCGCGCGACCACCAGCGGCTCGCGCGCCATCAGCGAGAGATCGTCGGTCTGCCGCTCGATCCCGTGGACCCGGCGCGCCGCGCCGACCAGCAGATGGAGGCCGACGACGAGCGGCGCCTCGTGGAGACTGCGCTGCAGAGCGTCGAGCTCGAGCGGCGCGCCGTCTTGCTGATGCACGACGTCGACGACGTCTCCATCCCCGAGATCGCCCGCGTGCTCGAGATCAACGTGAACACGGCGTACTCGCGCCTGCGGCTCGCGCGCGAGGAGCTGGCCGCAGCCGTGACCCGTCTGCGCCGGAAGGAAGGTGCGAGGTGAGCGAAGAAGTCGATCCCCGCCTGCTTGCACGCCTGCGCGCGCCGCACCCGGTGCCGCCGGGAGCGCGCGAGCGCGTACGCGGAAGGCTCGCGGCCGTGGTGCCGGGAATGTCCGGGGAAGGCGGCGGTCACGGCGGCGGATCCAGCGGCCACGGCGCGCCACCGGCGGGAGGTGCGGGACTGCTCTCGGGAGTCGTGAGTGGTCCTACGGCGCTCATCGCTGCGTTCCTCGTCGGCGGCGCAGGGGGTTACGCGCTGCACGCCGCGGTAGCGAAACCCGCGCCTCCGAGCGTCGTGTACGTCGATCGCATCGTCCCCGCTCCTTCGGTCCCACCATCGGCGATGGCCTCGGTTGCTCCTCCCCCTGCAGCGCCGGAGGCTTCCACGGCAGCGAAGGCTGCGACCGTGCGCGCCACGCCTTCGGCGTCCGCGGCCTCGCAGCTCCAGGCCGAGCGCGAGCTGCTCGACGAAGCACGCGCAGGTCTCGTGGCGGGAGAGCCGTCGCGCGCTCTCGACCGTCTCGAGCAGCACCGCCGCCGCTTCCTCAATCCCCTGCTCGCGGAGGAGCGCGACGCCATGTGGGTCGAGGCCCTCGCCCAGGCCGGTCGGCTCGACGACGCACGCCAGCGAGCGGCGGCCTTCCACCGCACCTACCCTCAGAGCCTGTTCCTGCCCACCATCGATTCCGCGGTCGGAAACGAGAATCCGTGATGGATTGCGTCGGCTGGCCCCAATCCCCATTGAAGGAGGCCTCGTGAGACGCTGGATCTCGATCGCCCTCGCCGTGGGCGCCGTCGTCGGGTGCACGGCGTCAGCCTTGAACCTCGGATCCGATGGAGGCGCCGGCGGAAGCTCCAGCGGATCGAGCGGAGGCACTTCCAACAAGTGCATCGGCCACGCCGTGCCGAGGGATGCAGCGGCTCCGGACAGCGAAGCCCCGCCTGGAACCGTGTGTTACCTCACCGGATGCCCGGGAACCGAAGTATGTGACCCCATTCTCGGGTACTCGAGCTCGAGCTCGGGCCTCGACAAGGGTTTCTGCACGCCGCCCTGCACCTCGGATTGCGACTGCCCCGCGTGGCTGACCTGTCAGAACGGCACCTGCGCCGGGTGCACGACGTGTCCGGCGGGACAGACCTGCGAGAACGTGGGCAGCCAGCCAGGCGTGCCGAACACCGGCACGATGATGGTCCTCGCATGCGTGCCGTGCAACGGCGGATGCCAGAATTGCACCAGCAACAGCCAGTGTTCCCCCGGACAGGTCTGTGTGGGAAACGCGTGCCAGTCCTGCACGACGAACAGCCAGTGTGGTCCTCACGGAAACTGCCAGGGGACCCACACCGGCACGCAGTGCGCGTGCTCCCAGGACGCCGACTGCAGCTCCAACCAGACCTGCAACTCCGGGGTGTGCACGGCGAGCAACACCGACAATTGCTCGAATGATCCCGGGAAGCGTTGCTCCAACGGCCAGGCGTGCATCAACGGCACGTGCGGCCCGTGCTCATCGTATGAGGACTGCAACACACCCGGGATTGGCGGTCCTTCAGGGGGGCAGGCCGGCCTCACTTGCATCAACGGCGCATGCACCCAGTGCACGGCCAACAGCCAGTGTGGCGGTGGCCAGGCGTGCGTCGGCGGCACGTGCGGCACCTGCGCCAACGACTCCCAGTGCGGATCGCAGGGACACTGCAGCTACGGGTACTGCGTCTGCAATGCGGACACGCAGTGCCAGAGCGGACAGAGATGCGGCGCCGGCGTGTGCGTCGTGAAGTGAAACCGGACGCTGCTACTTCGACGTGATCTGCACGAGCCCGGCCGCTTCGTCGGCGGGCGCTCCGGCTCCCTGGAACGTCGCACCGACCGAAGCGACGCCCAGGAGCTCGCGCGCGAAGAACGCGGTCAGGTAGCGCACGGCATAGGCCAGAACCACCTGCTGGTTGGCCGTGCCCATCGGAACGCAGACGCCGCAGTCCACGCAGGCGGATTGAACCTCGAACTCCGTGTGAGACGCGTTGACGGCGGTGATGACCACCGAGGGCGACGGCGCAACGGCGTAGAGCACCTGATAGTTGATGTTGGCGGGAGTGCAGAAGGTCGCGACTTGTCCGCCGAGGAACGCCGTCGGGATCCCGACCTTGGCTAGGTTCGTCTGGGCGAGCTCCGAGCTCTCCGTGAATCCGTCGATGGTGCCCGGATCGTCGGGGTCGATCCCGAACCATGCGACCACCTTGCCGAGGAGCGCATCTTCGGCCGCGAGCAGCGACACCTGACCGCCGCGTGAGTGGCCGGTCAGGCCCACCTTCGTCAGGTCCACCGCGCCGTGCAGCGGGCTCGATGCATCGGCGTTCTGTGCCGGGAGCCACGTCCCGATGACGTACTCCAGATCCCCGGCGATGATCTGGGACTGCACGAGCAGCCCTGGGTCGTCGCGCACGAGCACGACGATGCCGTAGCTCGCCAAGCGTTCCGAGTAGGGCGCGTAGGCCGCCGTGGTCTGTTGCAGACCGGGCGTCAGGCTGACGACGGGGTGCGGCCCGGGAGAGGACGGCAGATAGATGTTGACCGTGAAGCCGTCGGCGCCGTTCTGGACCATCGCGCTGGTCGTGGTGAACGCGATGGGCCCGTTCTGATCGAAGTTCGAGCCGCCCGCGTCTCCGGCTTCGACCGAGACCCCACCGTCGTCGTGCGGTGCGCCACCGGCATCGCGCGAGGCGTCGGCCGGGGCGCTCGGCGCGTCGTTCCCCGTCCCCGTGTCGGTCGAGCTGCCGACGATCGCGTCGCCCGACCCCGCGTCGTTCGCGCTGGATGCGCCCGCATCCCCGACGTCGCCCGCAGGGCTCGCGCCACTCCCGCAGCCGGCGCAGGCGGCGATCAAGCACGGCAGCCAGAGTAGCGGATGGCCTCCCATCGACATCGCAACCGCGCTACCACGCAGCCTGCCTCGTTGCACGTCTCCGATTCCGGAATCGGCAATAGAGACTCAACGCGCTATTCTCGGCGAAGGAGAGTGGTACGCCCCGATCGTTGCTTCGACTGCGGCCAGCCGGCGCCGGTGATCCCCAACGCCAACGACACGTCCATCTTCTCTCGCGCCAGCGGGTGGAGACTCGTGCTCCGCGTGGGGACGGACGGCAAGCACTACCCCGAATGGCGGTGCGTCGTGTGCTGGCAGACCTATCGCGCGGCCGGCGGACGAGTGCGTCCTCCCTCGAAGCCCCCGGCTCGGAACGAGTGACGCTAGGATCGGGCAGATCCGATGAAGAAGAAGGGCTCTCGGGCGGAGTCTGCCTCCGCGCGGATTGATCGGAGAATCGAGGAGCTGGGGGACTGGCGCGGGAAGACGCTCGCGAGGGTGCGCCGGATCGTCAAGCAGGCAGACCCGGGGATCGTCGAGGAGTGGAAGTGGAAAGGGACGCCCTGCTTCTCCCATGAGGGACTCGTCTGCATCGCGGACGCCTTCAAGAGCGTCGTCAAGGTGACGTTCGCCCGAGGGGCTTCGCTGAAGGACCCCTCCGGACTTTTCAACGCGATGCTCGACGGGGCCTCCTGGCGCGCCATCGACATCCGCGAAGGCGAACCGATCGACGAGGCCGCCCTGAAGAAGCTCATCGGCCAGGCCGTGGCGCTCAATCTCGCCAGCGACGAGAAGAAGCAGAGGAAGCCCGGCCCGCGCGCGATCCCCATCCCGCCTGACCTGACGACGGCGCTGCGCGAGGAGGACGTCCTGGCGGACTGGGAGTCGCTGCCGCCGGGCAAGCGGCTGTACCTCCTCAAGTGGATCGGCCAGGCGGTGCACGAGGCGACACGCGCCAAGCGTGTGGCGCGTGCCGTCGAGGAAGCCCACCAGCGACGGGAGAAGCGCGTCGATCGCCTCTAGAACTTCAGGCCCACCTGACCGTGGAGCGTGAAAGCCGCGTTGCTGTTCGCGAGCCCGGGAAACACGAGCACGTTGGCGTCGGCGCCGACGAACAGCATGCCGAGCGACACCAGCCCCGTGACCCCCGGCTCGACGTAGAGGTTGCTGTTGCTGGCGTTGCCGGCGCTGAAGGTGGCGTTCCCGAGGCCGACCTGCGGTCGGATGGTCAGGATCTCGAGCAACTTGAGGCCCCATCCGGCTTCGACGCCGTACATCAACGTGTTGAACGACACGCCGTTCTGGCTATCGCCCAGGTAGTACATCACGTTGACCCCGCCATAGAGGTGGTCCAGGAGGACGACGCCGGCACGCCCTCCGAGGCCGAAGCCGAGCGGATTCGGGCCATCGCCGTTGTACGGTTTCGTGCCGACGCCGGCCTTCGCGCCGACCTCGAGGTCGATGGGGCCGAGAGCATGCGCCGTACGCGTGCTCGTCACGATGGCGATCGACGCCAGACCGAAGATCCAAGCCGTTCGATGCATGCGAAGGGGTCTCCTCTCCTCGTCTGACGTGAGTAGACCCGCTCTTCTTCAGCCGCGCGACGCACGTTCGGACCACGTGCGGCGCGATGCGGACGAGTCGTCACCCACAGGCGACGACGCGTCAGTTCGAACGGATGTTACCGTGGGACGTGGGGATCATGACGAGGGGGGCGCGCACCTGGCTCGTGCTCACGCCGCTGCTGTGGATGCAGACGCAGGAGCTCACCGCGAGCGACGGAGCGGTGAGCGACGAGTTCGGATTCTCGGTCGCCGTCTCGGGAAACACGGCCGTCGTCGGGGCCATCCAGAAGACGGTCGGGGGGAACACACTTCAGGGCGCCGCGTACGTGTTCATGTGGTCGGGCGGCAGCTGGACGCAGCAGCAGGAGCTGACGGCAAGCGACGGCGGGGCGGGAGACTTCTTCGGCTTCTCGGTTGCGATCTCCGGGAGCACCGTGGTCGTCGGGGCGCCGTACAGGAACTCGCGACATGGCGCTGCTTACGTGTTCGTTCAATCCGGCGGGACGTGGAGCCAGCAGCAGGAGTTGACCGCGAGCGACGGAGGCCAGGACAACTACTTCGGGCTCTCCGTCTCCGTCTCCGGGAGCACGACGCTCGTGGGGGCGAAGGGCAAGACGGTCGGCGCGAACGTCGGCCAGGGCTCCGCATACGTGTTCACACGGTCGGGAAGCGCCTGGACGCTGCAGCAGGAGCTGACCTCTGACGACGGCGCGGCGAACGACACCTTCGGGATATCGGTCGTCGTCTCCGGCAACACGGCGCTCGTGGGGGCGTGCTCGAAGAGCATCGGCACGAACGCGAGCCAGGGCGCGGTATACGTGTTCGCGCAATCGGGCGGCACGTGGTCTCAGCAGCAGGAACTGACGACGGCGGACGGCGCCGCGAACGACTGCTTCGGTTACTCCGTCTCGCTCGCGGCCAGCACGATGGCTGTCGGTGCCCTCGGCAAGACCGTCGGCGGGAACGCGAACCAGGGCGCGACGTACCTGTTCTCCCTGGTGGGTGGCACGTGGGTGGAGCAGCAGGAGCTGACGGCCAGCGACGGCGGAGACGACTTCGTGTTCGGCCAATCCGTCTCCGTCTCGGGGAACGCGCTCGTCGTGGGCGCCGGCAACTCGACGGTGGGCGCGAACGCGCTGCAAGGATCTGCCTACGTCTTCACGCAATCGGGGGGCGCGTGGACGCTGCTCGAGGAGCTGAGCACGAGCGACGGCGCGACCTACGACCGGTTCGGCACGGCGGTCTCCCTCTCGGGAGGCACGTTGTTCGTCGCGGCACCGGACAAGACGGTCGGCACCAACGCGAACGAGGGCACGGTCTACGTCTACGACGTCGACCTCGGGGGCGCGTGCGATCCGTCGCTCGGTGGGCAGGACTGCGTATCGGGCTTCTGCGTCGACGGCGTCTGCTGCGACGTCGCGTGCGGTGGGGGCCTCGCCACCGACTGCCAGGCGTGCAGCGTCGCGGCAGGCGGCACCTCGGATGGGACGTGCTCGCCCGCAGTCACGGGAACCCCTTGCGCGCCCGTCACCGAGTGCATGCAGGCCGCCGCGTGCAACGGCAGCTCGGATCAGTGCCCCGCGCAGACCCCGGTTCCGGATGGGACGTCGTGCTCCGGCGGCAACGGGACCTGCGTCGGTGGCGTGTGCGTCGGGATGGACGGAGGCGCATCCGACGCGGCGGTCGACGCATTGGGCGACGCCACGGCGGAGACGGACGCGAGTGCGACCGACTCTGGCTCTGCGTCCGAAGCCAGTGCGTCGGACTCGGGCCCCGGATTCGACGCAGGTGCTCCTGAGCGAGACGCGTCCGAGGGTGGCAAGCCGGGCGAACCCAGCCTCTTGGTGGGCGGATGCGCCTGCAGGCTCGCTGGGGAACCGGGCACCGACGTCGGCGGCGATCGACTACTGGGTCTTGCCGCGATTGCGACCGCGCTCGCCCTCGTCTGCGCCCGACGTGTCCTGTCGAGCCCCCGTTCTGCGTGAACCCCTACATGAGCCGGAAGTCCGGGTCCGTCGTGGCCCTCTTCATGTGTGCAGGCGTGTGCTCGGCGGGCGCGTTCGCAGGGTGCTCCAGCGGCAGCTCGGGAGGATCGGGATCGGGGGGCATTGGCCCACTCTCGGGAAGCTACGGCTCGATGCCGATCGCGGGGCCCGACGCGCCGCTGCCCTCGGGCGTGACGCTGCAGCCCGACGTGGTCGTCGTCCACGGCGGCGCCTCGGTGCTCAAGAGCCTGTCCGACGATCACGGGACGTGGACGATCGACAAGAACGCGAGCGGCGCTTCGGACCTCGCCGCCGGCAAGGTGCTGCTCATCGCGGGCGTCGACTGCGCTCGCGTCAACACCCTGAAAGACAATGGCGACGGCACGCTCGACGTCACCGTGGAGCCGGTCTCGATCGTCGACGTCGTGCAGAGCGGGTCGTTCTCGTGGGACAGTAGCGCGATCGACCCTTCGGTCGGCGTGATCGGTCAGCTGCCCTACACCGTCGTCGTCGACGAGGAGACGGCCGACGCGGGCGCTAGCGATGCCGGCGACGGCGGCTGCGCCGACGCCGGAGGTGACGGGGGCGTCACGTGCATGCTGCGCCGAGCTCGGGGCGTCCACATCCTCGGAGGCGGCAAGAACCCGGGGGGCAGCGTATCGCTCTCGATCGGGGCCTGGAGTGGCCAGTTCAGCGGCGGGATCGCTTCGGACGGTTCGCTCAATCTGTCGTTCCAGGTGACGTACAGCGCCGGAAGCTCGACCAACGCGGGCCCCAACGATCCGGCGCAGACGCTCGGGGGCATCAACGCCGGCGTCACCGTCAGCACCAAGATCGCAAACACGAAGGCCGCACACGGCGCGTTTCTGGTCGCCGCGGGCGCCATCTCGAGCGCGAGCATGGACACGGATCTCACGGGCTCGGCCGACATGTCTGCACAGACGAGCACCGCGATGGCAGGCCAGTTCCCCAAGGGTGCCTTGCTGAAGCTGCCCTTGAGCATCGAGTACCCCCTCTTCTGGGGCCCCATCCCGTTCTACATCTCGTACTCGGTTGCGTTCAGCCTCCAGCCGTCGCTGGCGGCGAGGAACGCGGTTCTCGGGGTCCAGTCGCACATCGACTTCGGCGGCCACGGAGGGTTCAACTTCAGCGCCGGATCGGCTTCGCCCACGGCGGCGCCAACCGTCATGACGCCGGCCAGCCCCCTCGACACGACCACTGCCCCGCCATCGGTCGGGACCGACGCCGTGGTCTTCGCCATCCAGGCACCGCGCGTCGGTTTCGGGATCGGGACGCAGGCGTTCGGCGTCGGCTCCAAAGCCGGTGTGTACATCGACTTCGTGAACTCGCTCGGGTTGACCGTCGAGTCGTCCACGGGGGGGCTCGGGTGCAAGTCGGTGAGCTGGACGCCGGTCTCCCATGGTGGCGGGGAGTTCAGCATCAAGGTTGCGGGTGGGGGTGTCGGCGGGTCCCACCAGGTGGACCTCACCAACTTCATGGGCGCGTCCTGGTACGAGCCGATGAGCAATGCCTGCAAGCCATAGCGGGAGGTGGGGGATGAAACGACGCCTTTCGCCGCTTCCCTTCGTCGTCGCGATACTCCTCGCCACCGCTTCGGGGTGTGGCGGCTGCGGCGGCGGAGGCGCCAACCAGGGGCAGCCCGAGCCCGACGCGGCGTTCGACTCGAGCGGCGTGCTCGACGTCACGATGCCGATGGAGGCGATGACCGACGCTCCGGCGAGCGACGGCGGGGGTGACGGCGACGGGGGGCTCGGCATGATCCCCGTGTCCGCCGGCGGGACCGGAGCGTTCGGCGTGGTCACGGTCGGCGGCAAGCAGAAGCTCTACTTGCCGACGACCAGATCCAACGCCAGCGGCGACTCGATGATCGCCGTCGTCGACGTCGGCGTGCCGGGCAACGGCATCGCCGGGGCGCCCGCCCTCATCACCACGATCGACCTCGGGCAGCCGTTCGCGAACACCACGGCCGGCGATTCTTCGATGGTGGTCGCGGCGGCGACCGGCTCCCCGGACGTCTGGCTCATCGACCCGACGACCGACACGCTGGTGAAGCACTTCACGCTCGACGCGAGCTTCGGCCAATCGAGCTTCTCGCTTGGAGGGGGATACGTCACCGGAATCGCCATGGACTCGGCCAATCACCGAGCCATCCTCGCCGTGTGGAACGGCTTCGCAGTGCTGGATCTGCAGACCCAGTCGATCACCTCCGTCATCCAGGCCCCGCCCAGCGAAAACTTCGGCTTCGATTCGGTGCACGGCCTGGTCTACGCGCCGTTCTACGATTGCACCTACTCGATCAACAAGAGCGAGGGCGGGAGCGGGGTCATGCCGTCGGCGTGCACGACGCCGAGGGCGCCGGGCGACGGCGGTACTGTGATGACCGACGGACTGAGCGTCATCCGTCTCTCGGACAGCACCGTCTTCACCTACGAGGATCCGAACGCGTTGGATCCGACCAAGCCGGTGGGCAGCGAGCCCGACTCGGCCGGGGCGGATCCGATGCGCCAGCTCGTGGTCGTCGCGTCCGAGGGCAGTTCCTACGAGAACGTCCTCGACTTCTCGAAGGCGAGTTTCGACACGGCCAGCAAGAGGGTGACCGCGCCGCACGAGGTCGTTCAGAACTTGCCCTACATGGGCATTGCGGTCGACCCGACCAGTCACGTCGTGTTCCTCGAGGCGGAGGGAAGCAACATGATCGCCTGGATGGACCTGCTCTCGGCCAGTCAGGGCGACCAGGGCTCGGTGAGCGGCACCATGCCCGACCTGCCGACGAGCGGCACCTTCGCCAACCTGGGCGACCCTCATGGCGCTGCTGCGGCAACGTCGATCATCGGCGGGAAGTCCGTCGCCTTCCTGGCCGATGGGCGCTGGCAATGGGTCGCCCGCATCGACCTGGCGACGCTAGCCGCCCTGGAGCAATCCGACGCGAGCGTCGCGGCCACCAACGCGCAGATAGCCGCGGCCGTCACGTACCTCGACGCGACGACGAAAGAGTGAGCAACGCTTCCGTCGCCGACGCGGGCTCGCAGGTTGCACTTCGAGCGACCCGATGCGTCCTTTCGGTACGGTCCTGCTCTCGGTCTGCGCGGCGGTCCTCGTCGGTTTCTCGTCCAACGCGGATCGGCGTGAGATCCAGTCGGGGTACTTCGAGCCGATCCGGCAGATCGGCGTCTACCTCGACGGCTTCCATGTCATGAAGGAGGCGCCGAACCTCTTCCTCGAGGCTCATCACTACTGCGCCCCGAAGAGCGACGACATGCTCCAGTGCGCGATCTTCGACGGGAACGGGAGCGACGCGAACCTCGTCGGCATCGAATACGTCATCAGCGAGCGCCTCTTCGACCGGTTGCCGGCCGACGAGAAGAAGCTCTGGCATCCGCACGACTACGAGATCCTCGGCGGTCAGCTCATCGCCCCGGGGATGCACGAGTCCGAGGAAAAGGCGCTGCTGAAGAAGTGGATCAACAGCTACGGCAAGACCTGGCACGTGTGGAACACGGGGTACTTCGACCAGCCGCACGGCGACTCGGTGCCACTCGGGGTCCCGATGCTCGCGTGGTCCTTCAACGCAGACGGAGAGGCTCCGGTGCAGATGGTCTCCGATCGCGACGAGCGCTTCGGGATCAGCACCGAGGAGCGGCGGAAGGATCGCCAGGACCTACGATCGCTCGCGCAACCGCAAGAAGGCGTGAACGATCTCGCGCCATCCTTCCCGGAGCGCCACGTGCCCGATTTCGTCAAGGCGAAGTGAATCGCTCTTCAACGAAGGCGCGGCCCGCGAGATGGCTCGAGGAAGTGCTCGCGCGGCACGGCCTCGACGTCCGCCGCGAACGCGACGAATGCGAGATCGGCGTACGCCTGTGTGACGTGCTCGAGCACGCGCTCGGCGACTTCCGTGGTCACCAGGGATTCGATGCGCACGTTGCCCGTATCCCAGATGCCCCGGAGCCTCGGGCCGTGCAGACCGCCACCGCTCGTGCGAGCGATCGTGTAGCCGCCTGCGCCCGCCTCTCGCAGGTCCTCGATGATGCGGTCCTGGAGCTCCGATGACGCGATGATCGTCACGAGCTTGACCTTCGCGGTCGCGATGCGTTCGAACATGGCCATCGCAAGCAACGCTCGCATGCAACGTGCCGTTGTCGCTCGACCGTGAGATGCATCAGTCGGTGTTCGCGTCGCCCTGAGGGCCCGCAATCCGCTCCGGGAGAAAAGATCCGCGGCTTCGCGGCCGGTGCCTCGATCGAGACGTGGCCCTCGCGTCGCTATTGGTATCGCGAACGGCGAGATGCAGGCGATGCGAGCAAGCCTGGGGTGGGCCGTCGTCCTTCTGTGCAGCGCTTCCGCGGCGTGCGGCAGCTCGGCGGGCGGTGACGGCGGCGGTACGGGTTCTCCCGACGGCGGCGGCATGACGGCGAGCGACGCTTCGAGCTCACCCGAAGCCACGTCACCGACGGACGGTGGTCCGGGGGGCAACACGATGGACGCACCTCAGGGCAAGGGCGATTCGGGCGGCCATCCCTCAGGCGACGCCGCGCCGCCGCCTTCCGGTGACGGCGGGTCAGGCTATGGCAACGACGGCCCCGTCCCCTACACGATGACGTCGCTGCCGGTCACGAGCTCCCTCGACTCTTTCACGGTGAACGTCTGGATCCCCTCGCCTTCCGGACCGCATCCCGTCGTGAGCTTCTCACCCGGGCTCGTGCAGCCATCGGCGGGGTACGTCGTCTACGCGCAGCGCCTCGCGAGCTGGGGGTTCGTCGTCCTCATGCGCGACGACCCCGGCCTCCTGGTGTCGGGCGACACGGTCGCATCGGACATCTCGTACACCGTGGCGACCTGGCTCGCCGCGCAGAACACGACCAGCAGCAGCCCCCTGTTCGGGAAGGCGGACCTCTCGCACGTGGGCCTCGCCGGGCACTCGCGAGGCGGCCAGTCGACGCTCGACGCCGCCGAGGAAGGGTTGCTCGGCAAGGTCGGCGCCTGGGTGGGGCTCGACCCCGTCAACACCGCGTACGTCTCGGGGACGGCGCCCTCGACGAACCTTCCGTCGATCGGGATTCCGACCCTGTATCTCGGAGCGGGCGTCGCCACCAATTGCGCTCCGGCGGGCGACAACTACCAGACGCTCTACGCGGTCAGTCCATCGCCCTCCATCGCGATCACGGTGGCCAACGCTTCTCACTCGCAGTTCGAGAACGTGGGCGGCTCGGTCGGAGGTTTGATCTGCTCGCCGCTCGGGACGGCGAACACCCAGACGGTCATCGAGCTCGCCATGAAGTACCTGACCGCGTTCTTCGCCCTGGAGCTTCTCGGCGACTCGTCCGTGGGCGTGCAGTTCCAGGGTGAAGGGATCGCGGCCGACGAGGCGGCCGGTCTCGTCACCCTCGTGTCGAAGTAGAGTCAGTCGCGAGTCATCGCGGGACCTCTCGCCGTAGGTCGCGAGAAGACCGCCGTGATCCACCCCCAGCGCCCCGTGAATCGCCACGAGCCCTCTGCGGCACGAAAGTCGCTATGCACCTCTTCGATGCCCCGCGCCGTTCGCGCATCGGCGCTTGCCGTACTCGCCGCTTGGCTCTGTGTCGGCGTGCTGCAGGCCGGGTGCTCGTCGGCCTCTCCGGTCGCCGATCTCCCCGGAGACGGCGGAGCCGGGAGCGACGATGGTGCCATGGACTCCGGCGTGAAGGCATCCGACGCGTCTTCCCGGGGCAGCGATGCGGGTACGGACGGCCCCTCGCGTTCCCCGGACGGTGGCGGTCCTCGGACCGATGGGGGATCTCAAGATGCGGGCTCCCCCGCCGTTCCCCTGCCGGCGTTGCCGCTGAGCACGTCGTCGCGATGGATCGTCGACGCCAAGGGCAAGCGCTTCAAGCTCGCGAGCGTCAACTGGTACGGCGCCGACTCGAAGGACTTCGTCGTCGCGGGGCTCGACATCGCGGACCTCGGCTCCATCGCGATGCTCATCCGGACGCTCGGGTTCAACTCGGTGCGCCTGCCCTGGTCCAACCAGCTGGTCGAGTCGAACCCGGTGGTCGCCGCAGCGCGACTCTCCAAGAATCCGTCGCTGGTCGGCCTTCACGCGCTGGACGTCCTCGACGCGGTGATCGCCGCGCTCGCGCACGAGGGGCTCGTCGTCATCCTCGACAATCACCGCAGCCACGCCGACTGGTGCTGCGACGTGCAGCACGGCGACGGGCTCTGGTACACGCCGGACTATCCGGAGGCGAAATGGATCGCCGACTGGAAGACGATGGTGACGCGCTACGCGTCGCAGCCGGCGGTGGTGGGAGCCGACCTTCGCAACGAGCTACGGCAGACGCTGGACCCGAGTGCCCCCGCGAGCTGCACGACCTGCGGGACCGGTTGCCCGTGTCTG
>DATJYG010000397.1:0-5039 GCA_035499695.1 Polyangiaceae bacterium
TCGTCTCGCCGGACGAGAGCCACTCGAAGCTCCACCCCATGCGCTTCTGGTACTCGGCGAGCTTCGCGTACGGAGCCCGCAAACGGCGACCATGCTCACGTCGGGCTGGTTCAGGTGGACGATGATGCGGTCGAAGTTGTCGGCCCAGAAGGAGCAATGCGGGCAGCCCGCCTTCCAGTCCGGTCCGAACATGAAGTGGTAGACGACGAACTGGCTGCGCCCACACCTCGGTCCCCTGTCAAGGCAGGCCCGCGCCGACGCGTCACGGCCTGGCTTGCACCCGAGTCGGCTCCTTCTCGATCTTCTCCACTCGAATCGCGCCGCTCGCGAACGCAGCACGCAGCGCCTTCTTGTCGAACTTCCCGACGCCCGTGCGGGGAACGCCCTCGATGAAGGCCCACGAGTCGGGGATCCACCAGCGTTCGACGCGGCTGGCGAGAAAGTCACGGAGCCGGTCCAGATCGATGCTGCGGCCTCGGCGCATGACGACACAGGCGAGAGGGCGCTCTTCCCAACGCGCGTCGGGAATGCCGATGACCGCGACCTCTGCCACGTCTGGGTGGCCCATGATCGCGTTCTCAAGCGCCACCGAAGAGATCCACTCACCGCCCGACTTGATGACGTCCTTCGACCGATCGCTGATCGTGAGAAAGCCGTGACCGTCGAGCGTGCCGACGTCCCCCGTGCGAAGCCATCCGTCGTGGAAGCGATCGGGAGACGGCGTGCGGTAGTAACTACCGGTGATCCAGGGGCCGCGCACCTCGATCTCGCCGACGGTCAACCCGTCGCGCGGGACGGTACGGCCGTCCTGGTCGACGATGCGCGCTTCCACGCCGGGCACGAGACGCCCTGCCTTGGAGCGCCACCTCCACTGCTCTTCTCCGGCGGCGCACGCCGGCGGGAAAGCCAGCGCACCGATGGGACTGGTCTCGGTCATTCCCCACGCCTGGATGATGCGGATTCCGTACTCCTGCTGGAATCGCTGCATGAGCACGCGCGGAACCGCAGAGCCTCCGCAGATCACGAGGCGCAAGGAGCTGAGGTCGATCGCGTGCGTCTCGCCGTGGCGGAGTATGTCGTTCCACACCGTCGGCACGGCGCCGGACACCGTGGGACGTTCGCGCGCGATCAGATCGCAGATGGCCTCCGCGTGGAGTCGACGGCCAGGCATGACGAGACTGCTGCCGGATGCCCAGGCCGCGTACGGCAGGCCCCACGCGTTGGCGTGGAACATCGGGACGATGGGCAAGACGCGGTCGTGATCGGTGAGGGCGAAGCACGAAGCCGCGCACGCGGCGTACGTGTGAAGCACGATCGACCGGTGGCTGTAGACGACTCCCTTCGGATCGCCGGTAGTGCCGCTCGTGTAACACATGGCCGCGGCCGATCGCTCGTCCACGTCCGGCCACGAGAAGCCCGGTCGCTCGGCATCGACCACTCGCGCGTAGGGAGCGAGGCTGCCCTTCCAGCTCGACCCGTCTATCGACTGGACGACGTCGCCGTCCGCATCGACCACGAGCACGTGCTCGACCGAATCAACGAGCGATGCGACCGAATCGAAGACGGGCATGTAGCCGGCATCGACGATGAGGATCTTGTCCTCCGCGTGCTGCATCACGAACGCGAGCTGCCCGCCCGAGAGTCTCGGGTTCAGAGTGTGGAGCACGGCCCCCATGGAAGGCACCGCGAGATACGCCTCGAGGTGCTCCTGGTGGTTGGACGAGAGCGTCGCCACGCGGTCGCCCGGCCGCACGCCCAGCCTCGCGAGAGCTGCTGCGAGCCTTTCGGCGCGGAGTGCGACGTCGGCGAAGCTCGAGCGCCTGAGCGCGCGTACGTCGCCAGTGACGACGAGCGAGCCTCCGTGCACTCCGGCGCCGTGGCGCACGATCGACGAAACCGTGAGATCGCAATCCATCATCGTTGACTGCATGACGACTCCCTCCGAGGTGCCTTCGAGTACCAGCGGGGCTCTCGAAGACCCAGGTGGCGCGCGTCACCTTTGCCCGTGACCAAGGTCACGAATTTCGGCGGCGATCAAGCGGTGGCGACCAGCCGTTGCGCGGGAAAGATCAGCTCCACGCGCAGTCCCCCGCTCTGGCCGTTCGCCAGCCGGAGCGCCCCGCCCTCCTCGCCGACCGCGGCGCGCGCAATCGCGAGCCCCATGCCGGTTCCGTCGGGCTTGGTCGTGACGAACGGCTCCGTGGCGCGTGCGAGCACCTCGCGCTGCATGCCCGGACCGTCGTCGACCACCGACAGCACCAGACCACCGTCTCGCGTCGAGGCGTCGACGCGCACGCCGCGACGTGCGGCGACGATCGCGTTCTCGATCACGTTGAAGAGCGCCTGCGCGACATTCTCGGGGTCGCGCGGCGCGAAGGCGTCGGCTGCCGCGAGCGCCCCGGTGTCGACGCTCACTCCACGCGAGGCGGCGAGCGTCTCCAGGCGGGCCGCAACCGCGCGCGCGATGCTCGCGTAGGACTCGCTCTCGGCCGGGGCGGACGGGCGTGGCGCCTCGGAGACCGAATCGCCCCGGAGGTCGCGCGCGAGCATGCGACGCAGCTCCTCCTGCACCTCGCCCAGCTTGGCCAGCTCGCCCCGTACCACGGCGGCGTCTGCGTCGGGCAGGGCCGAAATGCGTCGCTCGATGCGGTGCACCGTGATGCCGATGAGCCCGAGCTGATGGCGCGTCTGGTGCACGATGCGGGCGGTCACCTCACCGATTGCCGCCAACCGCTCCTTGGCGCCGAGCTCGCGCATGAGCACTCCGACGTGCCGCATGCGGGCGACCTCACGGGCAATGACGGCGTTGACGAGCAAGCTCCACAGCATCACGCACGCCCAGGCGACGATGGCGTCCTTGGCGTACACCGCATAGGCGGCGAACTGCATGGGCGCACCGACGATGCCGCCGAGCGTGTAGAGCGATGTGTTGGTCTCCGTGCCCGGCTGCGTCTCCTCGCGGGCGCCCAGCAGCCGACGACGCACGAGGATGAGGGCCTCTTTCGTGGTGCCGAAGACCACGTAGAGGATGGCGAGCGACAGCGTGAAGCGGCCGACGTCCCCCGGTCGCCCGAAGGAAAGCGGATACTCGCGCATGCCGAGCGCCCAGCGCGCCGCGTGGGTCACGCCCATGCCGAAGCCTGCCGCTGCCGTCGCCGCCAGGAGGGAGGCTACGCTGTCTCCCCTCTCCGGCCGCTCGCGGCCGAGCACGATCTGGAGCAGTGCGCCGACGACACCCGCGGCGACGACGATCCAGGCAGCCCGCGGCCCCATCGCGAAGTACGCCGCGAAGGCGACGAACGCGAAGCAGTAATGGATGTAGCGCCGCCGCGTCCAAGGGAAGGAGAAGAAGCTGCCCAGGAGCAGCATGGCAGCGCAGATCGCTTCGGTGGCGTGTGTCACGGCAGCACGCCTCCCTGACGAGTGATGAGCACCGCCAACCGGGTGCGGTCGCGTACGTCGAGCGCATGGAGGATCTGCGTGACGTGATTCTTCACGGTGCCCTCGCTCACGAAGAGCGCTTGGGCGATCTCGCGGTTGGAGCGCCCCTCGACGAGCAGCGCGAGTACCTCGCGCTGACGCCCCGTGAGCGCCTGCGCGCGGCGGCGCAGCTCCCGCTCGTCGGGGGTCTGCCGCATGGCACCTGCCAGGCGCACCGCGAGATCGGCCGCCAGCACCGTTTGCCCGTTGGCAGCGTCGCGGATCGCCTTGAGGAGCGTGCGCGGCGGCGCGTCCTTGCGTACGAAGCCGACCGCGCCGTTCTCCAGCGCGCGGCGAACCATGCGCGGATCGTCGAACGCGGAGAGCATGAGCACGTGGCAGCGCGGGGCGACCCGCGGCACGACCTCGAGGCCGTGCTCGTCGGGCAGCTCGAGATCGAGCAGCAGCACGTCGATGGTGGCCGACTCGATGCGGGTGAGGAGGTCTCTCGCGAGCCCCACTTCGAACGCGACTTCGATGTCCGCCTCGTCGCGCAGGAGCCCCACGACGCCCGCTCGGAAGAGAGGGTGATCGTCACAAATGGAGACTCGAATCTTCGCGCTCATGGCGTTGTCCGCTTACGTATAGCAATCGTCGCGTGATGTCCTTGCCAGTCAAGCTCGGCGCCGCAAAACATGACCAAAGTCACGGGCCCCCAGAACGTGACCTGGGGTGAGCCACAACGTGACTCGGGTCATGCGAGTCGTGGTGTACGACGTCGCGCGAGGTGAGGCCATGAAACTTCTCGTGTTCAGCGCCGCGGTCGCGGTCAGTCTCGCGCAGCCGCTCGTCGCCCATGCCGACACGTTCGTCGAGCCGTCGAGCGGGACTTCGTTCGAGAAGCACCCTGCGTCCGGGGCCAGTTCGTTCCTCTGTCTCGGCGCCGGCGTGCGCAAGTACCTGCTCTGGAAGCTCTACGCCATGGACTTCTGCGTCGAGGACGGAAGAGGAAGAGCCGAGATCGACCGCTACTTCTCGGGCCCGGGGCGGCGCTACGCGGGCATGAAGGGCAGCGACCTCGCCAAGGCTCTCGCCGACGACCAGGGTTTCTTCGATTTTCTGGTGGCCATGCCGGTAGAGAAGCGAGCCGAGTTGGTGTTCCTCCGCGGCGGCGACGCCGACAAGGCTCGCGAGGGCTTCAGCAAGAACCTGGAGAGGTTCCTCGGCTCCGGCGACCGCGAGAAGGCCGCTATTCGCGACTTCGTTTCTGCCATCGATCGACCGGTGAACTCCGGCGACCGCGCCGTGTTCGTTAGCCACCCGGGCGCGCAGCTCGAGTTCACGTTCGGCGCGAACACGCGGTCTCTGCGGCACGAGAAGGCCGAGCGGGCCTTCTGGGGCGCATACCTCGGCCCGGACAGTCCCCTCGGGTCGATGAAGGAGGCCGTCGCCCAGGCGGTGGCCGACCTTCGCAGCCACTAGAGCGCATCCGACAACCTTCGAGTGAACGATTGGAGTCGATGAGGCTCGCGGTTGGGCCGTGCGGACGGCGTGGTTGGGCCGGAAGACGACCTCGTCGAGCAGGGAATGGCGCTGGTTGGGTGACGAATCGCGCTTTG
>DATJYG010000398.1:0-17713 GCA_035499695.1 Polyangiaceae bacterium
CGCGGCGACCCTCCTCGTCGCGCCCGATGCGACGCAGCGCCGACGCGCCCATGGCGAGCAGCCCGGCGTCCGCGAACGGGTCGGTGCGAACGCGGTCGATCTCGCCCGCCAGCGAGTCGGTTCGGCCGAGCGCCTCGAGCACCGAGAGCAGCCGGCGCCGCGCGAGCGCGTCGTGCGGCGCGAGCAGCAAGAAGCGCCGGACGATGGCCAGCCGGTCGTCGTCGGAGTGCGCCGCCCGGTACGCCTTGTCGAGCGCTGCGTCGATTTTTGGCTCGCGCCCGACGATGGCTTGCGTGATCTGGGCCAGCTCGCTCGCGGTCGTGACGTGGCGCAGCAGGTCCTGGCGGACGAAGGCGGCTGCGTCGTTCTCGCCGAGCCCATCGAGCGCCGACGCGAGGCCGAGCGCGTCGCCCGTGGCCAGCCCACCGGCGAGGATCTCGAGGAGCGCACGGCGGTCCGTCCACGTCGGTAGCTCGCACGCCTGCGCCGCGGCGACGTAGCCCTGCGCCTTCTGCGCGGCCATGCCCCAGTGCGCGAGCATCCGGGAGCGCCACAGCCCCCGGCGCACCGGCAGCGGGAGCTCCGAGGCGACCGAGCACTGCGTGCGATGCGGCGTGCGCGCCGGCGGCAGGTGCACGTCCCACGTCACCTGGATGCGCTGCCCCGACGCGAAGAAGGAGACGGCCGCGACGACCCCCTTGGCGCAGCGGTCGAGCACCGGGTCGTCCTCGCGCCCGGCCGCGGCGCTGACCCGCACGTCGGTCGCGTGACCGCCGGCGTCCACGCTCAGCTCGAAGTGCAGCGTGTCGCTCACGTCGGGCCGTACGGCCGCGCGCGCGTCACGGCACGCCTGGAGGTGGGCCACGGTCTCGTCGATCGAGCGCCACGCCGCCTCGACCGCGGCGTCCTGGACGCTGTCGTCGCCGGAGAAGTCGCGCGGCGGTTCGAGCAGGAGCGCCGGCGGGGGAGGCTCGGGCTCCACGCGCGCGGCATAGGGTGCATCCAGTGTCGGCGAGAGCCCGAGCAGGCGCTGCTCGAAGGGCGCCGCCGCCGACCCGCCGCCGAAGAACCAGCCGGTCCACGGCGTCAGCAGCGACGCCTGCGCCGCGAGCGCTACGGCCGGCTCGATGCCCTCGTCGCGCGCCGACAGCTCCTCGACGCGCGCGAGGGCCCATCGCCGCGCGACGTCGCCGCCGTTCGGCACCGCCACCTGCTCCAGGGGCCGCGACTCCTGCACGAGCTGCCCGCCGCGCCGCCACCGGAAACCGACGTGATCCGGCAGCTTCCCGCGCAGCCGGCCGGCCACCGTGACCGTGGAGCCAGCGAGCGCCGCGCGCGACTCGCGCGGATAAACGCGGTCGACCGTGGGCCCGAGGTCGATGTCCACGTCGCGTAGCGTCGGCTCGAGCGCGTCGGCTACGATCGCGGCGCCCACGCGCGCCGCGTCGGCGCGGTCGACCGCCTCGTAGACGGGGCCGGCGCCCGCGACGAGCTGCGCGAGCAGCCATCGATCCGACCCGTGTCCGATGGCGACGGCGCCCATCCGCGGTACGCCGCCCTCGCGCCGGGCGAGCCGCCGCCGAATCGTCTGCGCCGTCGACTCGCCGATGGAGGCGCGCCCGTCGCCGAGATAGACGACCATCCCGCCACCGCTGCGCACCGGCGCCTTGCCCGCGGGGGTTGTCGCGCCCGTGTCGAGCACGTCGGCCGCCTGCTCGAGCGCCGTCGAGAGGTTCGAGGCGCCGCCGGCGTGCAGCGACGCGAGCCCCTTGCGCACGTTGTCCCGCAGCTCCGGCGTCACCGGCGCCGGGGCCGTCCCTCCCACCGCGCGCACCGTCTGGTCCGCCGCGAGCACGACGAGCGAGTCGCGCGGACCGAGGCCCTCGAGCAGCGCGTCGACCACCGCGCGCTCGGTCTCCAGCGCAGCCGCGCCGGCGCTGAACGACGTGTCGACGACGAGCGCGAGCGTGATCCCGGGGTCCGCCTCCGGGGGCAGCTCGGTGCGCACGAGCACGTAGGGGTCCTCGTCCTTGTCGCCCAGGGCGACGTACGCTCGCGCGCGAGCCGGATGCACCACCGTGGGCACCGTCTCGACGACGAGGTCGCCGGTGGGCCGCACGTCGCCCCGCCGCAGCTCCACGGTGTTGCCGTTGACCGTGGCCCCGGCGCTCACCGACGTGAAAGGCGCTCCGGCCTGGATCGACCGGACGCGCGCCAGGAGCTCGCCCACCATCTGCGGCTGCGCGTCGCTCGCCATGGGGAAGCGGTACGTCGCGTGGCCGTCGCGCTCGGGGAGCCACTCGACGTAGTCGACGATGAGGTCCTCGGTCGCGCCAGAGGGCACCGCGGGCAGCTCCCCGCGCAGCCAGCCGCCGCCGGCCCATTCGAGCCGCGCTCCCGAGGGCTGGGGGGTCATCGCTCCGGCGCGCACGGCCGCGTCTTCGTCCGGCTGACCCGGAAGCGCGCGCGCCACCCGGGACACGATGGCGCTCGGAGGAAGCGCCAGCCGCACCTCGGCCGGAGCGGCGCGGTCGGAGCCGTTGAAGTAGGTGGTGCGCACGTGCGTCACGGCGACCTCTCCGTCGATGTCCACGTCCACACGCGCGGTGCGGACCGACAGCTCGCTGCCGGGATCCTCGCCGGCGGCACCCGCCCAGAGCCCGGGGATCGCGCTTGCCTGTCCCGCCTCGCCGCCCCAGGGGACTGCCAGTCCGCCGGTCCAGTCGTCGAACGCCGTCTCCGGCGCGACCTTCGGGCCGGCCGCCATGAGCGAAGCCGTCTCCCCCGCGGCCACGTGCTCCTGCTTGCCGCCCTGCGCGACGACGAGCTCGCCGCGCGCGCAGTAGATCTTCCCCGGCGCCGCGCCCGTGCCCCCTTCGAAGGCCGCTGCCGCGGCGGACACGGTGGTCGTCGCCTCTCCGAGAGCAACCTGCGCGCGCGACTCGGCGCCGCCCTGGACGAAGAGCCGCCCGCGCGCGAGCACGAGGCGCCCGTCGTGCAGCGCCAGCTCGGTCGACCCGCCGACCACCACGAGCGTCCCGTCGTCGAGGCGCACGCGCGCGCGCCCGTCCGGACCGGTCTTCACGGTGTCGCCGTCGGCGAGACGCGCGCTACCGCGAACCTCGTGGTCGCCGACGCGGACCTCGGCGTGCATCGCGCGGATGTCGCCCGTGGTGAAGACGACGGGCCCGGTGTGCTCCGTCCGTTGCGTGGCCAGCACGATGAGGAACGCCGCCCAGAGGAGCGCCGCGATGGTGAGAGGCGATCGGGTCCAGCGGGGAAGGGGCCTCATGTTCCCTCCACGTGCAGACCGTCGTCCGCGAGGCGCACCTTCACATCGGCCACGGCGCCGTGCTGCGGGTCGCCGAAGCCCACGTCGATGTGCACGATGCGCTCCGCCGGCGTGCCTTCATCCACGAGGGCCGTCACGATGGCGCGCGCGCCCAGCCGCGCCGCCCGGGCCGCGTCCTCGGGATCGAGGCGAAGCTCGATCTCGGGCGATGCCGCCGGGAGCACCGCCTCGGCGAGCCCGTAGAGAGGGAAGTTGTCCTGCGCGGGCATCGGCGCGCCGAGCGCCCCCGTCCAGAGCACCGGGTGAAGCTCCGGGTGCGCCCACGTCACGAGGAACCGCACGCTCCCGGCGGTCGCTGCGTCCGCCCCGGCGACGCGCTTGCCGCGGGCGAGCAGCTTGTCGGCTTCGTCCTTGCGCCCGGCGCGCGCCGCGTCGGCCTGCGCCCACGCGATGAAGGCGCTTGCCGTCGCGCGCGCCGCCCGCGCGAGGGGGCTAGAGCCGTCGGGCGCGCCCGTCGACGCGGCCTTCTCGGCCCAGCTCACGGCCTCCTCGATGCGCCCCATCCCCTGCGCCGCCGAGGCGAGTAGCAGCGGCACCGTCGGATCGTCGGGCGTGAGCTGCGCGAGCGTCTCGTACTGCCGGAACGCCTCCTCGTACCAGCCGTGCGCCCGCAGCAGGTCCCCGAGTCGCCGCCGCGCGACGGGGTCCTCAGGCGCGAACTCCACGAGCTCCCCGAACGTCCGCCGTGCCTCCTCGGCGTCGCGGTCGGCGAGCGGCGCGCTCTCACGGTGCGAGAGGCGCAGGTAGTACTCGCCGACGTCGGTGTACACGTGCGCGGTCGCGTCGGGCCGGTGGCGCAGTCGCCGGGCCCACGCGCGCCCGCCGCCGTCGTCGCCCACGTCGTCGTACGCGTCGAGCACGCGCAGCGAGAGCTCGAGGTCGTCCGGCCACTTGAGCGCCGCCGCGCGCAGGCTCGAGAGGCGGTCGGCCGGCGTCTTGGCGCGCTTGAGCATGCCGGCGAGCAGATCCGGGTCGAGCCCCCGCAGCCCCAGCGCATCGTGCAGCTCCTTGAGGTCGCCCGCGGTCTGCACCCGCACGACGATCGCGCGGTACACGACGTCGGCTTCCGCCGCGTTGCCGAGGAGCGAGCGCCAGAGCGCCACCCGCTCGCGCACGCTGGGCAGCGCGCCGACCGTCATGAGCAGCAGCGTGTTGCGCTCGCGCCACGTCGGCGCCTCGCAGTCCGCCAGCGCGCGCCGGTAGATGCCGAGGGCATCGCGCGCGGCGTGCGTTCCCGCGAGCCTCTCGCCCCAGAGCACGCGGCGCTCGTCGAACGCGAGATCCGCGGCCGCGCTGCACGGCCGCGGCGCGTGGTCGACGCTCGCGAGCGGCGCCTTGTTCTCGGCCGGCGTGCTCTGGTCCACGGCACCGGCCAGGTCGGCGATGAGGTCCACCTTGGCCTTTGCCAAGTCCCCGTCCTTCGCCGCCTTGGTCGCGCCCGCACCGGCGCCGTGTCCGATCGTGCCGAGGCCAGCCAGGCCGATGCCCTGTCCTCGGCCGCCTCCACCCGCTCCGATGCCGTTCAGGCCGAGACCGCCCCCGCCGCCGCCCCCGAAACCGGTGTCGAGCGTGGTGCCCGTCGCCGCCGTCGCCGACGCGGCCGCCGTCGCCGTGTGCGCACCCGCCTTCGGCGCCGCGCGCATCGGAGGCGTGGCGGCAACGGGCGCCGCCGCTGCGGCGGGCGGTTGCCCTGCGGCTCCCCACGGCGCAACCGGGGCGTTCGGGTCCTTGTCGTTGCCGCCGAGCAGCCCGATCATCCCGAAGTTGGCGGCCTCCGCCAGCTGACCCTGGACGCCGTAGCGCTGCCCGGTGGGGCGCGCGTTCGGGTTGCCCATGCTGCCTTCTTCGCCCTTGGCGCGCGTGCCGGTGCCGCCCTCCTTGTTGTCGGAGGACTGGGGAAGGTCCATCGCGACCGAGGCCTCCGCCGAGCCCGTCCAGCGCCACCACGGCTTCCAACGCCGGAGTCGATCGTCGCGCAGGTCCGCGAGATCCGGATCGAGGGCCTCCTCGGTCATCTCGCGCGTGGTCGGGACGTAGAGCGCGGTGAAGGGCGAGACGATCGCGTAACGCTTGCCCACGTCGACGACGGCCGCGCGACCCGCGCCCTCGGCCACGAGCTCCGCTGCGCGCTGCTCGCCCCAGCGCCGGCGCAGGTCGCCCGCGTCGTCGATGCCCTCGATGCGCAGCGCCGCCGTCATCGACTGCCCGCTGCCGTGCAGGGTCAGTTCCGTCGGCGGCTTGCCCGTGACGCGACCCACCACGAGCACTCCCTCGTCGGCGCCGACCGCCGGCAGCTCGCGCGGCAGTATGCGCTCGACGCCGGGCCCGAGGTCGACCGTTGCGCCGACCCAGGTGGGCCGCTGCGCCGCCTCGAGCAGCCGCAGCGCCGCGCGCGCCGCGGCGTATGCGTCGCTCACGACCTCGACGGGGGCCCCGCGCGCCACCGACGCGAGCAGCGCCGTATTCGCGTTGCTCCCGAGCGCGCACGTGAAGACGCGGGTCGACGGCGGCAGCCGCGAGAGCCGCTCGCGCAGCGCCTTGGGCGCAATCTCGCCGACCGACGGTTGCCCGTCGCCGACATAGACCACCGCGCCCCGGCGCTTCGGGTCGAGCTTCGACGCAGCCTCAGTGAGGAGCGCCCCGATGTCCGTCGCACCCCCGCGGTCCACCGTCGCGAGCCCGTCGAGCCACGCGCGCCGGTGCGCGTCGTCCAGCGTCGTGAGCGCGCCGCTCCCCTCGGCCACGGGATGGAGCACGGCGTCGCCGGCCCACAGCGCGGCGCGATCGGTCGGGCCCAGGTGCGCGAGCAGCGCCGACGCGAGGCTCCGCGCCACCGAGAGCGCCCCCGACTCGGTGGCCGCCGACGTGTCGACGACCACCGCGAGGTCCATCCCCGGAGGCAGCGCCTCGGCGGTCGTCGCGCGCACGGGCACCAGCAGGTAGTCCGGCTCCTCCTTCGACACCTTGGCGGCGAAGGTCGTGTCGCCCTCGGTCTGCCCGCTCGTCGCCGAGACCGGCGCGTCGTCGGCGCCGAGCGCGTGCGGCGCCCGGTAGGCGACCGGCGTGCTCTGCCCGTCGTCGAACAGCTCGACGGCCAGGTCGGCGAGGGGCACCACGTCGAATGCCTTGATGACCACGCGCTGCCCGTCGCGCACGCCGCCCATGCCGCTGCGCACGCGCAGCGCTCCGGCACGCGCCACGTCGAGCGTCACCGTCAGCTCCTCGATGCGCGGCAGCGACGCCCGCGCGCCCTCGGCCGCCATCGGGTAGACGTAGAGACGCCGGTCGCGGCGCGGTCCCTCGCGCGGGAGCCACTCGGTGTAGCGGGTGACGACGCGCCGCTGCGCGCCCGGGTTGATGGGATAGAGGCGTGCCGCGTACGTGCCGGGCGCCGCCCACGTGAGCAGCGCGGGGTCCTCGGTGGACCCGGCGTACACGTTGCTCTCGTACTGCGCGATGGCCGCGGCGCTCTCCTTCACGCGGCCCCACACGAGGTCGCCGTTTCGGTCGACGCCGAATCGCTGGAGCACCGCGCCCGGCGGCGTCCGGAAAGAGAAGATGCCCTCGACGACCGACGACGTCGGGTTCACGAACGTCTCGTCCACCTCGGTCTGCGCGAAGTCGCGGTCGATCGTGACGCGCACTTCGAGCCGCTGCACGACGAGCGAGAAGCGCGGCTTGCCCTTGTCGCCCGGCGGGCGCGCACCCACGGTGCCCACGCCGAAGGGCGCCGGCTCGGCCTCGCTGTCCGCCGTGGCGAGGCCGCCGGTCCAGTCGTCCCAGGCGACGGCAGGCGCGTGCGTCGGCGCACCCTGCGGTCGCAGCACGAGCACCTCGCCGGCCGCGGCGCGGTCCGCGCCGCCCGACCGCGCGCTTCCGCGCAGCACGTAGGCCGACGCGGTGCCGTCGGCTGCCACCTCGACGCTCGCTCGCGCGTCCGACAGCTCGATGGGCCCGCGTGGCGTGTCGAGCCGGACCGGCGGACCGCCGCTCGTGTCCACGAACGCGCGCCCCCGCGCGACCTCGATGGCGGCGTCTCTCGCCACGAGGCGCGCCGGCCCGTCGACGAGCAGCATGGCGCCGGTGTCCCGTCGCAGCCACGCGAGCCCGCCATCGCCGAGCGTCACCGCCGTGCCTTCGGCGAGCCGTTCTCGAGGGTAGGGGATGCGTGTGGCCTCGCCGGACGGGAGCACGGTGACGTCCCCCTTCACCGCGCGCAGCTCGGCGAACGTCTGTCCCGCCGAGACGACCAGCGGCGCCGCCCCGCGGCTGCAGCCCGACGCGATGCAGAAGAGGAGGAGCGCGAGCAACGCGCGCAGGAGTCGTGGGACACTCACGCAGGGCAGACTACGGCCCTGTGCGCCGGAAGATCTGAGCCTCATCTTCCGGCGCAGACAAAGCGCACTGCGCCCGGTTCCCGCCTGCTCGCGGCCGTCCATCGCCCCTCCCCGTCTCTCGGAGAGGAACCGCTAGCCCCAGCTCACCAGGAACGACATGCCGAGCCCTGCGGCGAGCCCCATGGCGAGGCAGATGCCGAGCCCGATGCGTCCCCAGAGCGCCGACTTGCTCCCGTCGGTCGTCAGGCGCGGCTGGCCGAAGATGATCATCCACCACGCCCCCCACCAGAGCGGCCCGGCGAGGATGTAGAGGTACGGGTAGTAGAGGTGCAGCACGAAGATGAGCACCGCGTTGATCACGGCGAACGCGATGGCGATGCCGAGCATCACCAGGCCGAACATGCGCGGCTTGGCGAATCCCTCGCCGCTGATGATCGCGCTCCACAGCTTGTTCGGGTGGTAGTCGCCGACGCCCACCTTGATGCGCGGGATCCCACCCGCGCCGATGCCTCCGAACCCGATGCCCATACCGCCGCCCTGCTGCTGCTGGACGGGCTGTTGCGGCATGCCGCCCTGCTGCGGATACCCCTGGGGCGGGGCACCGTACGGCGCGGGCGCGCCGGGCTGGCCGTAGCCGGGAGGCGGTTGACCGTATCCCGGCGGCGGCTGCTGTTGCCCGTACCCCGGCGGCGGCTGCTGGCCGTATCCCGGCGGGGGCTGCCCGTAGCCTTGCTGCTGCGGCGGTTGCCCGTAGCCCTGCTGCTGCGGCGCCGGCTGCCCGTACGCCTGCTGCTGCGGCGGCTGGCCGTACGGATTCGGCTGGCCGTACCCCTGCTGCTGCGGGACCTGCCCCTGCTGGGGCTGCGCCTGCGGCGGATATCCCGGCTGTCCGGGATACGGCGGTCCACCAGGCGGATAGCCGGGCGGCTGGTTCATGTTCTCCCTCCTAGTGTCGATGGTCGCGTGACGACTGCTCGTGACGAACGGCGGCGCGTCAGCCCGGAGGCGGGCCGTAGCCAGGTGGCGGCCCGTAACCGGGAGGCGGCTGCTGCGGGTAACCCATCGGCTGCGCGGCCGGAGCCGGCGCGCCCCACTGCTGCGGCGCTCCCGCGCCCGCCGAAGCCGGCGCGCCCGCACCCGCGACGCGCAGGTAGAGAACCGCGATGCACATCGCCATGAGCGGCCCCATGATGAACCCGCCGACGAGCGGGATGAGCGCGATGAGGTAGCAGACGAGCAACGTGAGGAACGTCGTCATCTTGTAACCGCGCGTCGCGTTCCAGCTCGCCTTCATCGCGTCGATGGCGCCCTTGCCCTGGTCGACGACGAAGAAGCCCGTCAGGCACAGCGCGCAGGCCGCGATGATCCCGAAGACGGGAATCCACGCGATCAGGCCGAACAGGAAATACGCCCCGATGAGGGAGATCATGAAGCGGCCGCCCGAGAAGATCATCCCGACGCCGGCGCCCTGATCGCCGCGTGCGCACGCCAGGTGCAACTTGAGCAGGCCGCCCGCGAGCCACCCCAGCGCGACGAACATCGCGAGGACGCCGACGAGCATGAGGATCGTGCCGACGATCGCCAGCGAGTCGTTGCCCATCATGAGCATCGCGGGGATGTAGAAGATCATCATCGCGACGACGGAGATGACGCCGAGCACGAGGTTCGCGAGGATGAGCGTGAGCCAGTTCGCCTTGAAGCGCTCCCAGCCCGCCGAGAGCATCTCGCCGACGCCGAACTGTCCGCCCGGCGCCATGCCCATGCCCTGCGCCGGGTAACCCTGCGCCTGCGGAGCGGCGTACGGGTTGGCAGCCTGACCGGGGTAAGCCTGCTGCTGCGGCGGCTGCTGCCCGTAGCCGGGCTGCTGCGGGGCACCACCGAATCCGGGAGCGGGCTGCTGGCCGTAGCCGGGGGGCGCGCCGTAACCGGGCGCAGGCTGCTGCCCGTAGCCGGGTTGCTGCGGGGGAGGCTGCCCGTAGGGCTGCTGCTGCGGCGGTTGACCGTACTGCGGTGCGGGCTGCTGCCCGTACTGCGGTTGCTGCTGCTGTTGGGGCAGCGCCGGCGCGTTGGGCATCAGCTGCGTGCCACCGAACGGCTTGGGCGGTCCACCGGGCGGGTATCCGGGCGGTTGATTCATATGCGGCTTCTCCCTCTCCGAAGCCGGAGGGTATCCGAATCGCCTCGCAGCGGGAGTGTAATTCGAGCGTCCTCAGGTGGTGGGCTTGACGCGCGTCACCGTTTCGAGGCGCACCTCCGGAAGGAGTTCGGCGAAGCTCGAAACCCACACTTCGGGATGTCGTGGCTCGATGAGCTTGCGTACGAAGCGGCGGATGTCGGGCTGCGTCATGATGACCGGCGGCTCCGCCTCGGGCCACCCGGCGAGCGCGGCGTCGATGGCGCGCTCGACGTCGCGCGAGGCCTGCGGCGCGAGCGTAAGGAACGCCCCCGCCGGCGTGCGCGTGATCGCGCGACGCACCGTGTCCTCCACGATGGGCTCGAGCATGACGCACGGCAGTCGCCCCTGGCCGGCCGTCAGCCGGTAGGTGATGGCGCGCCGCAGCGCGCTGCGCACGTACTCCGAGAGACCCAGCGGGTCCTTCTCCGTCGCTGCGACGACCGCGAGCGCTTCCAGGATCGCACGGAGGTCGCGGATGCTCACGCGCTCCTCGACGAGGCGCCGGAGCACGTCGGTCAGCAGCACGAGGCTCACCGGCTTGGGCACGACGTTGCGCACGGTCGCGGGCGCGAACTGCTCCAGCTCGTCGAGCAGCCGCTGCACCTCGGCGAGGCCCAGGAAGTCGGCGGCTCGCGCGCGCAGCAGGTCCAGCGTGCGATCGCGCACCCAGTCGACGAGCGCTGCGCCGGCGAGCTCCCGCGGCACGAGCAGCACGCGCGCCGGCACCTCCTGCAGCGACAGCACGACGACGCGCGCGTCGACCCCATCACGCGCGCGCACCCGCGGTGCCGGCAGCGGCACGCCCATCTCGGCGAAGAAGCGCTCGCGAAGGCCGATCGCCATCGCGCGCAGGCCCCCGGCCTCGGCATCGGGCGCAAGCCCACGAGCATGACCGTCGAGCTCCGCCTCGAGGTCGCGGCTCACCTCGAGGCTCCAGGGAACGACGAGCGGCACGAACGCGGGCTCCATCGCCCCCGCGCGTGCCGCCTGCGGCGGTCTCGGCTCGGTCGCCGCCCGCTGCTCCTCGACGCTCTTGGCCCGCGCGCGCGCACGCCCCACGAGCAGCAGCCCGACGCCGATGACGACGAACGGAAGCGCCGGCAGACCCGGCACTACCGCGAGAAGGAGCACGAACACCGCCGCCACCTGCAGCGCCTTGGGGACTCCGAGCAGCTGCCGCGCGAGCTCGTCGCCGAGCGGCGTGTCGGCCTCCTCGCTGCCCACGCGCGTGACGAGCACGCCCGCCGCGGTCGAGAGCACGAGCGCCGGGATCTGCGTCACGAGCCCGTCGCCGATGGTGAGCAGGCCGTAGCGCTTGAGCGCGTCGACCACGCTCATCCCCTTCATCGCGACGCCGATGCCGAGGCCCCCGAGGATGTTGACCACGAGGATGACGAGCGTCGCGACGACGTCGCCCTTCACGAACTTCATCGCGCCGTCCATGGCGCCGTAGAACTGGCTCTCGCGCTGCAGCAGCCGCCGGCGGCGCCGCGCCTCGTTGCCGTCGATAGCGCCGCTCCGGAGCTCGGCGTCGATGGCCATCTGCTTGCCCGGCATCGCGTCGAGCGCGAACCGCGCGCCCACCTCGGCGACGCGCTCGGAGCCCTTGGCGATCACGATGAACTGGATGATCGTGAGCACCAGGAAGACGACCGCGCCCACCACGTAATTGCCACGCACGACGAACGTGCCGAAGGCGCGGATCACCTCTCCCGCGTTCGCCTGCAGCAGGATGAGCCGCGTCGACGCCACGTTGAGCGCGAGCCGGTAGAGCGTCGTGAGGAGGAGCAGCGTCGGGAACGTCGCGATCCCGATGGCGTCCGGCACGTAGAGCACGACGAGCAGGATCGCGACGGCCGCCGACAGGTTCGCCGAGATGAGGAGGTCCAGCGCCCACGTCGGGAGGGGCACGATCATGAGGCCCACGACGAGGACGACGAGCGCCGCGAGCGCGATGTCCGCCCCCGCAAATGTGCGGCGCCCTCGCAAACGCGTGAGAACCTGCGGGCCTGTCACCAAGGCGCGAGGCTAGCACTTCGAGGCTGCACCGTTTCGCGTATACTGGCCGGTGCACTTCGATGTCCGACGACGACCGCGGCAAGACTTCCCGAGGGCATGCTCGGCCGAGCGAGCGGGTCGGGGGGTCGGGGGAGATCGCGATGCCGCCGCTGCGCCGCACCGGCTACGGGCTGACGGATCTCGGGCGCAAGCGCGTGTCCAACGAGGACGCGTACTTCCTCGACGACGAGCTGGGACTCTACGCGGTCGCCGACGGCATGGGCGGGCACGCTGCCGGCGAGGTCGCGAGCCGTGAGGCGGTCGACTCGCTGTACGGCATGGTCAAGCGGGGCATCCGCGACCTTCACGAGCTCGTGGACCCGCTGTCGGACACCGACGCGCGTGCCGCTTGCCGACTGATGGAGAGCGCGGTCCAGGCGGCGACGTACTTCGTTTACTCGATGGCCGAGATCGACCGCGACAAGAGCGGGATGGGGACGACGATCTCGGCGCTCCTCGTGCTCGGCGACTACGCGGTGACGGCGCAGGTGGGCGACAGCCGCATCTACAAGATGCACGACGGCCTGGTCGAGCAGGTGACCGAGGACCACACGCTCATCGCGTGGCAGCTGAAGCAGGGGCTCATCACGCCGCAGGAGGCGCTGCGGTCACCGCACAAGAACGTGATCACGCGTGCGGTGGGCAACCGCGAGTACGTGCAGGTCGACACGCGGTGCATCCGTCTCTCGGCGGGGATGCGCTTCCTGCTCTGCAGCGACGGGCTGCACGGCTACCTGAAGGACGAGGACATCGAGCCTATCGTCCAGATGGGCGGCAACCCCGCGGTCCAGCGCTTCATCGCCCTCGCGAACGAGCGCGGAGGCAAGGACAACATCACGGCTGTCCTGCTCGAGATCGACTAGCCGAGCGACGCGTCAGCCGGCGGCGCGGCGGGCGAGGGGCACGGACTCCTCGTCGGCGAACGTGACCTCGGAGTTCTGCGGCGGGCGGCGTCGAGAGGCGGCGGTGCGCTCCTCGGCCGACGGGAGACCGGCGTGCAGGCGCGCGTCATCGAGGATCGCCTCGCACAGGGCGCCGTAATCGATGCCGGCGGCCGCGGCGATCTTGGGCAGGAGCGAGGTCGGCGTCATCCCCGGCAGCGTGTTGACCTCGAGGACGTACTCGTTCTCGCCCTCGGTCACGAGCAAGTCCACGCGACAGGCGCCGGAGCAGCCGAGTGCGCGAGCGGCGCGCTCGGCCAGGTTCATCACGCCGCGCAGTCGCGTCGCCGGGATGCGCGGCGGGCAGAAGTACTGGGTGCGGCCGGACAGGTACTTCGCGTCGTACGTGTAGAGCTCGCCCTCGGGCACCACCTCGACGGCGCCGAGCACGCGTCCCGCGAGGATCCCGACGTGTACCTCGGTCGCGCGCACGAAGCGCTCGACGAGCACGTCGTCGTCGAATGCGAGGCCGCGCTCGATGGCGGCCGCAAGCTCGGCCAGCGAGCCGACCTTCGTCACGCCCACGGAGGACCCCTCGCGTCGTGGCTTCACGATGCACGGGAAGCCGAAGCTGCCGTGCACTTCCTCGAGCTCGTCGAGGTCGGCGCGCGTCGCCACGTAGTACGGCGGCGTCGGCACGTTGTGCAGGCGGAACATCTCCTTCGCCTTGAGCTTGTCCATCGCGAGCGCGCTCGCGAGCACGCCGCTGCCCGTGTACGGCACGCCGAGCAGCTCGAGCATGCCCTGGATGCAGCCGTCCTCGCCGCCGCGGCCGTGCAGCGCGAGGAACACGGCGTCGACGCCCGCGTTGCGCACGAGCTCGTCCGCGCCTGGCCCATCCTGGTCCCACACGAGGCGGGCCACCCGGTGGCCGCGCGCCTCGAGCGCCGCGGCGACGCCCTCGCCCGTGCGAAGCGAAACGTCGCGCTCCGCGCTCCATCCCCCCATCAGAATCCCGATGCGCTTCTTGTTCATCGGCCGCTACGTCCTCCGAGGAGACAACGCCCACCGGATAACAGGCCCTTCCCGCGGGGGTCAACAAAGCGGGATAGATTGGGCGGCGTTTCTCGATGCCTTCCATCCTCTCCGTCGAACGCCTCGACAAGCACTACGGCGCGGTGCACGCCGTGAGCGGCGTGTCGCTCGCGTTCGAGGCGGGCGAGGTTCACGCGGTCGTCGGCGAGAACGGCGCAGGCAAGAGCACGCTGCTCAAGATGGCGGCCGGCGTCGTCGTCCCCGACGCGGGCGAGGTGCGCGTCGCGGGGCGTGTGCTCGCGCCGCACACGGCGCACGAGGCCATCGCGCGCGGTGTCGGCATGGTGCAGCAGCACTTCGCGCTCGTCGGGGTGCTCTCGGCGCTCGACAACGTGATGCTCGGCGCCGAGCCCGTGCGCTCGATGGGGCGGCTCGACCGCGCCGCGGCGCGCACGCAGGCCGAGCGCGTGGCGCGCGAGATGGGCGTGTCGCTCCCCTGGGACGCGCCCGTCGAGTCGCTCGGCGTGGGCGACCGGCAGCGGCTCGAGATCGTCCGCACGCTGGTGCGCGACGCCCGCGTCGTCATCCTCGACGAGCCCACGGCGGTGCTCACGCCGGGGGAGGCCGAGCAGCTCTACGCGGCGCTGCGGCGCATGGCGGAGGCGGGGAGGGCAATCGTGGTCGTCACCCACCGGCTGGACGAGGTGCGGAATCACGCCGACCGCGTGAGCGTGATGCGCCGGGGGCGACTGGTCGCGACCTACACGATGTCGCCCGCTTATCGCGAGTCCCTGATGCGCGACGTAACACGAGACATCATGGGCGAAGACCCGCCGCCTCCGGTCGAGCGGCGCGCGCGCGAGCGGGGGCAGGTCGCCCTCGATCTGCGCGACGTACGCCTGGGGCGTGCGCTCCGTGGCGTCACCCTGAGCGTGAACGCGGGAGAGATCGTCGGCATCGCCGGCGTCGAGGGCAACGGGCAGCGAGAGCTCGTGCGCGTGCTTGCCGGGCTGGAGGAGCCCGAGAGCGGTACGGTGCGCGCGGGGCGCGTCGTCGTGGTCCACGAGGACCGGCACGCCGAGGGGCTCGTGCTCGGCGCGAGCGTGCGCGACAACCTCGTGCTCGGGGAGCTCGGGGCATTCACGTCGCGCGCGGGCATCGTGGACGCGGCGGCGCTCGAGCGCGAGGCGGCGAGGCGGCTCGAGCGTGCGCGTGTGGTGCCGCCGGACCTCGGGGCGACGGTGGCGGCGCTCTCGGGTGGCAACCAGCAGAAGGTGGTGGTCGCCCGGGCCGTCGCTCGCGAGGCCAGGGCCGACGCGTTCGTCTTCGCCCAGCCGACGCGCGGCGTGGATCTCGGGGCCGCGCGCGCCATCCACGGCGAGATCGCGAGCGCCGCCGACGCGGGCAAGGCGGTGCTCCTCGTCAGCGCCGATCTGGCGGAGCTGCGGGCGCTCGCCGACCGCGTCCTCGTGATGGCGCGCGGCCGCATCGTGGCCGAGCTCGCGCCGGACGCGCCCGACGCGCGCATCGGCGAGGCGATGCTGGGTGGCAGCGAGGGTACGGCGTCGTGAGCGAGCGGTCGCGCGCGGCGCTGCTCTCGACGGTCGCGGGGATCGCGGCCGGGTGGCTCGTGCTCGCGCTGCTCGTGTGGGTCTACGGCGCGTCGCCGCGGGAGGTCCTCGCGCAGCTCGCGCACGGCACCTGGGGGATGGCGTACGGGGCGGGGCAGGTGCTCTACAAGGCGACGCCGCTGCTCCTCACGGGGCTCGCGGTGGACGTCGCGCTGCGCGCGGGCCTCTTCAACATCGGCGCCGAGGGTCAGCTCGCGGTCGCAGGGCTCGCGATCGGCGCCGTCGGGGCGCACCTTCCGCCGGGGACGCCGGCGTGGCTCGCGCTGCCGCTGCTCATTGTCGTGGCCGGCGTCGCGGGGGCTCTCTGGGCGGCGCCCCCCGCGCTGCTGCGGGCGCGCTACGGGGCGCACGAGGTCATCTCGACGATCATGATGAACCGCATCGCCGACGCGGCGATCGGCCTGCTGCTCGCGCGGGGCCTGGCGATCCCCGGGACCGTGCGCACGCCCGACGTGGCCCCGGGCGCGCGTCTGCCCCGGCTCGAATCGCTGGGTTTCGCCGCGCTCCACGGGAGCGCCGTGAGCGTCGCCCTGCCGCTCGCGATCGTGGTCGCGCTCGTCGCGGCCTGGTGGCTCGCGCGTGCGCGCATCGGGCGCGAGATCGTGCTCGTCGGCCTCTCGCCGACCGCGTGCGCCGCCGAGGGCATCCCGGTGGCCCGCCGGCTCGCCGCGGCGCTCTTGCTCTCGGGCGCGGTCGCGGGCCTCGCCGCGCTCGCGCCGGTGCTCGGCTACAAGGGCTACTTCGAGAGCGGCCTGGGGGCGGGAGCGGGGTTCGGCGGCATCGCCGTCGCGCTGCTCGGACGCGGCCACCCGGCGGGGCTGCTGCTCGCGGCGCTGCTCTTCGGGACGCTCGAGCAGGGCGGGCTCGTGATCAACGCGACCGTGCCGATGGAGCTGACGACGGTGCTCCAGGGCGTGGTCATCGTGGCGGTCGCGCTGGCCGACGTGCGCGTGCGGCGCGCGGCCCTCCGTGGAGCGCGGGCGACATGAGCCTGGTGCTGTCGATCCTCTCGGCCACGATGCTCGCGCAGACGCTGCGTATGGCGATCCCCTACGTGTGCGCGGGCCTGGGAGGCGTGTGGAGTGAGCGCAGCGGCGTCGTGAACATCGCGCTCGAGGGCATCTTGCTCGCCGGTGGCCTCGGCGGCGTCGTCGCGCAGGTGGCGACGGGCAGCGCGTGGGCCGGCGTCGCGGCGGGAGCGACCGTCGGCGCGGCCCTCGGCGCGACGCACGCGCTCGTCGTGGTGCGCGGGCGCGTCGACGCCATCGTGAGCGGCCTCGCCGTGAACCTCGTCGCCGCCGGCGGCACGCGCTTCGTGCTCCGTGCGCTCTACGACTCGAGCTCCAACTCGCCGCCGGTCCCCGGCTTCCCGGCGCTCGTCGGCGCGGGCGGCGCCGGCGGCTGGTCGCTGCTGCTGCGCACCTGCACCGACCCGCTGGCGCTCGCCACGGCCCTCCTCGTCGCCGCCACGGCCTGGACGCTCTCCTCCACGCGCTTCGGCCTGCGCGTGCGCGCGTGCGGCGAGGACCCCGCGGCGGCGGCCAGCGTGGGCGTCGGCGTCGTGCGCGTGCGTGTCGCGGCGGTCACCCTCGGAGGCGCCATCTGCGGCCTCGGCGGCGTGGCGCTCGCGTTCGACCAGCATCAGTTCCAGTCGGGCATGAGCGGAGGGCGCGGCTTCATCGCGCTCGCTGCGGTCATCCTCTCCGGCTGGCGCCCTGGTCGCGCCGCGCTCGCGTGCGTCGCCTTCGCCGCGCTCGACGCGTTGCAGATCGTGGTGCAGCAGCACGCGGGCCACGTACGCGCCGCCGGTTACGCGGTGCAGATGCTCCCGTACCTGGCGACGCTGTTCGCCCTCTGGGTCATCGCGCGCAGACGAGGGCAGGGCGCCATCGAGGGCCGGCCCCCCGCTGCGCTGGGCAAGGCGCTCGAATAGGGCAGATCGTTAGCAAGGCAACGATCCCCCCGGTTCGTACCTACCGGTACAAGCGGTACAGGGCCCGGTACACGCGGGACGACCCGGTCCCCAATCGTGTGCGTACCCTCGCTCGTCGGGATCGCGTGCAGTACGAGCGGACACGCGTGCAGTCCAGGCGGACGAAGGCTCGAGATGACCTCGGGACCGGCCCGTACCGGCGGGACCGGGCGAGTCGACCTCGGAGGCGAGCTCGGTACCGGCCGGTCCCAGCTCGATTCTGCCGGTCAGGCTCCCTCTCGCGGGTCCGTACCGGCCGGTACAACGTGTA
>DATJYG010000399.1:0-2309 GCA_035499695.1 Polyangiaceae bacterium
GGCCTCTCCCGGGAGTCCGGCAAGCCGCTCGTGGTGCACGTCCGGGAGGCGTGGCCCGACGCGCTGCGGATCCTTCAGGAAGAGCGCGCCGAGTCGGTGGTGCTCCATTGTTTCTCCGGTGACGAGGACGTCGCCGTCGAGGCGTCGGCGCGCGGCTACTTCCTGTCGTTCACCGCCAATGTCACCTACCCCGGCGCCCACGGGATTCGCGCCGCCGCGACCACCGCGCCGGAGGATCGATTGTTGGTCGAGACCGACAGCCCGTTTCTTCCTCCGCAGTCGATGCGCGGTGAACGCAACGCGCCCGCACACGTCCGTGACGTCCTGGAGACGCTCGCGAATCTGCGAGGTCTCGACTTCGATCTGATGGTGCGCCGCACCGCCGACAACGCTCGCCGTGCCTTTCCGTCGTTGCGCTAGAGGGTTCGACGGACCCGAAGTCGGCCCCGAACGGGCGTTCGCCGGGCAGGTTGCAGTAAAGGTTGAGGCTTTGCTAGGGTCGCCGGACTGGCAAGGCGCAGGGCCCCTTTCGGAGCAGCTTCCCCGCTGCGTACTCTCACGACCACGGGAGACGGTGAATGTCGCTCGAGAAGCGGCGGGTGAGCGTGTTGCTCCTCGCGATGCTCACGGGGCTGAGCATCATCCGCGTGTCGACCGTGGCCGCATCGACGGATCCCTCGGCGGTGGATGCGACCCCGACTCCGTCGGTCGCTTCGCCGGCTCCGACGCCGGATCCCACCCCCCAGACGCTCGACACGCAGGCGACCACGGAGCCGAGCGTCCCTGCCTACGTCGGGCTGGACGCCGTTCCCGCGGAGTCGCAGCGGCGCCGTGTCTGGGCGCTCGTCGTCCCGGCGGGACACGTTTCCTCCGCCTACGGGTTGATGATCCGATCGGGTCACGAGGTGAGCGGCTCGGGTCGCGTGGCGGCCCTCGAGGTTCGGGTCGGCGGCAGGCCGGAGTTCGTGGTGACGAACGCCGTCACCGTCGGCCAGGTCGTCCGCGCGCTCGGCATCCGACTGGGCGACGACGACGTCCTTCGGCCCTCGGCCGACACGCCTGTGACGGCCAACCTCAAGGTTCGGATTCTCAAGGTTCGCCGCGCCCGGCAGGTCGTCCGGGTGACCCTTCCCTACGGGACGCTCGTGAAATGGTCGGCCAACCTGCCCGTCGGGCAGACCGAGGTCAACAGAAGCGGTTCGAACGGCGTCGGTCGCGAGACCGTCGTCGCGACGTACAGGAACGGGCGAATGATCTCTCGCAAGATCGTCGCCGTACAGGTGATCGTGGCGCCGGTGGACGAGATCGTGTTTAAGGGATCGGCGAAGACCCCGCCCACGTCCCGGACCGGGATCGCGTCCTGGTACGGCTGTTCGGGGTATCACGCGGCGAGTCCGTGGCTCCCGTTCGGGACGGTCGTGACGGTGACCGACCTCGCAAACGGGCGAACGGTCACTGTGGTAATCAATGACCGTGGCCCCTACGGAGCCGGACGGATCCTCGACCTCTGCGCGCCCGCCTTCGCAGCGCTCGCGCCGCTCTCCCAGGGCGTCGCGAAGGTCTCGATCACCTGGTAGACGCTCGCCGGCCGGGACGGGGACCCCTGGCGCAACAGTGACCGGCCCGGCCACGGCGAGCCTCACCCCCGCAGCCCTCCGCGCGCTGGCGCGCCGTCACGGCGTCACACCGCGGAAGTCGCTCGGGCAGCACTTCCTGATCGAGCCCTCGCTGGCCACGCGGATCGCCGACCTCGCGGGCGTCGGCGCCGGCGACCGCGTTCTGGAGATCGGGGCGGGACTGGGATCGCTGACGGTCGCGCTCGCTTCCACCGGATCGAGCGTCGTCGCGGTCGAGGTGGACCGCAGGTTGCTCCCCGCGCTCGACGAGGTGGTGGGAGAGGTCGACACTGTGAGTGTCCTAGCGGCCGACGCGCTGACGACACCCTGGGACGACCTGTTGGGAACCTCGGCGGATCCCTGGGTCGTGGCCGCGAACCTCCCGTACAACGTCGGCGCGCGCCTGGTGCTGCGCGCGCTCGAGGAGGAGCCGCGGATCCGGCGACTGCTTGTGATGGTGCAGCGCGAGGTCGGGGATCGCCTCACCGCGGCGCCCGGCGAAGAGCAGTTCGGCGCCGTGAGCCTTCGCGTCGCGTATCACGCCCGGGCCCGCATCGAGCGGCGCGTTCCCTCGAGCGTGTTCTGGCCAGCCCCTGGGGTGGAGTCGGTGCTGGTGCGCATGGACCGGCTGGACCGACCGCCGGTCGACGTCGAGGAGGCTTCGCTCTTCCGCGTCATCCGTGAGGCGTTCGC
>DATJYG010000400.1:0-5144 GCA_035499695.1 Polyangiaceae bacterium
TGGATCGAGGAGCTCGTGGCACGCATCCGATCGCGCCTGCGCATCGTGGAGGAGGCTCCCAAGCGCGTCGTGCGATGGGCGAGTGTGATGCTGGACCTCGATGCGCGCACCGCCGAGGTGGACGGCAAGCCGGTGACGCTCACGCCGACCGAGATCGCGATCCTCACGTTCCTCGTCGAACGCAGGGGCCGCGCCATCTCGCGCAGCGTTCTGGCCGAGCAGGCGCTCGCGTCGCTCGACGATCCGGAGGCGCGCACGGTCGACTCCCACGTCGCTCGCCTCCGGCGCAAGCTCGGGGGCGGGGCAGGGGCGATCGTCACCGTGTGGGGCATCGGGTATCGCTTCGAGCCGATCCCGGGAGATGGCGCGTGAGACTGCGCCGTCCGCTCGCCAAGCGGGTCATCCTCGCCACGGTCCTCTGCGGCATCGTCGGCTTCGTGTCGGCGCGCTTCGCGTGGCGCGCGGTCACGTGGGCGGCGATCGTGCGCTTCCACGAGCCGCTTGCCGACTACATGTGGGAAGCGCACGAGAGGACGCGTTGCGAGGCGTCGCCGGGAACGTGGTCACTCTCGCTCGCGCACGGGGCGCGCGCGTACGCGTACGATCCTGCGACGCTTGCTTCGCAGAACCCGGATGCGCCGCCCCTCCGGCGCGACCTCTGGTCGCAGGTGGAGCGAGGCCCTGCTCACGTGGCCATCGGCGCGCAGGGGATGACCCTCGCCTCCGGTGGGGCGCTCGTGCACAGGACCGGGGAAGCGGGTCCGTGTTCGGTCGTCCAGACCGTGTGGCCAGAGCAGCGGCTCGAGGCTGACGTCCTGGCCTGGTTCCCGATGGGCATCCTCTTCGCCGCTGCCGCCGCCGCGGGGCTCGGCTTCTTCCTCATCGTGCGTCCTCTCGAACGCGTCGAGCGTCACCGCCAGGAGCTGCAGCGCCACCTCGCGGACGTCGCGCACGACCTGAAGACGCCGATCGCGTCGCTTCAACTGGCTCTGGAACAGGCGGTGGACGGCAACCGTGACGACGACGTGGACGCCCTGTTGTCACGCGCCCTGGGCGATACCGTGTACCTGGCGGCGCTCACGTCGAACCTGCGCATGGCCAGCGAGATGCGCGAGGGATGGAACCCGGCGACGACGGGAGCGAAGGCGGACCTCGGCGAGATCGTCGAGCGGGTCGTGGACCGCGCCAGGTTCTTCGCGAAGCGCAGGGGCATCGCCGTCGAGTGCGCCCGGCCCGATGGCCCGACGGACGTCGATTGCGACCCTGTCGCGGCCGAGCAGGCGATCTCCAACGTCGTGCAGAACGCCGTGACCTACGGCGAGTCGGGTGGTCACGTCGCGGTGGTCCTCGAGCGTCGCGACGGTCGCTTCTCTCTCGTCGTGACGGATGACGGCCCGGGCGTGCCGCCCTCCGAGATCCCACGCCTCGGGGAGCGGACCTTCCGGACCGACGAGGCCCGTCAGCGCGATCCGCGTGGAAGCGGTCTGGGTCTCGCCATCACGAGCGAGGTGTGCACGCGCTGCGCGTGGACGCTCGCCTTCGGGCGCGAGGAGCCGCGAGGGCTCCGCGTGAGCATCACAGGAGCTTGTCGATGATGCGGTCGAGGGCGTCGAGGTTGGCGTAGGGGATCGCGATCTCGCCCTTGTTGCCGTGGTCGCGCACCTGCACCTTGGTGCCCAGGGCGCGCGTCAGGCGCTCCTCGAGATCGCGGATGCCTGGGCTGGCGGCGCCCTTGCCGTTGACGTGACTGCCCTTGCCCTTGCCGCCGCGCGAGGCGACGCGCTGGCGCACCAGGGTCTCGGTCGCGCGCACGCTCAGGCCGCCGCGGAGCACCTTCTCGGCCAGCTCCTCGATGAGCGTGGCCTCCCCGGCCCCGAGCAGCGCCCGACCGTGCCCCTCCGTGAGCTCCCCGACGACCACCTTGTTGCGCACCCGCGCCGGCAGCTTGAGCAGGCGCATCCCGTTCGCGATCGTCGTCCGGTCCTTGCCGAGCCTCTCGGCGAGGGCCTCCTGCGTGTAGCCGTGCTCGCGCACGAGGCGGTCGAACGCTTCGGCGAGCTCGATGGGATTGAGGTCCTCGCGCTGCACGTTCTCGATGAGCGCCAGCTCGAAGGCGTCCTTGGCGCTCACGTCCTTCACGACGACGAGCGCCTCGCGCACCCCGGCGCGCTGCAGGGCGCGCCACCGGCGCTCCCCCGCGACCAGCTCGAACTTGTCGCCCGCCCCGGGCGTACGCCGCACGACCAGCGGCTCGACGAGGCCGTGCTCGCGGATGCTCTGCGCCAGCTCCTCGAGCTTCTGCGGATCGAAGTGCTGCCGCGGCTGCCCCTTCTGGGGCACGATCTTCTCGAGCGGGCACGTGAAGACGTTGCGGTCGCCGTAGCTCGGCGTCGGCGCGGTCGCCGGGAGGAGGGCGTCGAGGCCTCGCCCGAGGGCCCTTCGCTTCGTTTCGCTCGCGCTCATCGTGCCGCCCTCTGCATGCGCGGCGGCTGCGCTTCGCGCTCGGCCTTCGCCAGCATCTCACGCGCGAGCGACAGGTATCCCTGCGCCCCCTTGCTCTGCACGTCGTAGAGGAGGGCCGGCTTACCGTGCGACGGCGCCTCGCTCAGGCGCACGTTGCGCGGGATGACCGCGTCGAAGACGAAGAAGTGCTTGCGCACCTCCTCGGCCACCTGGTGCGCCAGGTTGTTTCGCGGGTCCCACATCGTGAGGACGATGCCCTCGACCTCGAGCCGCTGGTTCATCCCGCCGCGCACGCGATCGATGGTCGACATGAGCGCCGTGATGCCCTCGAGCGCGTAGTACTCGCACTGCATCGGCACGAGCACGCGATCGGCCGCCGCAAGCGCGTTCACCGTGAGGATCCCGAGCGACGGCGGGCAGTCGATGATCACCCAGTCGTAGCTCTCCTGCGCCAGGAGCTCGCGCAGCGCCGCGCGCAGCTTGTACGGCCGGTCCGGATCGTCGACGAGCTCGACCTCGACCGCGACGAGGTCCTGCTTGCTCGGCACGAGCGACAGCGACGACAGAGCCGTGCTCTGCATCACCTCGCGCAGCGTGGCTCTGCCGATGAGCGCGTCGTAGATGCTCTTCTCGACGGTGCGCGGCGAGACGCCGACGCCGCTGCTGGCGTTGCCCTGCGGATCGAGATCCACGAGCAGCGTGCGCTTCTCCGCGGTCGCGAGAGAGGCCGCGAGATTCACGGCGGTCGTCGTCTTCCCGACGCCGCCCTTTTGATTCACGACGGCGATGATGCGCGCCGGCTTGCTCATCGTGCGCACTCTCTATCGCGGTGGGTCGCGCGAGGGAATCGTCGCAGAGTTTTTTGCGCGCTCATGCGCTCGTTGTACGGTGTCGTCAGATGTAGGACAACTCGAATCTCCGACGAGGAGCGAGGGAAAAGCAGATGCGTCAGCGGCTCGTGCAAGTACTCAGGAGTGAAGATCAGGACAGCCTGGAGAGCGAAGTCCTGAAGCGCTTCTGGGCTCGGGCAAAGCCGCTCCCCGCCCGCGTCGAGAACCGTCCGGAGGCGAGGGTAGTGGACCTCGCGCGATGGTCGGCGAGTCGTCGTAGCGACAACCATTGACATAACGTTTTCGGGGTGTGGGGCCCCGGGACCAAACAACCAGAAGGACGGGGACGTCATGCCTCTGCCCAAGAACTACAGGTCCATCGAGGAGTTCGAGCGTGAAGAGCTGAAGCCGTCGAACAAGATCGGCTTCGACTTCGACGACTTGATGCAAGAGACGATGATGCGCGAGAGCGATCTGCTCTTCGACGATCAGCACGACGAGTTCGCGGAAGAAGACGAAGACGAGGATTACTGAGGCTCGGCACTAGGGGTCGCGACCGCGATCGCGACCCCGACCCCGACCGCGACCCCGACCCCGACCGCGACCGCGACCGCGACCGCGATCTCGAGGGCGAGGGGTCGTTCATGTTTGCGGCTCCATGCCGATCGCGAAAAGACCGCGCCAGCTCCTCGCTGGGCGAGCGATGCCATTGTTCGCTGTCACGGTCTTTTCGCGGTGGGGGGCATGGAGCCGCAAACATGAACGACAACCTTCTCCCTTTTCAGAGGCTGGATATCTACGTTGCCGCGAAGGAGCTCGCGCGATGCGTGCACGAGGCGGGTATTCGCGATGCCGAGCTGCGTGATCAGGCGTCGAGAGCGAGCAAGAGCACGTTTCTCGGGATCTGCGAGGGCTTGCCGAGCGACAGCGCGGGGGTGCGGCGTAGGCACTTCGAGATCGCGAACAATTCTCTGCACGAAGTCGTCGGCGCGGTCGATCTCGCCGCCACGCTCGGCGTCGTGGAGAGCGGCGTCGCCGAGGGCATCCTCGGACTCGCCACGCGCATCAAGCGCATGCTCCGCGCATTGCCGCGGTGAATCGCGCGCGGCTGCCGGCGCCTCGCCGGCAGCAGCCGATTCGAAGGTTGCTTGGCGGAAGTGCTCCTCTTCTCAGGCGCCCCGGTGCTTTCTCCGAGCGCGAGAGACACTGAAAAACGTTCCACGACATCGAACGTCTTCCGGTGCGCCGGCGGGAGATGTTCGCCGGCGTCGAACGTCTTCCGGTGCGCCGGCGGGAGACGTTCACCGGCGTCGAACGTCTTCCGGTGTGCCGGCGGGAGATGTTCGCCGGCGTCGAACGTCTTCCGGGGTCTCGCGTCCGGTCATCCGGGCGCGTTTCGGTGGACTGCGGCTGCCGGCGAGTGCCGGCAGCCGCCCCTCGCTCAGCGGATGAAGCCCGTGGCGAGGGCGACGAAGCGATCGGCGAGGCCGAGAACGACGTCGAGCACTGCAGCATCGGCATCTCCGGCTGCGACCGCGACTTCGACGGCAGCCGCGGCCTCGCAGGCCTCTCCTCGCGCGATGGTGATGACGCGCGCTTTGTCGGCGCGCGATACCCGCCCCGCCGCCTCCGCGGTATTGAGCACTGCGCTCTTCGCAGCCCTCATGGCCTGGTCCCGCAGGTGCGCGTCGCGAATCTTCGCCTCTCGCACACTCTCGAGCAGCTTCATCGCGACCTCATAAGCGACGAGTTTCTGGTGTGGCAGCTTACGCATGATTGCCCGCTCCTTTCGCCCAGCAAAGGAGCGGGCAATCATGCGGCGAGCCGCAGACCCAAGCCGCGAGGCGAGCT
>DATJYG010000401.1:0-3766 GCA_035499695.1 Polyangiaceae bacterium
AGGCAAGCTCCTCGACCTCCAGAACGGCGTCTTCCAGCAGACCGGAGCGGTGAGCCGGCGCTGGGGCTACAGCGCCCTCGGCAAGGGCATCCTCGGAACGAGCTCGATGGTCTCGGCCTGCGCCGCCGTCAACGCCTTCAACGACGAGCTGCTCCTCTACGACGGGGCGAACGCCTACTCGTACATCGAGGCGAACGACGCGTGGGCGCAGCGCGGGTCGATCGTGTCGATCGTCCAGAATAACCAGCAGATCGTCCGCAACGACCACCAGCAGCTCAGCCCCGACATGGGGGCGACGGGGGGGGTCGAGCTCTACGCGTGGGAGGACTCGCGCGGGGGCATCCGCTACTCGGTCTTCGACCAGGCGAGCGGTACGGCCATCCTCACCGACCAGCCCCTCTACCCGAGCGCCGCCTCGACGGACATCCGCCCCAAGGTGCTCGCGTGGAATGGGCTCCTCTACGTTCTGTTCGCGCAGGCCTCCGGCTGCATCTCGTACGTCACCGTCAACCCGCTCGCGCCGGCGACGACGCCCGTCGCCGCGCAAATCCTGCTCTCGGGGCTGCCGACGCCCATCGCGTACGACGCCGCGGTCCAGACCCTCTACAACCCGCCCCAGCTCTGCGTCGCATACGACGGCCCCACGAACGTGCAAATCTCGACCTTCGTCGGGTCGCCGTCGACCGCGCAAACCTGGGTCGCCCCGCTGACGACCATCGGGAGCAACGACCGCTACTACGTGGGCGCGCACGGCGTGAGCAGCGTCGCTCTCGGATGGGTGGTCGCCCTTGCCTTCGGCAGCGGCATCGTGGGCGTCTTCACGGTGCCGCAGGGGGGCACCGTCTTCACGCCGAGTGGACCGGTCGAAGTCTTCGTCGCCGCCAACGCCAACGCCATCTCCTGCGTCGAGTTCGCGTCGGCGACGGGGTTCAACGGCTTCTCCCAGCGCATCTTCGTCGATGTCCCGGGCAGCTCGACGACGAAGAACCTCATCTACACGTTTACCTGCGACCAGACCTTCACGTTCTCGGCGCCGGTCGTGTTCCTGCGCTCGGTGGGGCTCGCGAGCAAGCCGTTCTCGTACGCCGGCATCCCCTACGTGAACGTGGCCTTCGAGAGCGAGCAGCAGAGCACCTATTTCACCGTCAACTTCCAGACCGGCGACATCGTCTCGAAGGTGAACGCGGGCCTGGGGGGCGGCCTCATTCAGGACAGCGACTACCAGGTCCCCGAATGCGTCCAAGTGAGCCCCGGCGTCTTCAAGTACGCGAACCTCGTCAAGGGCCTGCCCAACACCGAGGGCGGGACGATCCTATCGCTGCTCGGCGTGAACGCGACGCGCCTCGACTTCGCCGACACCAACCACTTCCTGTCGGAGGCCATCAACGGCGGGTTCTACACGGTCGGCGGCATCCTGCAGAGTTACGACGGCGTGCGGTACGTCGAGAGCGGCTTTCACATCTACCCCGAAGGCGTGACGAGCTCGACGAGCAGCAGCGGCGGCAGCATGGGGAGCGGCACCTTCGACTACGCGGTGACCTATGAGTGGACGGACAACACGGGCGCGATCCTCCCCTCGACCCCATCGCCCATCGTCTCGGTCACTATCGCGAGCGGCTCGACCAACTCCGTCACGCTCACGATTCCCACCCTGCGCCTGACCAAAAAGACCGGCGTGCGGATCGTCGTCTACCGCACCGCCGCCAATGGCACGCTCCTCTACCGGGTCACGAGCGCCATCGCGCCGGTCTACAACGATCCGACCGTCGATACGGTCTCGTTCACCGACACGCTCGCCGACGCGAGCATCACGAGCAATGGGCTCATGTACACGCAGCCCCTCGCCGTCGGCAGTAACCCCGTCTTGCCGAACGACGCGCCGCCGGCGTGCTCGCTCATCGCCGCGTTCGACGATCGCCTGGTGCTCGGTGGCCTGGACGACGGGTACACGATCCTGCCGAGTCAGCAGTCGCTCGCGAACGTGCCGATGCAGTTCTCGCTCGCGCTCGCGATCCGGGTCGACCCCGACGGAGGGACCATCACCGCGCTCGCGCGCATGGATGACAAGCTCGTCATCTTCAAAGAGAGCGCGATCTTCTACCTCGCGGGCTCCGGGCCCGACGCGACCGGCGCGAACAGCCAGTGGGGCGACCCCGTCGGCGTGCCCTCGGGAGGCGTCGGGTGCGTGAACCCGAACAGCGTGGTCCTCTCGCCCATCGGTCTGCTCTTTCAGTCGTCGAACGGGATTTACCTCCTCGACCGGGGCCTGAACGTCACCTACAAGGGCGCGCCCGTCGAGGCCTTCACCTCACCGGCCGGCGAGGCGCTCGCCCTCAACTCGGCGACGCTCCTGCCCAACCAATGGGTGGTCTTCACGACCGAGAGCGGCACGGCCCTGGTCTACGACTTCTTCTATGACCAGTGGTCGACCTTCACCAACCATTCCGCTGTCGACAGTGACCTCTACCTCGGCGGGGGCAACACGCTCGTGTGGGCCAAGAGCGATGGCACCGTCTACGAGCAGACGCCGACGAGCTTCACCGACGACGGCCAGCCGATTGCGTTCTCGCTCACGACGGCGTGGATCAACCCGGGCACCATCCAGGGCTACCAGCGCGTCTACCACGGGTTTTTGCTCGGCACGTACAAGGGCGACCACACCCTCAATGTCTGGTGCGGGTTCGACTACGACGACGCCTTCACCGCGCTCGCGCCCATCCCCGTCACGAGCGCGCTCGGCTTGAGCGCCTTCGGCGCGGCGAGCCCCTTCGGGAGCGACTCGCCCTTCGGCGGCCACGCGCCGGGCGACGCGGTCTACCAGTTTCGGCTCGACGTCCTGCGAAAGTGCCAGTCCATCCGATTTCAGATTTCCGACGTGCAGTCGGACCCCGGCAACGAAGGATTCACGCTCTCGGCCCTGACGCTCGTCCTCGGCGTCAAGACCGGGGGCAACAAGGTCCCCGCCTTCAAGCAATTTGGAGTCGCCTAAATGAGCCAAGGCATACCGCGCGGCTACTACACGATCGACCCGACGACAGGGCAGCCGATCCCGGCCACCTGGAACGGCACGGCCCTGGTGCCGACGGCGCAGCCCTCGGCCCCGGCCGCGTCGAGCGCGCCGGCGGCGGCGCCCGCATCGACCGGCACCGCGTCGACGCCCTACGCGACGTCGACCATCGGCTACAACGGCAACGCGGGCCTCTCGGGGACCCAGCAGCCGGGCATCTTCGGCACGGGGACCTTCCTCGCCAATCCCTACGCCGTCAACGACCAGGCCATCACCGGCGCGCCCGCCGCCGGCGCCGCGTCGAACTACGGCCTGAACGACGTGATGGGCCGCCTGCAGCAGGAGGTCGCCGGGCTGCAGCCCCAGAGCTACCAGGCGACCGCGCCGCAGGCGCAGGCCGCGCAGGGCGCGGGGGCTTCGGGCACGGCGGCCCAGGGGACGGCGGCCACGGGAACGGCGAGCGGCTACAACGCGGCGCTTGGCAACGCCTCGACGGCGAACGCCGCCTCCGGCCTCGCCGCGCTCGGCAACGCCTCGCTCGCGCGCGCGGCGCAGGGCGGGTACGCGACGACGGGCGGCACGCAAATCTCGACCGCCGGCGACGCGCAGTTTCAGCAGCAGCAGCAGCAGCTCGCGAACACCCTCGCGACGCAGGCGAACGGGGGCGGCGTCTCGCCCGCGGACCTGCAGCTCCAGCAAGGGATGCAGCAGCAGATCGCCGGGCAGCTCGCCGTCCTCGGCAGCCAGCGCGGCGGCAGC
>DATJYG010000402.1:0-6881 GCA_035499695.1 Polyangiaceae bacterium
CGACTTGCCCACGAGCATTTGATAGAGCACCGCGCCCACGGACCACACGTCGGCGCGGCAGTCCATCGATCGGCCGAGCGCCTGCTCGGGCGCCATGTACGCGACCTTGCCCTTGACCTGATCGGTCTTCGTGTCTTCTCCGAGGCGGTCGCGCGCCTTGGCGATCCCGAAATCGATGAGCTTCGCGACGCCCTTGGTCGTCACGAGCACGTTCTGCGGCGATACGTCGCGGTGGATGACGCCGAGCGACTGCCCCGCCTCGTCCTTGAGCTCGTGCGCGGCGTGCAAGCCCGCGCACGTGTCGGCCAGGATGCGAAGGAGCACGCCGAGCGGGATCGGCTTGTTCTTCTTCTGCGCCGCGCGGTGCATCTTCGAGAGGGCGTCGCCGTCGACGTACTCCATGACGAGGTAGGTGATGCCGTGCTGCTCACCCACGTCGAGGATCTGCGTCACGTTGACGTGCTCGATCCGGGACGCGATGCGCGCCTCGTCGATGAACATCTGCTGGAATTTTGGCTCGGCGGCGAACCTCGGGAGGATTGTCTTGATGGCCACGAGCTTGCGGAAGCCGTGCTTGCCGGTCTGCCGGGCGATCCAGACGCTGGCCATGCCTCCCTCGGCGATGGGGCAGAGAAGCTCGTAGCGATCGAGCCTGTAGCCAGGCGTGAGGTGGGACGGCGCCCCTCCGGCGAGGGACGCGCCCGGGATGGACTGGAAGGGCACGCCCCGCGGGGTGCTCACCCCCCCATTATCACGTACGCGTGCGCCGGATGCGAGACGCGAGAGCTCGGTTACTGGTGAACCCGGTTGAATTCTCGTATTCTTCTACCGTGCGCGGTTTCTGGGCGATTGCCGTGCTCCTGCTCGCCGGAGCCACCACCGGTTGCGGAGTCATCGAGGGCCTCGGCTCTTTCTCCGAAGGACCGTGCACCGGTGGATGCGACGCGAGCACCGACGCGACCGAAGAGGGCGCCGACGGCGGCGGCAGCGACGGCACGACCGACAGCTCGGTACCCACGCCCGACGGTCCAGCCGACGGAGGCGGCGGGAACGACGTGAACGTACCCGACGTCGGGAGTGGGAGCTGCAATGCGTCCACCTGTCCGCGAGGATGCTGCAACGGCAGCGTCTGCGAGATGTTCGCCTCCGAGACGAACACGTCGTGCGGCACCGGCGGCGCGGCCTGCAGCGCATGCGGCACCGGGCAAGAGTGCGACACGATGACGGGCAAGTGCGTGTGCGACGCGACCTCGTGCCCGACGGGATGCTGCAACGGCAACGCGTGCGTCTCGCAGTCCTCGCAGTCTGCGACCCAGTGCGGCACGGGCGGCGTCGCGTGCGCCGCTTGCGGATCCGGAGACTCGTGCTCGGCAGGCGTGTGCTCCTGCGGCGGCACGACCTCCTGCACCGGCTGCTGCAACGGCACGACCTGCGAGGTGCTCACGGGCGAGTCGAACACGTCGTGCGGCAAGGGCGGAGCCGCATGCGCCGCGTGTAGCGCCAATCAGGAATGCAGCGTCGGGCAGTGCGTCTGCGACGCGAACTCGTGCCCGAAGGGGTGCTGCAACGGCAACACGTGCGTGCTCTACGGGTCCGAGTCGTACAACACGTGCGGCACGGCAGGCGCGGCCTGCTCGCCGTGCACGATGGGCCAGCGGTGCGATACGACCAGCGGCGCGTGCGTGTGCGACGCGACGTCGTGCGCGAACGGATGCTGCAACGGCAACGTGTGCGTGCAATTCGCGTCGCAGTCGCCCTCGCAGTGCGGCAAGGGCGGCGCGGCGTGCGGCTCTTGCGCGAACAACCTGTGCGATCTGACCACGGGCGTCTGCGCATGCGACGCCAACACCTGCCCGAGCGGCTGCTGCAACGGCGGTACGAGCGGGACGTGCGAGGCGTACGGGTCCGAGTCCAACGGCTCCTGCGGTGCGTCGGGCGCGACGTGCGCCCCGTGCGCCGCGACCCAGGAGTGCAACAAGAACAACGGCCAGTGCGTCTGTGATGCGACGTCCTGCCCGAACGGTTGCTGCAACGGCAACACATGCGTGCTCTACGCGAACCAGTCGCCGACGACGCAGTGTGGCACGGGCGGCGCCCAGTGCGCCCCGTGCGGCAGCGGCGACACGTGCTCGAGTGGCGTATGCAGCTGCGGTAGCGGCGGAGCGTGCGCGGGCTGCTGCAGCGGCAGCACGTGCGAGGCGCTGACGAGCGAGTCGGACCAGTCCTGCGGGTCGAACGGCGCGACGTGCGCGGGGTGTCCGATGGGTCAGGAGTGCAACAAGACGACGGGGCAGTGCGTCTGCGACGCCACCTCGTGCCCCAACGGCTGCTGCAACGGCAACACGTGCGAGCCGTACACGGGCCAGAACGGCACGTCTTGCGGTACGAAGGGCGCGAACTGTGGTCCTTGCGCCCAGCCGACCCCCGACTGCTCCAACGGTGTCTGCACGTGCCAGGAGACGACGTGCGGCTCCACCTGCACCACGCTGAACACGACGAGCAACTGCAGCGCGTGCGGCGACAAGTGCAACCTGACCAACGCGCAGGCCGCCCTTTGCAACGGCGCGACGTGCTCGTACACGTGCAACGCCGGTGCATCGGACTGCAACTACACCACCGCACCGGACACCGACGGGTGCGAGTGCACGACGCCGGCGTGCTGCGGCACATCCTGCGAAACCAGGCACTCGGACGGAGTCGGCCAGAGCTACTACGACTGCAATCCCCTCTACGTCACGAGCCCCTCGTGCACCTTCACCGAGAACGCGGCGATCGAGGCGTGCAAGGCGTACGCGACCGCCCAGGGGAACCCGAGCGGCTGCGCCAAATTCCTTCCGTGCCCGACGGGCTCGATCAAGACGGACTCGTACTGCTACACGGACAGCATGGGAAACGCCGCCGACTACTGCTTCGGATACACGTGCGGCACGGACGCGGGCTGGGTCGAGTCTCCCGGATGCCCGACGACCAAGGTGGGGACCTGGAACTGACCTACATGGCCCCACGCACTCGTGCGCGATCTCGCATCCGAACGGTAGGCGCGCGATAATGGCAGAGTGAGCATCGCTCCGCCGAGCACGTCGCCCATCGTCGCGGGCTATCGGCTCGACAGGTACGAGCTGCTCTGCCCCATCGCCGAGGGCGGGATGGCCAGCGTGTGGATCGCGCGGCAGCAGGGCAAGCACGGGTTCCAGCGGTTCGTCGCCATCAAGACGATCCTGCCGAAGTACGCCGCCGAGCCCAGCTTCCAGAACATGTTCATCGACGAGGCCCGGATCGCCTCGCGCATCGAGCACACCCACGTCACGCAGATCCTCGACGTCGGTGAGCAGCACGGCGTCACGTACCTCGTGATGGAGTACGTCGACGGCGACGCGGTCTCGAAGATCGCGCGCGCGGCGAGGAAGAAGGGCACCAGGATCCCGCTCGGGATCCTGCTGCGCATCATGGCCGACGTGTCCGGTGGGCTGCACGCGGCGCACGAGCTGAGGGACGACGCGGGGCAGCTCATGGGCGTCGTTCACCGCGACGTCTCGCCGCAGAACGTGCTCGTCACGACGCGTGGGGTCGCGAAGCTCATCGACTTCGGCATCGCGAAGGCGCGCGACAGGCTCTCGGGCGAGACGCACGCCGACACCCTGAAGGGCAAGGTGCAGTACATGGCGCCCGAGCAGGCGCTGGGGCGCCCGGTCGACAGACGCGCCGACGTGTGGGCCGTGGGCGCGGTGCTCTACCACCTCATCTCGGGCAAGCCGCCGTTCGACGCGAACAACGAGATCCAGATCCTGTTCATGATCACGAGCGGGCGGCCGCCGCCGCCGCTGCCGCCGACGGTGCCGGCGCCGGTGCGGGACGTGATCAAGAAGGCGCTCGCCCAGTCGCCCAACGATCGGTACCCGACGGCCGCGGATCTGCAGCAGGCGCTCGAGGGCGCGATCATCCAGGCGAACCTGTCGACGAGCAGTGCGGCGGTCGCCACGTTCCTCCACGAGATGGTGGGCGACCGGGCCGAGAAGCGGAAGGAAGCCATCGCCTTCGGGCTCAAGGCGGCCGAGGAGCGCGAGAAGGCAGCCGCCTTCATGCGCTCGAATGCCGACCAGTCCGGGCAGTCGAGCGTCAGGTCGGACACGGGGCGCGTCGGGTTGCGGCTGTCCCCCGCCGAGCCGGAGACGTCGCCCACGGGGCAGACGATTGGCTCGACGGCGCTCGAAGTGCCGCTTGCCGGGCCGCGGCGAGGCATGACGGTCGCCATCGCGGCGGCGGCCGCTGCGCTGCTCCTCGTGGGCATCCTCGCTTTCGTGGCGATTCGTTCCTCGGGGAGCGACAAGCCCGCCGCGGCGGCGCTGGGGCCGTCCGTCACGACGGCGGCGCGCGCTCCGTCGATTCCACCGGCCGCGACGACTGCGGGCGCCGCAGCATCGGCGTCGGAGGTGGTGCCGTCCACGACGCCGGACCAGCTGCCGACCGCCACGGAGCCGCCGAACCCGACATGGAGGCCGCGCCCGCGTCCTGCGCCCGGCCCCGCCTCCGGCGGAGCGACCAAGCCCGGGAACACCACAACGCCGACGAGGAACAACTATGGGTTCTGAGCGACGACGACTGTGCCTCGGCGCCGTGGCCGCATCGCTGCTGCTCGCCACGGCCGCGCACGCGCAGCCCACGGCGGCGGACCGCGAGATGGCGCGCACCATGATGGACCAGGGCTTCGAGCTGAAGCGCAAGGGCGACCTCAAGGAGGCCCTCAAGCGCTTCAAGGCGGCCGACGAGATCATGCACGTGCCGACGACGGCGCTCCCGCTCGCGCAGGTGCAGTCGGACCTGGGGCTGCTCGTGGAGGCGCGCGACACGCTCGCCGGCAGCCTGCGCCGCACGCCCGAGAAGCCGAACGACCCGCAGCCGTTCAAGACGGCCCGCGCCGAGGGCGAAAAGCTCGATGCGTCGCTCGCGCAGCGTGTTCCGGCGCTCACCATCACGCTCAAGGATCTGCCGTCCGGCGACACGCCGGCGCTGGACGTGGACGGCGTCGAGGTCCCGCCCGATGCCGTGGGGCTTCCGAGGCCGGTGGACCCCGGCCATCACGTCGTCAAGGTGAAGTCGAAGCACTCGCAGGGGCAGGCGGAGGTGGACGTCAAGGAGGCCGAGCAGAAGAGCCTGGAGGTGCCGCTCACCGTCTTCGCCGAGCCGGAGCCCGAGCCTCAGCAGCAAGCGGCATCGCAGCAGCAGTCCGAGGAGCCCGCGGCGCCGGTCAAGTCGCACTCGCCGACCGTGCTGACGTGGATCGGCATCGGGCTCGCCGGAGCGGGCGTGGCTACGGGCGCCGTCACGGGCGTCATGTCGCTGAACAAGAAGTCGGACCTCCAGAACGAGTGCCCCAACGGCATCTGCGGCCCCGACCAGCACTCGGACTACCAGGCGGCCAACACGTTCGCCCTCGTCTCGACCATCGGCTTCGCCGTGGCCGGCGCGGGCGCGGCCCTCGCCGTGGTCACCCTCGTCGTGGGCCACGAGGAGCCCGCGGCCGCACCCGCGTCCGCGCCGCCCGAGTCGGGCCTGCTCGTGCACCCGTGGATCGGCCCCGGCTCGGCCGGCCTCGCGGGCACCTTCTGAGCGTCAGTTCCAGTTCGGCGTCGTCAGCAGCGAGCAGTAGCACCCGCAGTCGTTGGCGCCGCAGTTGCCGCTCGACGCGTACGTCGTCCCGACGGTCTGGGCCAGGTTCACGCCCTGGTACGTGCCGCTGGCGGAGTAGACCCAACCCGTGCAGGTTCCGGTGCTGCCGGTCGTATCGACGCTCTTGAACACGGCGTACTGGATGTTCGGGGCCGTGCCGCACTCGCCCGTGAAGATGCTCCCGGCTTGTGCCGTGTCCGAGGTCGCCGCCTCGGTCGCCTGCGTCTGGTTGTACGTCGAGAGGGCGATGCAGTCGTAGTAGTAGCCGCCGACGCCGTTCTTGTGCTGCGTCTGGCAGCTCGAGCCGCAGCACCCTCCCACGGTGCCCTGCGAGGACGCGGACGCCGCGGGGCAGGCGCACCCGCCGAGGTTGTGATTCGCCGTGTTGCAGTCGGCGTATCCCGACGCGCACGTGTAGCTGCAGGTGCCGCCGGTGCAGGTCACGCTGCTCTCGTGCGACACGCTGCAGACGTTGCCGCAACCGCCGCAGTCACCCGTGTTGGTCTGCGTGTTGACGCACTGACCGCTGCACGTCGTCTCGAGGCACGTGCACGAGCCGCCCGAGCAATCGGGGTTGGGCTGCATGCACGTCGCCTGGTTCGTCCAGGTGCCGGTGCTGCTGCACGTCTGCGGCGTGCTGCCGCTGCAGTTGGTCTGACCCGGAGCACACTGGCCGGAGCACACGCCGTTGACGCACGTCGTGCTGTTCGTCGTGCAGTTCGTGGGGTTGCCCCAGGTGCCGCTCGCCGTGCACGAGTAGGCCGTGTTGCTCTGGCACTCGGTCTGGCTGGGCGCGCACGAGCCGATGCACATGCCGCCGCTGCAGGTCTGGCTCGTGGTCGTGCAGTCGGTGGAGTTGGTCCAGGTCCCGCCGTTGCACGTCTGGATGGTGTTTCCCGAGCACTGCACCATGCCGGGCGAGCACGATCCGGTGCACTGACCCATGGAGCACGTGGAGCTCGTGCACGCCGTGGTCGTTCCCCATTGCCCGGTCGTGGGATCGCACTGCTGAACCCCGTTGCCGTTGCATCGCGTCTGGTTGGGCGCGCACTGGCCCGTGCACAGGCCGCCCAGACACGTCTGGCTCGAGCATCCGACGGGGGTGTTCCAGCTCCCGTTCGCCCCACATTGTTGCGACGCGTTGCCGACGCACTGGCTCGTGCCGGGCGAGCACGCGACGCAGTTGCTGTTGAGGCACGCGGGCGTCGCGCCGG
>DATJYG010000403.1:0-7866 GCA_035499695.1 Polyangiaceae bacterium
GACGTCTCTTCCGCTCTCGCGGGCCATCGTCTGCAGGTCGGTCTCGCCCCGCAGCGTGTAGTCGAGCCAGATGAGGTTCACGCCGTCGCCCTTCTTCGCGAAGACGGCGCGCAGCTTCTCGATGTTCGCCTGGGCGCGAGCGTCCTCGTCGCGCTCCCTCTGCAGCCGCTCCGCGTGGTCCTCGACGGACCGCGACGTCGCGGTGTCCTGCCCGCTCATGTTCATCTCGGCGAGGAACACCTCCTCGGCGCGGCGGGCGCGGGCGCTCTCCTCCTTCTCGTGCGTCCACTCGCTCCACACGAGGCGGCAGAGGCGCTTCTTGAGCGAGACCTCGTTCGGGTCCCACCCCCAGCGCACGAGGCGCAGGTTGGCGCGTCCCAGGACATCCCGGGCTGCTTCGTTGCTCCGCGTCAGCTTGCGCGCGAAGAGCAGCGCCACGAGGCTCGCGCCCTCGAAGTCGTGCTTTCGCAGGAGCTGCGCGAAGTGCTTCCTCTCCTCGTTCGTGAACGGCCGCCCGAGTCGGTCGGTGCCGATGACCGGTGCTTCGGGTTCCGCGGGCTGTGACGGAGCGCTCAATCAATCCCTCCCGGTTCGGGTCGTATCGAGAAAAAGCGGGCGCCGGGAGCCGCCGCCCCCCTTCGAGCGGCGGCCCCCGGTCCCTGGGTCGGGGCTGGCTAGACCCCCGTGTGGCGCCGGCCTACTTCGACGCGCCCGTCCCCGTTGCCGGGGTGGTGGGAGCGTTCGAAGCATTCGGCGCCGTCTGTGCGGACGGCGAATTCGCCGCGACCGCAGGGCTGGTGACCGGCGTGATCGTCACACCGGTCACGTCACCCTTGACGGCGAGCTTCTGCTTCTTGCTCGTCGTCCCCCGCGCCTTGCGGGTGGCCGCTGCCTTCGCCGCGGCGGCCGCCTTCTCCTCGGTCGTCTTCGGGGCTGGAGCCTTGGGAGGCTGCAGACCGAAGTCGGCGAGGATCGACGTCGCGCCCGCGTACATCCGGACGACGATTTGCCGGTAGACCAGCATCACTGGAACTACCTTTGCTTTCGTCGCCTTCAATGCCGCGAGAGCGTCCTTGACGGCTGCCTGCGCGTTGTTCACGGCCGTCATCGCATCGGCCAAGCTCTGGAGGAGCTGGACCAGCGACGGCGTCGTGTACGACGCGTTCCCGATCGTGAAATTCCCGTTCGGGAGGTGCTTCTCCGTACCGGAGATGAGCGCCAGCACGCGCGCCAAGGCTTCCGCCTTGGAGGGCTTCGACGTGGTACCTGACATGGGTACTTCTGCCTTTCTGAAGGGAGCGCACGAACCGCCGTGGGTGGCGGACCTGCCGCGCGCACCATTGCGCCCGGGAGGCTGTGCCTGGGGCTCTCTCACCCCTCACAACCACAGTCCGGTCTCGAGGCCTGATTCCGCGCGGAAACGCGAAAAATCGTACGTGGCCCGGTCGATTGTTCAGAAGTGCGCGAAATGACTGGGCTCGTGAGAAGGCGCGCGCGGCAGGAAATCGCGTGCGCCGGCGAGGCCATCGCGATTGCACCCGCGGAAGGCGCGCGCCCGCCTCGCGTCAGCGCCCTCTCCTCGCCGGGGCACGCGTTCCCGCCCGAGGAAGCCGCGCTTGCCGCCGGAGAAACCGCGCTTCCCGCCGAGGGGAGCGCGCAAGCATCCGACGTCCGCGCGTGCCCCGGCGAGGCAGTCTCGCTGGGAACGAAGGAAACCGCACTTCCCATCGAGGCAGGCGCGCTCCCGCCCCGCGTCAGCGCGATGGCATCGACGGGGCAGGCGCTCCCGCTCGAGGGAGTCGCTCTTGCCGCCGAGGAAATCGCGCTGGCAGCCAGTGCCGACGCGGTGGCATGCGTGGAAAGCGCGAGTGCGCGTCAGCGCGTGCACCGCGGCACGCAGGCGTCCCTCGTTGCGTTGCACGGCGCCGCGCACTGGCTGAAGGGCCCTCCGTCCACCTTGCACGCCGCCCAGCACTGCTCTTTCGATTGTCCGCTCGCCGCGCGCGCGTGGGGCGTGCACATCGACGAGCAGCGGTCGAAGCACGCCTCCTGGCAGAGGGAGAAGTCGTGGGAGCAATCGGTGAGGCAAGCGGCGGCGCGGTCGTCCGTGACGATCGCCGGCGCGCTCGAGGGTGCCGGGGCCGGTGCCTCCGGCGCGTCGCGCGGGGGCATCGCGGACACCTCCTGCTTCGCGAGCGACTCGTCGCCGTGACGGTCGCACGCGACCAGCGCAGCCGCGAGCACGAGTGCTCCCCTCAGGGCGCGCACGTCAACGCGAGAAGTGCACGCGGAACGGGTTGGTGGTGCCCGGCATGGGATTGCCCTCGTGGTCGAGGGCAGGCTGGAAGTGCTGGCGCATCGCGCAGCGTCGCGCCTGGGTGCCGAAGCCGTTGCCGGGGTCTTGGAGCACACGCACCGTGGTGGGGCTTCCGGCTGCGCTCACGTCCACCTGGATCATGACGTAGGCGTCGTCGACGCCGGCGGTGTCCGCCTCGGCAGGGAAGTCGCTGCACGACCAGTTGCCGATGGACGCGGTGCGCGACAGATCGGCGGCCACGCGGAGAGGCGGCGCCGCGAGGAGCGGTCCGAAGCCGCGATTCGCGGCGGGCGGTCCGTATCCCGCGCGATCTGCGTCCTTCCCGGTTCCAGTTCCAGAAGTCGGCCCGCCGACGTACGCCTCGCCGCTGCCCTGCACGAACACGTTGCCCGTGAGGTCCACCGGGTCTTTCGGGTCGGGCTCCTGCGCGAGCACCTTGGCGGCCTGCGCGGGCGGAGCCTGCGGCGCCGAGGGCGGCGCATCGTGGAATGCGCGCGGCGCTGGCTTCTCCTCAGGCTGGCGCTCCGGCTCCGGCTCGGGAGGGGGAGGAGGCGGAGGGGCTTCAGCGACCAGATCCACGTCCTGCGTCGTGTCGGCCACATGCGCCTTCGCCGTGTGAAGCCATGCGACGAGAGCGGCGAGCGCCATCGCACCCGCCGCGAGCAGCGTCCCCCCGGAGCCGAATCCGAGCCAGGCCCCGACGCCGCTCGTCGCGGCGTCGAGACCCAGCACCTTGTCCATCGGGTCGTCGCGGGCGACGACCCGGTGTGGATCGGTCACGGGCGCCCCGCTCCTCTCAGGAGCCGCCGCCGGGGGCCGGGTACTGCCGGTCGACGAAGCAGAGGCCCTGCGAGTTGAGGTGCCCCTGCGTCGACTGCGTGTACTTCATGAAGTCGTAGTAGTCGCGGATCGACTTGCAGTCGTCCTGCGTGTAGTCCTGGCCGACGGTTCCCGTGCATGTGCCCATGGGATCCACCATGACGCTGAGCGTGTCGAAGGACATCGCGCCGTTGCTGGGCGGCGTGTAGTCCTCGCACCAGTGCCACGGCATCACGACGCCGTTCTTGTCCTTGAAGGGCTGGAAGGACACCCCCTTCATGTCGTCCAGGTGCGCGGTGGGGTTCGTCTGGCCGATGTACTGCCCGGCGATCTGGTCCCAGTGCGTCGGGGTGTCTTCCTCGAAGCTCTCCCAGAACGGGTGGTCCATGTGAACGGTGACCTGCTCGATGTCCGTGCCGGTGGCCGACGCCTGCACGCCGCGAACGTCGTGGCCGACGCGCTCGCTGACCGAGTAGTTGACGCAGTTGACGTAGTTGGTCGGCGTCGGGAAGGCGAACTGGAAGCTCATCGACTGCGGGAGCTTGCTGAAGTCGTAGTTGCTGCTGCAGGTGCCGCCGCCTTCGTCGCCCATCCCGGCGTCGCCGCCCGACCCGGAGGCGGTGGCGCACGTCTGGTTGCCGCTCATGAAGTCGGCGTTCGGGTCCTTGGAGCACGTACCGAAGCCCATCTGGGCGGCCGACTGGTCTCCGGTCCAGTTCGCCGTGCCGTAGTAGTAGACGCTGGCGCCGTGCTGCACCATGTACTGGTAGTCGGCCTCCTCGTCCTTCGTCAGGTTGACGTTGATCGCGCTGCCGTCGCTCGGCGCCGGGACCGTGCTGAACCCGAACGCGTACGTCGTCGACGTGTCGAACGACCCGCCGCCGCTGTCGTTCATCTTGGTGAGCGCCGCGATCGCGAGCGCCTGCTCCCCGCCGCCGCCCTTGCCGTCGAGCGGTCCGCCCTTGTGGAGGTCGACGACGAATGGACCGTCGACGTGCGCGACCTTCGCGCCGTGCTGCGACTGATCCGAGGAGCTCTTGTTCGGGTCGCTCCAGAGGGTGATGTGATCGACGACGACGATGTACTTCGTGATTTGCCAGTTCCACCCGTCGACCATCACCGCCCCGCCGGGATCGTACGGAGGATAGGGGTAGCCGGTGATGGCGTTGGTCTCGCCGGAGATCGAGAAGACGAACGTGCCGGGGCCGGTGTCGCCCGGAGGAGTGAACGACTTGAGCGTGTGCCCCATCCCGTCCGAGATCGAATCCGCGGGAGGCTTGCAGTTGAGGGGATCGCTGCAGTTGCCTGGGGATCCTCCCCCGTCCGCGCTTGCCGCGTTCCCCCCCGAGCTCGAGCTCGAGCACGCGCTGGCGGCGACGACGGCGAACGCTATCCCCAAGACTCCCCGAATCCTTGCATGACTCATGACGCTGCTCCTTGATCCAATTTCATTCATGGTGAGGTCGAGTAAGAGAGCCTGAACGCATCGCTCCCTCCGGTGAAGATGCCCGTGAAGAGATAAATCCCCTGCTGCGCGCCCAGCATTGCGCCGGACAGACGGCTCGAGTCGGGGATGCAGACCTCGGCATCCTCGTACTTCGACTGCTGATTGGGCATGCACTGGCTGCTCGACACCGGCGGGAGCGTCGAGAAGTCGATGCCCAGCTTGAACCAGCCGCGCGGATCGACGGTCAGGAGAAGCGCGCCGCCCTGGAAGAACTGCAGGTCGAGGCCGGAGACCTCGATGATGCGCTGCTTGCAGATGGGATTGGCGCCGGGCTGCCCGGGATACTGCGCCGGCTTGCCGCGATTGCTCTCGTTGATCGTGACGGTCGCCGCCCACTTGAACACCTTGCCGTCCGACTGGCGCTTCGCCGTCCCGACGAGATCGGCCGTGTTGGGAACGCCGAAGCCAGTGTTCTCGGGGTTGTTCACGTCGCCCTGCGTGAGATAGAGCTCCCAGCTGAGGCCCAGGTCGGCCGAGCCGCTGCCCTGGACCGGGAACTGCTGCGGCGACGTCGAGAGCAGGTCCACGTCCAGGCCCGCCGGGACCTGCGCGCAGTAGACGCCCGTGTCGATGCACGACGGCGAGTTGAACGTGCCCCCGTTCTGCGCCGGCGCCTGGTTCACGTAGACCGCGCCGATGTACATGTGCGCGTACGTGAGCTGGATCGTGTAGCCGTTGGCCTCGAACGGATTGCCTGCGCCCTTGGCCCCCGCAGCGTAGGCGGGGAACGTGATGAGCTGGTCGCCCGTCGTCCCGTTGCACGCCGCCACGGCGATCGCGTTCATGAGAAGCGCGGCCAGCGCGGAGAGCAGGCGCCTCACGACGGACCTCCCAGGGTCGCGCCGACGCTCAGCATGATGATCCGTGGCGCGCCCGCCGTGAACGCCCGCTCGGGCGCCAGGGTCGGCTCGGCCTGCGAGCGGAAGTCGGACGCGTAATTGTACTCGCCGAGCTTGTACTTGGAGTCGAAGAGGTTCGTCGCCGCGAGGCGCAGGTAGAAGATGCTCCAGTCGAGGCGCGCTGACGCGTCCGAGACGAAGATGACGTCACTCAGCTCGCTGTAGGGGAGCGGTCGCCGTCCGACGTAGCTGACGCCGTACCCGATGGTGCCGAGGATCGGCTTGTGAGCGAGGTGCCACGGCAGCTCGTGGAACAGGGCGAGGTCGCCGCGCACGACGAGATCGGGCACGTAGGGGACGAGCAGGTGCGTGTCGTCGAAGGTCGCCTTCACGGCCGTCGCGTTCGCCGCGATGTCGAAGAAGCTCCCGAGCGCCCGTGCGGATCCCGACCACCCGTCGCGCGTCGAGCCGGTCGCCAGCGTGCTGCGGCCCTCGCTGGGGTTGAAGAGGAGATCCTCGCCCGAGTGCGTGTTGAAGAAGACCGACTTGGCGGCGAGCGACACCGACCCGACCTGGCTGTCGTACGAGACGCCCAGGTCTTCCGACTGGATGGTGACGAACGGCGTGAGCAGTCCCTGCGCGACGTAGCTGGGGTCCACCGATCGCACGCCGGTCCCGGCGCTGGCCGCGAACTCGAAGTGATCGAAGGGACCCATCACGAGCGTGCCGCGCGGCATGACCGCGCCGTCTCCGGTCGACGAGCGCTGGATGGGCTCGCGGTAGTACCCGTGCTCCAGCTCGCTCAGGCACGGCTGATCGACCTCGGGGTACTGGTTGGACGGGCTGTCGACTCCGACGCTCGAGTTGACGGCGCAGTTGTTGAGCACGTCGAAGAGGAACGTGTCGGCGCGAACGCCGCCGCGCAGGGCCAGCCACTTCGTGGCGCGCAGGTTCGCGTCGACGTAGACGCCGATGTCGGCGAGCGTCGACGTCAGATCCGCGTCCGTGAGGTACGGATTCTGGTTGGCCGCCATGTCGCGGTACTGCGTGGAGGTGGTGTGGTCGATGCGCGCGAAGTATCCGGCCTCGAACTCCTGCCGGTGCCCGAGCGCCTCCCCGTGCCAGCGAGCGAAGCCGCGTCCGCCGAAGGTGAGCTCGTCGAAGTGGAAGTCGATCATGTCGCCGCGCTGGACGTGCGGCGTCTGCGTCGGCTGCTGGAGGTCGTCGAGGAAGCCGGTCCAGTTCTCGAGCAGGCGCATCGTCCGGTCGACGACGAAGAGCTGCTGGCGCACGTCGATCGACTCGAAGCGGTGCTCGTAGGTGGCCGAGAGGGACGCGCGTGTCGAGGTGTTGCCGACCTGGTTGGGATCCTCGGTGCCGTAGAAGCCGACGCGGCCCGACTCGTAGTCGTCCTGGCGGACGACGCCCGCGGAGTTGTACTCCGTCGCGTACGCGGTTGCGTTGACGCGCACGACGCCCTTCTCGCCGATGGGGATTTCCCACTGCGCGATCCCCGTGCCGCGCTTCGCCTGGCGGTTCGTCCCGAACCCGTCGGTCGTGTAGTACTCGGCGGCCGCGAACGTGCCGGACGGCGCGTCGTTCGGGCCCCACATCACGAGCAGGCGCTGCGTGTTGTAGCTGCCGTACGTGTACTCGGTGGTCAGCCCGCGACGGTCGAGGCCCAGGTGGTAGTCGGCGCTGCCGGCGACGGCGAAGTCGCCCTGCTGCGGGGCGTAGGGGCCCTCGAGCACGCGGACCGACTCGATGAGCTCGGGGATGATGAAGTGCGTGTCGGCGTAGCCGTTGCCGTGGTAGTTGCCCGCGTCGTTGATGGGCACACCGTCGACGCTGAACTCGAGGTCCTGGCCCTCGTGCGCGTCGAATCCGCGAAGGAACACCTGCTCGGCGTGTCCGGAGCCGCCCTCGTTCGTGAGCAGGAACCCGGGCGCCAGCTTGAGCGCGTCCGACGCGTTGACGCGAGGCACCGCCTTGAGCTGGCCGACCGTCTCCTTGTAGTCGGACACGCCGTGCTCGCGCGCCTCGAGCACGCCTTGCACCTGCACGGTGGTGACGCTCTTGGACGGCGCGCCGGCCGATGGCGCCGCCGGCGCCGCCCCCTGCGTCTGCACCGACTGTTGCTCCGGAAGCGTTGTCGGCGTGCTCGGCGCGGGAGCCACCACCTCCGGCGGAGGCGCCGGTGGCGCGAAGTGAAACGGGATCTTGATGCGGCTCGCGACCGGCGTCCCGTCGCGCATGGCCGGCACGAACGTCCACTGCCGCACAGCCACGAGCGCCGCCTCGTCCAGATCCTTCTTGCCGGACGACTCGGCGACTTCGGCCTGTGACACGTGTCCGTCGGTATCCACCGTCACGAGCAGCACGAC
>DATJYG010000404.1:0-13368 GCA_035499695.1 Polyangiaceae bacterium
CGCGCACGCGTAGGTCGCGGCGCACTCGGAGTTGGTGTGGCACACGGCAATCTCGGTGCCGCAGCCGGGGGATGCCGCATCGTCGGGCGTGTTCAGACAGCCCACGCAAGTGGGAGGCACGTGGACCTCCGGCGCAGCGGCGTCTCGCACGTCGGCGCCATCTTCAGGCGGCGCCGAGTCGCCGGTGACCGGGACATCGATCTCGACGTCGACCGTGGGCATCGCGTCGGCGGCCGGCGCCTCGTAGACGATGGGCGTGAGATCCAGGCACGCGGCGACGCCGGCGACCACGGCGAAGCCCGCGGCGAGGGCCAGAGAGATCGGTGCGAGGCTGCTTCGAGGCTTCACGGCAGCAAGTCGTATTGTAGCCCGGCCATGACCCGGAACGGGTCCACCGGCGCGAGCTGGGGGGCATTGTTGTAGACGACGCTCTGGGAGGGCCCGACGACGTAGGGCGAGGTCCCGGCCAGCGCCCAGTTGGCCGAGATGCGGTAGGTCAGCCCGGTGATCCCGGGCACGGGGCCACCGATGGTTCCACGCAGCTCGAGCTGCGGGGGCGCGACGGGCACCTGGTACGTGGGAGACCACTGGCCGTCCCACGCGCGGTCCGCGTAACGCTTGCCCATCCAGTGCATCGCGACGGCCAGCACCGGCCAGTCGCCCGGCAGGTCGTACGAGAAGCGCGCGTTCCCGTAGATCTGCGGAGTCACGGTGAGGGGCAAGCTCGGAGAGCCGGGCAGGGTGGGATCCGTGCTGCGAGCCACCGCGGCCGTCGCGGTGGTGCCCCAGCGGAGCTGTTGCCTCTCGCCCGCACTGCCGGCGTACTCCGCGGCGACGCCGTAGTTCTCGATGGACGCGAGGTTCCGGAACTGCTCGGTCGCGCCGACCTCGCTGAACAGGCCGTTGATCAGTCCTTCCTGGACCGCCTGCTTGGTCTCGGCGGCTGTCAGCTGGTGGTACGCGACCAGGTTGGTCCACCACGACTGGAAGACGTCGAGCAGGAAGCGCTGCGCGCCGACCCGCTGCTCGAAGGAGCCTTCGACGGAGCGGACGTGCTCCGGGCTGAGCGTCCCTCCGTTGAGATCGCCGCCGGGGATCTGAACGACCGACTTGAGGTTCGTCTCCGTCCACGTGGGCGCTCGGAATGCCTCGGCGTAGATGGCCTTGAACGTGCCGCCCTGCCAGGCTCCCACGCTCGCGGCCACGCGCGGCGAGACGTTGCCGCTGTAGCGCGTCTCCTCGTCGTACCGGGCGCCGGCGTTGAATCCGAGCCACCGAGCGGGCGTCCAGGTTTGCTGCGCGTACACGCCGAGCGCCTGGTCGCTTGCGTCGATGACGCCCTGGCTCGAGGCGACCGCCTTGCCCGTGTAGTAGTCGAGCTCGTCGAGCTTGCTCCCGACGTGGCGCAGACGTCCGTCCGCGCCGACGAGGGTCACGAAGGACGCGTCCTTCAGCCAGTCGAAGGAGAGCTGCTCCTCGAGGCCCACCCACTGCGACGCGAAGCGCCCGCGGTAAGTGCACGTCGGGTACTGTTCCGGCAGCGGGAACTGGATGCAGCTCGACGCTTCCGACGCGTTGTCCCTGTCTTCCCAGTCCCACGTGTCGGCGTAGAGGCGGGACGTCAGCTGCACGACGGTCGACAGCGTGGCGTGGTGCTTCAGATCGGCCCAGAGCGATCGCTCGGTGTCGTTGCTTTCCGGATCGTTGAAGTCCGTCACCGGATGCGTGTAGCGGGCACGGTACGGGGTTGCGTACTCGTAGATCGAGGCGTGCACGCTCAGGTCGAAGTTGCCCCACGCGAGGTGGACCTGCGCGGCCGGCACGTGCACGAAGTAGTCCTGGTTTGCCAGCCCTCCCCAGTAGCCGCTCGGTGGCTGCGATTCGCCGCGCCAGTACTGCACCGGAGTGCCGGCGGAGATGTCGATGCCTCCGTTCTGCGGCCCGAAGGTGAACGCGGGTCCGTCTTGCCGGAAGTACTCGACGGCGGCGGTGATCTCGAGCGGCTTGCCGAAGAGAGGGATCTCGTACCCGGCGCCTCCCATCACGCGCCATGCGGTGACGCCCATGGAGCTGCTCGATGACCAGCCGCTCGGCAGATCGAGCTTCGGCTGGATGGCGGGCTGGCTGCCGAGATTGGCCGAGTCGACCTGTGACGGGCCGCCCCAGCCCTCGGCGGCGACGTGGGTGCCGTGCCAGTCCTTGGCGCGCTTCGTGATGACGTTGATGACGCCGAGCATGGCGTTCGAGCCGTAGAGGACCGATCCCGGTCCGAGGATGACCTCGATGTGGTCGACCATCTCGATCGGGACCCCCATGCCCTGATCGAATCGGGCAGTGCCCTTCACCGGCTCGTTGACGGCGTGGCCGTCGATCAGCAGGAGGAAGTGGTCGCCCTGGTCTTGGGAGAGGAGCACCCCGCGCGCACCGATCTCGGCGGGGCCGAGCGGGTTGGCGGTGACGGCTCCGAGAGACAGGAAGTCGATCGCTTCGGCGACCGAGTGGAGGCCGTAGCGCCGGATGTCCTCCGCCGTGAGGGTGCTCGACGTCGCGGGCGCGGTGGTGCTCGTCTCGGCGGATTTCGAAGCAGTGGTGACGACGCTCTGATCGAGGAGGCTCTGGAGATCGCCGGTGTCCGACTGCGCGTACGCGGACGACGTCGCGAGGCTCGCGCCGAGCAGCAAGGCTGCGGACGGGAGGAGCGCGCCGCGTCTCATTCGTACACCTTCGCCATCTTGAGGATCTCCGCCATGAAGGCGACGTGCTGCTTGCGCGCCTGCGTCAGGTTGACGAGCAGCTTGGGCTTGCCGCTGATGACGTCGAAGCCGAGGACGACGCCCTGGGGCACGTAGTCGGGAATCGCCGCGACGCTGAGGACGTCGACCCCGTCGAGAGCACCGCGGATCCCACCGAGGTCGGCGGCGAAGCCGGGCGCGAAGTAGACGATGGCCGCGTGGCGCGCGCGAACGAGGTCGGCGAGACCCGCAGCCCCGGGCCACGGGACCACTGCCTCGTCGTGGGGCAGCCCGCCCACGTCGGGCAGCTCGTGAAGCGCGGCTTCGAGGTGCGTCGCCGACCTGACCGAATCGGCGTCGTCGGGCCTGTCGATGATGACGACGTGTGCGCGATCGCGCGCCCTCGCGGTGAAGCTGCGGTCGTACGCGGCGATCTTCGCGAGGAGCTCGGCCTGCAGCTTCTCCGGAACGGGGGCTTCCTCGGCGAACGCGTCGTCGCTCGGCGTGAGGACGACCACGCAGAACGCGGTGACCACCGCGAACGTCAGGATCGACCGGCCCCTCTGCACTCGGGGGCGATGTTACCCGGCTTTTGCAGCCTCAGGGGTGTTTCAGGATCACGCGGTCCATGGCCATCTTCAGGTACGAGGAGTACGCCGCGGGGCCGAGGCAGGCGGTGTACGGCGTGACCGCCATGCCGTTCTTGTCCTTGCAGCCGGTGACCGAGTTGCCCGTCAGCTGGAAGGTGTACGGCCCTCCCGCGCCGGCGGCCGGCGCGTCCGGATTGATGTGATCCGGTTGCTGCTTGGCGATGATGGTCCCGACGATGTTGGCGGTGCAGCCGTCGATGAAGACGTCGAGCATGTTGTTCGCCGCGGTGAACCCCTGGGTGCAGTTCGACTGCAGCTGGGCGGGCACCACCGTCGCCGCGAGGCTCGCCGCCGTGGTGTCGCCGCACAGCAGCCCGGTGGGAGCTGCGTTCGTCCCGCCGGCGGTCGGGAAGCTCGTCAGCGTCGGATCGAGGTTTTCGCTCGCGAGGTGTCCCGGCGCGGCGCCGGTGGACGCCGTGGGCTTGGTCGCCGTCTTGGCGATCGGGAGCTGGAGCTTGACGTTCGCCAGGTCGAACAGCGACGTCCCGAACGCCGAGACCAGGACGTGGCCTCCCGTGGCGTTCAGGACGCCCGCGGTGAAGGTCCCGGTCGACTGCTTGACCGTCGGCGTGAAGAGCGGCGAGGCCCCGGCGGTCGTCGTGTCGAGCGAGTACCACCAGTCGAGGTCCGCGTTGCCGGTGAAGGCGCCCGTGTACGTGGTGGCGAGCGCGTTGTAGCTGCCGACGCTCGCGGTGCCGTTCTGCCCCGTCAGGTCGGTGATCGAGAAGTACTCGAGGATCACGTTGTCGGATCCGTTCGTGACGGCCGTGTTGAGGTCACCCTGGAGCGTGCTGTGGACGTTGGCGAACAACGGGTCCTTCACGGCTTCGAAGAGCACGTCCGTCGTGCAGAACGTGTCGTGCGCCCACTGGATGGAGAGCGTGGTCGCTCGCGTGAGCTGCTCGAACTTGCAGGTGGCGTCGCAGCCGTCGAGATCCACGAGGTTGCCGTCGTCGCACTGCTCGCCGGTCTCGCGGATGCCGTCGCCGCACACGGGGGGCGGGGCGACGCACTTGTTGTTGGTGCAGCTGTCGCCGGTCGCGCAGACCTGGCACGTCCCGCCGGCGGGCCCGCAGGCGGCCGTCGTGTCGCCCGGATCGCACGTGTTGTTCAGGCAGCAACCGGTGGGGCACGACGTGGCGTCGCACACGCACTTGCCGCCGGAGCACTCCTGGCCGCTGCCGCACGCCTTGGCGCCGCCGCAGGTGCAGGCACCGGTCGCAGAGCAGCCGTCGCCCGTCGTGCCGCAGTCCGTGCACGAGCCGCCGCCCGTGCCGCAGGCCATGGAGGAGGGCTTCGTGCAGGTGTTGTTCTGGCAGCAGCCGGTGGGACAGGAGTTCGCGTCGCACACGCACTTGCCACCGGAGCACTCCTGCCCGGCCGCGCAGGCCGCAGCACCGTTGCAGGTGCAGGTTCCGCTCGCCGAGCAGCCGTCGGCCGTGGCGCCGCAGTTCGTGCACGAGGCGCCGGCCGAGCCGCAGGCCATCGCGGAGGTCGGATCGTTGCACGTGTTCCCGGAGCAGCATCCGTCGGGGCAGCTCGTCGAGTTGCAGCCGCTGCACGCGCCGCCGTTGCAGGTCTGGCCGGTCGGGCACATGGCGCACGTGCTGCCAGCGGCGCCGCACGCATTGGGATCGGTCCCCGGCTGGCAGGTGTTTCCCTGGCAGCATCCCGTGGAACAGGAGTTGGCGTCGCAGATGCAACTGCCATTGGCGCAAACCTGGCCCTTGGCGCATGCCGTGGCACCGCCGCAGGTGCAGGCTCCGCTCGCAGAGCAGCCGTCCGCCGTCGCGCCGCAACTGACGCAGGCTGCGCCCGCTGTGCCGCACGCGGTCGTCGACGGTGTCGTGCACGTCCCCCCGGAGCAGCATCCCGTGGGGCACGTCGTGGAATTGCAGCCGGTCACGACGTCCGCCGGGGCATCCATGCCGGTGCTGTCCGTGGACTGGTCGGCCGGGGCGTCACCGGTTGCGTGGTCCATCGAATGATCGATCGGAGCATCTGTCGCGTCATGGCCGCCGTCGCCGGGCGTGGTGCGGTCGGAGCCCGAGTCCGCCGAGGTGGGGCCGTCGCCACCTTGCGTCCCGTCCGCGATGGCATCGCCGGAGCCGTCGTCGCCTCCGTCGCCCACGAGGGCTTCGGATCCGTTGCTGCCTCCGCAGCCAGAGGCCACGAGGGCCGCCACGACCAGGAGGATCCACGTTGCCGCGGCGAAAGTCGCCCCGCGGTGCACCGATCGGTTCATGCCAAGCTCCCCGAATGAGTGTCCGGCACGGCCCAGGTCGGGTCAACCCCGCGTTCGGGCGAGTCGCATGCGCAGGGCCGGGGGAGTGACGAGTGTCGTCGCGATGACCACCGTGACGATGGCTGCGTAAAGGCCGTCGTTCAGGAGGTGGAGGGACAGCCCGAGGCTCGCGAAAACGAGGCTCACCTCGCCGCGCGGCATCATCCCGAGGGCGATCGCGACCCGATCGCTGCCGCGCGGGGCACCCAGGGCGCAGGCCAGCTTCCCGACGACGGCTGCCACCAGGAGCGCCCCGGTGAGCAGCAACGAACCGCCCTCGCCCATCGTCCGCACGTCGGCGCGCATGCCGACCAGCACGAAGAAGATGGGCACCAGCCAGGAGGAGATGGGCTCCATGCGCTCGGAGAGCGAGGGCTCCCCGCGCTGGACGAACCGGGCGGAGTGCGACTCCTCGAGGACGAGCCCCGCCGTGAACGCGCCGACGATGGGCGACAGACCCACGAGGTCGGACGCCCAGGCGAGCACGAAGCAGAAGGACAGGCCGGTCGCGACGAGCGCGCCCGGGGTGTGAAGCTTCGAGGTGAGCCGGAACAGCGCCGGCGAGAGCTTCACACCGAGGAAGATCGCGCCGCCGAGGAACGCCATCGTCTCGACGAGTCGCAGGATCACCGCGCCGGGCGAGACCTCCCCGCCGCCTCCCGACTGCTTCATCGCCCCGCTCGCGATCGCGAGCACGACGAGCCCCAGGACGTCGTCGATGACCGATGCGCCGAGGATGGTGTGCGCCTCGCGGGTGCGCGACGCTCCGAGGTCCTGCAGCACGCGCGCGCCGATCCCGATGCTCGTCGCCGTCAGGGATGCCGCGAGGAAGAGGTGCAGCGGGACACTCCCGTGCGGTTGCACCAGGGTGGTCGCGCCCCAGCCCGCGGCGAGGGTGCCCACCGTACCCAGGACGGCGACGGCGGCGGCCGAGGCGCCCACCCGCATGACGTCTCGCACCGTGGCCTCGAGGCCGACCTCGAAGAGGAGCACCAGCACGCCGAGGCGGGCGAGCAGGTCCACGTCGGGATCGGTCCTCAGCTGCGCGAAGAGCGGTAGCGGGATGCTCCCGAGCAGCAGACCTCCCAGCAGCTCGCCGAGCACCGAGGGCTGACGCGCCCGCGAGGCGAGGTCACCTCCGACCTTCGCGACCACCAGCATGATCGCGATCGACAGGCCGAGGCGTGCGACCGGGTCCGCCGAGTACACGGCGAGGAGTATGCGTCAGCTTCGGGCAGTCGCGGTCGCATTCGATCGGCGCGGAGCCCGAGCCTCGGCGGAGGCGACCGCACCGTCGCGGAGCTCGATCCAGACGCCGTGCTGGGCCGGGATCCGCGGCCCCGGCAGCAGGATGCCCACGAGATTGAGCGGATCGCACGGCCGGATGCGCACGCTCTCGCCGGTCCGCTCCTCGCGTCGCACGCGCCTCAGGCCCTCGACCGCCTCGGGGAGGGCGTACTGCTCGCCGATGAACCCGGCGACGAAGCGGCCACCGCGGACTCCGCCACGGGCCTCGCGTCGTCGCAGAGCCCGCAGGATCTCGCGCCACGGAACCGTGAAGCTCTCGCGCACGACGAGCTCGCGGAACACCACGCCGTAGCGGGCCAGGAGCTGCCCCGCGACGCGGTCGGCCAGATCGTCGGCCGCGATCGACTCGCCTCGCTCGAGCAGCGACCAGCGTCCCTGGGGAGCTCGCTTGCGTGACGAGCGTCCCGAGGACAGGAGGTCGCGCAGCGGCTGGAAGCCGTCCCCGGTCACGGCTCCGCGACCGACGAGATCCCAGAGGCCGTCGACGAGCGCGCCGCGGTCCAGCCTCGCCCTGGTGGCGAGGTCCTCGAGAAAGAGCGCGCCGCGCTGCCGGAGCGTTTCGAGCGCGAGCGATGCCGATCCGGCGGGCGGCGAATCGGGGTCCTCGATGCCGCGCACGGCCTCGATCAGCCACGGGAGGTCGCGTCGCATGGCGAGCGCGATGGGCGTCGCCCGGGACGTCGAGCCCATCGCCACCGTCGTCGATCGCTTCGGCGAGAGACGCGCCCAGGCGACCTCGCCGGCGAGGCACAGCTCGTCGAGCCACTCCGACCGGTAGCCCGCCACGCGCGGGGACAGGACGTCGGGCTCCCAGGAAGCCGCGGCGATCTCGAATCCCTGCAGCGCGGTGATCGCGTCGCGCAGGGCGACCCGGCCGCCCCCGCGGCTCCTCCGCACGAGCCGGTGGCGCTCGAGCAGGTAGCGCATGAAGTCCTGCGCGCTGACCGGCTCGATCTCGCTGCGCAGCCGATCGAGTGTGTACCGGTGGATGCGCGCCAGCAGGCGCCGGTCGCAGTACTCCTCGACGTCCGTCCCCGGCGTGAAGCGGCCGCGCAGCACGAGCCCGTCGCCTTCCAGGCGCGCTACGGCGACCTCGATCTCCCACGCCTCGAGCCCGAGCTTCTCGGCCAGCCCCGCCGCGGTGAAGGGACCCGACGTCTCGGCATGACCGCGCACGAGCTCGATCAGCGCGTCGTCGCGCGGGGGCGCCGGTCCGTCGAGGTGCGGTGGGATGGTGCGCCGGGGAGCGCCCACGTAGATGGCCTCGACGTGGCGCGCGTTCTCCATCGTGAACGCCAGATCGCAGATGCGCGCCACGCGACCGGCGCGCGCCAGCTCGTCGAACAGCGGGCGCCACGACTCCTCCAGCGGCGCGGCGACGAGGCCCATCAGCGCATCGTGGAGCTCGTCGGCATCGCGAGGCTCGGGGCGGACCTCGGCGACGACCCGCGCGATCGCGTCGGGATCGAGCGCGCCGAGGTCCCGCTGGTGCTCCGGCAGCGTGCGTCGGAGCGACAGGGCACGCGCGCGACGTTCCTCGAGCGGCGCATCGTCGAGGTACGCATAGGGTTTGGCGTTGAGCACCTCGTGCGAGAACGGCGACGGCTCCGTCGTGTCGCGCGCGTGCAGGCGAATCACGCCCTGCTCCATCAGCTTCAGCAGCTCGCGGAGCCGCTCCGTGTCCATCGCCTCCACGAGGCAGTCGCGAACCGTCTGGTCGACGAGCGGATGCTCCGGGACCTCGATCGGGCCCCCGGGAGCGTTGTCCTGGCACGCCACCTGGGCGGGGAACACCGCGGCGAGCAGGTCGTCGGCGCGCATGCGCTGCAGGAACGGTGGCACCTTCCGTCCCCGCTCGTGGCGCAGCACGGCGAGGGCGCGCGACGCGTTCCAGCGCCACCGCGCGCCGAACATGGGCGCCTGGAGCACCGCCTGCCGCAGCGTGTCGTCGAGCTGGTCCGAGCGCACGAAGTGGAACGCGTCGGTCAGCGGGAAGCTGTGCGCGGTGCCGAGGGAGAGGACGATCGCGTCGTCGGTGGCCGCCGCCTGGAGCTCGAAGTCGAAGGAGACGCAGAAGCGCTTCCGAAGCGCCAGGCCGAAGGCGCGGTTCACCCGCCCGCCGAAGGGAGCGTGCACGACGAGCTGCATGCCGCCCGACTCGTCGAAGAAGCGCTCGAAGACGACGTCCTCCATGCTGGGGACGACGCCGAGGGCGTCGCGCTGCGCCACGACGTACTCGACCAGCTGCGTGGCCCCGAGGGGGCCCAGCACACACTCGGCGGCCAGCCACTGGGCCACGTCCTGACCGGCGTCGACGCGCTCGACGATCGCGGTGCGCAGGCGGCTCACCTCGGTCGACAGCTCCCAGGTGCGCGAGGGCGCCTCGCCGAGCCAGAAGGGCAGGCTCGGCGGCTGGCCGTTGGCGTCCTCGACGCGCAGCACGCCCTGCCGCGATTCGACGCGCCGGATGCGCCAGGAATGCGAGCCGAGGACGAACACGTCCCCCGCCATGCTCTCGATGGCCCAGTCTTCGTTGACGGTGCCGACGAGGGTCTCGTCCGGATCGAGGAGGACGCGGTAGTCGGCGACGTCGGGAATCGCGCCGCCGTTGGTGGCCGCCACGAGGCGCGCGCCGCGCCGCCCCTTGAGCACGCCGTTGACGCGGTCGTGGTGCAGCAGCGCGCGGGACCGGCCGAGGCGCGGCGCAGCGCCCTCGGCGAGCGTCGTCACGACGGCGTCGAAGTCCTTGCGCCGGAGCCTCGCGTAAGGGGCGGTCTCGCGGACCCGGTCGAAGAGATCGTCGGCTCTCCAGTCGCGCGCCGAGCACTCGGCCACGATCTGCTGCGCGAGCACGTCGAGCGGCGCCTGCGGCGGTTCCACGCGATCGAGGCGACCCTCGGTGACCGCGCGCACGAGGGCGGCGCACTCGACCAGCTCGTCGCGCGAGGTGGCGAAGAGGCGTCCACGCGACGTTCGCCCGAGCCCGTGGCCCGAGCGCCCGATGCGCTGGAGGAAGGTCGTGACGGCGCGCGGGGACCCGATCTGGCAGACGAGGTCGACCGAGCCGATGTCGATCCCGAGCTCGAGAGACGCCGTCGCCACGAGGGCGCGCATGTCTCCCGCCTTGAGCCGCTGCTCGATGCGCAGGCGGCGATCTTTCGCGAGGCTGCCGTGATGGGCGGCGACGCGATCCTCGCCCAGTCGCTCGGCCAGGTGGTGCGCCACGCGCTCGGCCATGCGGCGCGTGTTCACGAACACGAGCGTGGTCCGGTGGCCGCCGACCAGCACCGCGAGCCTGTCGTAGATCTCTTTCCACTGCTCGTTGGTGGCCACCGCCTGCAGGTCCGTCGCCGGCACCTCGATGGCCAGGTCGAGATCGCGCCTGTGGCCGACGTCGACCACCGCGCAAGGCCGGTCTTCTCCGACGAGGAACCGCGCGGCCTCCTGGATGGGGTGCACCGTGGCCGAGAGCCCGATGCGCTGCGGGCGCTTCTCGGCGAGGGCGTCGAGGCGCGCGAGTGACAGGGCGAGGTGGCTCCCGCGCTTGTCGCGCATGAGCGCGTGCACCTCGTCGACGATGACCGTGGTCACGTTGCGCAGGAGCGCCCGCGTCCGGTCGGCCGTGAGCATGAGGTACAGCGACTCGGGCGTCGTCACGAGCACGTGCGGCGGGTGGCGCAGCATGGCGGCGCGATCGGCGGGCGTCGTGTCCCCGGTGCGCAGGGCGGTGCGGATCGCGGGAGGCTCGAAGCCGAGCTCCCTGGCCGCATCGCGTATCCCCTCGAGCGGCGCCTGCAGGTTCTTCTGCACGTCGCTGCTGAGGGCCTTGAGCGGTGACACGTAGACGACGTCGATCCCGTCGCCGAGCTTGCCGGAGGCGGCCCTGTGGACGAGCGCGTCGAGCGAGGCGAGGAACGCCGCCAGTGTCTTGCCGGACCCGGTAGGCGCGGCGATCAGGGCGTCCCGGCCCGACACGATCTCGGCCCACCCTCGATCCTGCGCCGCCGTCGCCGATCCGAACGTCCGTTCGAACCAGGTGCGTACGGCGGGGTGGAACGAGGCGGGCAGGACCACGGCGAGAGGAGCACACCGTACACCATTGCAACGGCCGCGGCCGCCGCTCCTTGCGATGTTGCAATCCGCAAACGCATCGTTGCCGAAATCTTCCATTGCGCGTGCAAGGCCTCAGCTGTTCGGACAAGCGGACAGGCCGCGGCCTTTTCCTTGCACCCGAGCCTTCCTCGATGAACACGTGCCGTGTTCGTCACCCGGCGATAGACGGGTTGATTTCGTCGCGAATCGGGGGGCCTCGATGACACGTGTGGGCGACCGGAACGAGATGAAGGGGGCTTCGCGCGTCGGAAGGAAGCGCGTCTGCGCCTTTTCCGCGTCTCTGCGTAACTGCGGCGCCTGGTCGCCCGTAACCTCTCGTGACATGATCCATCTCGTGCGCACCATGTGTGTCGGCTCGGTGCTGATCGCCGGCGTGGTGGCGTGCTCGTCTTCCACGTCTTCGTCGTCGAGCGGGAGCAGCACGGACGCGGGTGATGATGGTGCGGCCGTCTGCGCGGCCAGCAACCCGCAGCTCGATGCCAAGCAGGAAGCGTACGCCGCGGGCATGGCGCAGTGGGGCGCGTCCAAGGTCTTTCAGTTCGTGCTGGTCAACTCGACGCCGGCTCCGGTTTCCGCGGGATCGAGCCTGACGTGGACGCTCGAGGTCCTGGACGCGAGCGGAAAACCGGTGAGCGGCGTCAGCTTCACGAAGATCCGGCCCTGGATGCCCATGCACGGGCACGGCACAACCGAAGTCACCGTCACCGCGGACTCCAAGCCGGGTACCTACGTGCTGCAGCCCCTCTACCTGTACATGCCGGGCATGTGGGAAACGGACATCACCGTGCAGGCCGGCGGACAGACCGACTCGACCAGCTACTATTTCTGCATGAATTAGCGCACCCGCGATCGTTCGCATCTTCATCGCGCGAACGCATGCCGTGAGCGCTGACACCTGGGCGGCGGTGCGGCATCGCTCGGCCTGTAGGGCATGCCGCGTCACGGGACACGCGTCCGGGAGCCCCTGGCGTTGCCGCTCCTGCTGGTCGCGACCCGGTGCAGGCGCGCAAAGGCGCTGGGAGAGCGAATCGGTCGAACATCCCGTCCGTCCCGTCCGTCCTGATGCCCGGAAGACGCCATCTCCCCAAGGGTAGAGGGGCACGAAGAGCGGGAGACGCAACGGGAGAGTGATCGGACCGGCTCTGCGACCGCGTAAACGCGCTCGGAGAGCCTGTAAACGCGCTGGGAGGACGAGCAGACGTGAAAGGGAAGTCGGTAATCGCGCGATTTGCGACGTCGGAGCAGCTGAGATCTCCTCCGGACGCACATTCATCGCGCGCATTCGCGCTGTGCGCGAGGACGGACTCGACCTGCGAATCCGAAATGCGCGTTTGCTCGACGTCGATGCAGCATTCCTCACGCGCCGGTCGACTCCGATCGACGAGAAAGGCGAAGCGCTCGCGAACGGAGCGAGTCCGCGCGAGATCACGGCGCGTTTCACCGGCCGAAAAGGCGGTCCGATCACTCTCCGGTCGGGTCTACCCGACCAAGAAGCCGAATTACTCGCGATACGAGCCGCATTCATCATCCAACAAGGTCGTTTGCCGACCCGAAAAGGTCGTCTCTCGACGCAACGGGGTCGTCTACCGACCCAACCAGTGAGATTCCATGAGCACGCCGGGGCTGGTCCCAGGGGCCACGGTGACCTTCCGCTACCGCGGCGCGGTCGGTTTCGCGGGGATCCCATGGGATGGTGCACCCCTAGTCTGGCGCTACAGTATTTGCGATGCGCTTCGCTTTCCTGGGCCTGCTCGTGTGCGTGGCGACCGGCTGCGGGGTTCCCGACGTGACCTTCGTCGGCGACGACGGGGGGGCCGCGGACGGGCAGGGCGCGCACAATAGCCGTGACAGCGGCGGAAACGGCAGCAGCGGCGGAAACGGCAGCAGTGGCGGAAACGGTGGCGGCAGCGGCGGCGGTCACCACTAGAAGGCGTGTCGAGCGCCGACGGTGAAAACGAGCCCGAACCAGGGCCCGGTGGGGTGAAAGGTTCGTTCACCCGCCCGGGGTCTCGCGAACGATTCCTTCACCGTCACCTCGCGCCTCGCCCCCGGTTTCGCGGACATCGCACCATTTCACTGCGAGGGCACGCGCGTTGCTCCTCCCGCGAAACGATGAACCGTGCCTTCCACGTGGTGCCCGCGCCCGCGAGGGCCACTCTGCAGTTTCCGCTGGCGCTGGCGATGGCGCTCGCGGTTTGCCTGGCCGGTCTGGCGGCGGCGTGTGGGGCCCCAGGCTCCACGAGCTCCACATCGAATTCGGACCCGCCGACGAGCTCCAACC
>DATJYG010000405.1:0-4247 GCA_035499695.1 Polyangiaceae bacterium
CGACCGGCCCCGACGGCCGCCCCGAGCTCTGGGTGACGACCGCCGAGCACGGGCTCCTTCACCACGTCGGTGACCGCTGGGAGCGCGTGAGCCGTGCCGAGGGCGCGCCCTTCGACCTCGCGTTCGCCGCCGTCGAGACCCCCGGCCCCGAGGGCGAGCGCGCGCTCTTCGTCGCCACGCAGGGCTGGGGCGTCGCGCGCCGCCAGGGCGGCAAGTGGACCACCTTCGACCGCGCCTCGGGCGCGGTGCTCGCCGACAGCGTGACGTCGATCGCCGTCGCCACGCGCCCCGACGGTCACCGGGAGCTGTGGGCCGGCACCGAGGGCGGCGGCGCCTCGCGGCTGGATCTCGACGCGCCCGGCGCGCGCTGGCACGTGCTCGCGCCGACCACGCCGGCGCCCATCCCCAACGGCACCGTCTACGAGATCACGAGCGACGCGCGCCGGCGCGTCTACCTGTCCACCAACAAGGGCGTCGCGCGCATCTCGTGGCTGCGCGCGGGGAGCGACGAGGACGCCGATCTGCTCGTCGAGACGTTCAACACCGAGGACGGCCTGCCCGCCAACGAGAACAACGGCGGCGCGCTCGCGACCGACGCACGCGGGCGCGTCTGGGTGGGCACCATCGCGGGCGCCGCGGTGCTCGATCCGGCGCGCGAGGTGGACCCGCCCGAGGCGAAGCTGCGCCTCGCCGGCCGCTCGCTCGCGGGAGCCGGGCGGGCCATCGCCGACGGCGATTCGCTCGCCTACGACGATTCGGCCGTGGCGTTCGACGCGACGCTCGTCTCGCTCTTCCGCGCCGGGGAGACCGCGTACCGCACGCAATTCGTCGGCCTCGATCCGGAGCCCGGCCCATGGCGCGCCGACGGGCACCGCGAGCTGTCGTCGCTCGGCAGCGGCAGCTACGCGGTGCGCGCGTGGGCGCGCGACTTCCGCGGGCGCGTGCAGGGGCCGCTCGAGATCCCCTTCCGCGTGCGGGCCGCCCCGTGGCTGACCTGGTGGGCGTTCGCCGTCTACGCCGCCGTCGCGGCGCTCGGCGTGCGCGCGACCGTGCGCTGGCGCGTGCGCGCCGTGGAGCGCCGCAACGTCGAGCTCGAGGGAAAGATCCAGGAGCGCACGTTCGAGCTCGCGCGCGCCAACCGCGCCAAGACGACCTTCCTGTCGACGATGAGCCACGAGCTCCGCACGCCGCTCAACGCGATCCTCGGCTTCTCGCAGCTCCTGTCGCGCGACAGATCGCTCGGGAGCGAGGCGAAGGAGAGCGTGGACGTCGTCGTCAAGAGCGGCGAGCACCTGCTCGGGCTCATCAACGACGTCCTGTCGATCACGAAGATCGAGGCGGGCAAGCTGGTGCTGGACGAGACGGCCTTCTCGCTCCCGGCCGCGGTCGACGCGGTCGAGAAGATGATCCGCGTGCGCGCGCGCAGCAAGCGCCTCACGCTGCAGATCGAGTGCAGGCCCGGCATGCCGCCCACGGTGTTCGGCGACGAGGGCAAGGTCCGCCAGATCCTGCTCAACCTGCTCGGCAACGCCGTGAAGTTCACGAGCGAGGGCGGCGTGGCGATGCGCGCGTGGTGGGAGCGCGGCGTGGCGCACTTCGAGGTGCACGACACGGGCACCGGCATCGCGCCGGAGGAGCTGGGGAAGCTCTTCGAGCCGTTCGCGCAGACCGACACGGGCCGCAAGGCCAAGGAGGGCACGGGCCTGGGCCTCTTCATCAGCCGCAGCTACGCGCGCCTGATGGGCGGCGACATCACGGTGGAGAGCGACGTCGGCAAGGGCACGACGTTCAGGGTCACCCTCGGGCTCCCGGCCGCCGAGGCGTCGCCGTCGAAGGCGGACCCGCGCCGGGTGGTGGGGCTGGCGCCCGGTCAGGGCCCCTTCCGCGTCCTCGTGGTGGACGATTCGCCCGACAACCGCGCCGTGCTCGCGCGTCTGCTCGACAAGGTCGGCGGCTTCGAGGTGCGCCAGGCGGCCACGGGCACCGAGGCCATCGCCGCGTTCGGCGAGTATCGCCCGCACCTGACGTGGATGGACCTGCGCATGGACGGCGTCGACGGCATCGGCGCGACGCAGGCCATCCGCGACATGGAGATCGCGAAGGGCTGGAAGCGAGCGGCCATCGTGGCCCTGTCGGCGAGCGCCTTCGACCGCGATCGCGAGTGGCTGCTGGCCAGCGGCTGCGACGACTTCGTCGCGAAGCCGTACCGCGAGAACGCCATCTTCGACGCGATCGGCAAGCACCTGGGCGCGCGCTTCGTGCACGAGGGGGAGACGCCGTCCATGCCCACCGTGGCCGTCACCCCTCACCGTCTCTCGTCGCTGCCCGAGAAGCTTCGCTCCACCCTGGGCGCCGCCGCCCGCGCCGGGGACCTCCGGGCCGCCCGTGACGTCGTCGGGGAGATCACACGCCTCGATGCCGAGCTCGGCCGGAGTCTGCGCGAGATGGTCGAGGGCTTCCGCCTCGAAGAGATAGAATCGCTCCTCGTCGAGCATGGGTGAAGCTGCGACCCGCACCGAGGACACCGACCGCGACTCGAAGCAGATCGCGACGGTGCTCATCGTGGACGACACGCCGGCGAACCTCACGCTCCTGTCGGGGATGCTGCTCGAGCGCGGGTACGTCGTGAAGGTCGCCACGCACGGCAAGCGCGCGCTCGCCATCGCCGCGGCGAGCAAGCCGGACCTCGTGATGCTCGACATCACGATGCCCGAGATGGACGGCTACGAGGTGTGCCGCGAGCTCAAGGCGCGCCCCGAGACGCGCGACGTGCCCGTGCTGTTCCTCAGCGCGCTCGACGAGGTCGGCGACAAGCTGCAGGCGTTCCGCGCGGGCGGCGTGGACTACGTGACCAAGCCGTTCCACGTCGAGGAGGTGCTGGCGCGCGTCGAGACGCAGGTGCGGCTCTCGAAGCTGCAGCGGGCCCTCGAGCGGCGCGAGCGCGAGCTGCAGCAACAGAACGCAGAGCTGGCGCGCCGCAACGGCGAGCTGCTCGCCGCGCAGAAGCGGACCGACCGTGTGTTCGCCACCCTGGCCGACGTGCTCCCGGGGCGCACGCTCGACGGCAAGTACAAGCTCGAGCACCGCATCGGCGAGGGCGGCTTCGGCGCCGTCTTCAGGGGCAAGCACGTCACGCTGGGCCGCGACGTCGCCATCAAGGTCTTCAAGCCTGCGCGCGGCAACGACTCGGCGGAGGGCCTGGAGCGCTTCCGCCGCGAGGGCGCCACCGCGTGCCGCCTGGACCATCCCAACGTGGTGCAGGTGCTCGACTCGGCGATCTCGGACGAGGGCATCGCCTACCTCGTGATGGAGCTGCTCGAGGGGCGCTCGCTCTCCGAGGAGCTGAAGGCGAGCGGATCACTGCCGGTGCGCCGGGCGCTCGAGATCGCGATCCCGGTGTGCGAGGTGCTCGCGGCGGCGGCGGAGCGCGGGATGGTCCACCGCGACATCAAGCCCGCCAACGTGTTCCTGCACCGCGGACACGAGGGCGAGATCGTCAAGGTGGTCGACTTCGGCATCGCGAAGCTGCTGGGCGAGTCGCCCGACGGCACGTCGGACGAGGTCACCCGCAGCGGCGTGATCGTGGGCAGCCCCTCGTACATGGCGCCCGAGCGCATGCTCCACTCCGAGTACGACGACCGCGCCGACGTCTACAGCCTGGGGGTCGTGCTCTACCAGATGATCACCGGGCATCTTCCCTACGAGGAGGCGGGGCGCAACTTCGCCGCGCTGGCGCTCCGCGCGGTGAGCGAGGACCCCCCGGCCCTCACCACGTGGGTGCCCGATCTGCCACGGCACGTCGAATCGCAGGTGCTCGCGGCGATGGACAAGCGCGTGGACTCGCGTCCGCGGGCCGAGCAGTTCGCCATCGCGCTGCGCCTGCTGCGCGCGTCGCTCGACGGCCTGCTGCCCGGCGAACCGGGGCCCGACGGGACGCCGAACAGCGCCCCGACGTTCAAAGAGGGCGCGAGGCGATAGGCCTCACTTCGTGCCCACGCCCACCACGAGCTCGCACGGGCCGACGAATCCCTCGCCTGCCCGCTCGAACTCGCGGAGCGCGCCGGCCACCTCGTCCCACGCGCGCTCGCGAGCGTCCGCGTCCAGCCCCGAGAGCATCTGGTGCAGCGCGCCGAAGGACTCCTTCTCGAAGCGCAGGCACTCGGCGGCGGACTTCATGCGCAGGGGCGCCGGGACGGCCTCGGCCTTCACGTCGCGGAAGCCGGCGCCGCTCAGCGCCGCCTCGAGCG
>DATJYG010000406.1:0-27827 GCA_035499695.1 Polyangiaceae bacterium
GTGCAGGCTCTCGCCCTGGATCGCCTCGGGGCATCGCCGGAGGACGTGACCGCCGCGCGCGACGCATACGCCCGGTGGCGTCCGCCCGACGACGCCCCCGCGGTGAAGAGCGCCTGCTCGCGGCAATTCCCGTGGTGCGCGCTCGAGCGGCTCCCCGTCCACGTGCACGCGATGCGCGCGATACCGCGCCGACTATAGTCTTTCGGTCGTGGCGTCGCTGGCCTCGTTCCACGCCTCGGTGGGCGCATGGTTCGGGTCGGCTCTCGGTGAGCCGACGCGCGCGCAGCAGCTCGGCTGGCCTCCGGTCGCTCGCGGCGAATCCACGCTCCTGCTGGCGCCCACCGGGTCGGGCAAGACGCTGGCGGCTTTCCTCGTGGCCATCGATCGCCTGCTTCGCGACCCGACGCCGCCCAAGCGCGAGCGAACCCGCGTGCTCTACGTCTCCCCGCTCAAGGCGCTCGCGGTGGACGTCGAGCGCAACCTGCGCACCCCCATCGAGGGCATCGTCGCCGCCGCGAGCAAGGCCGGCATCCAGCTCCAGGCGCCCACCGTGGCGGTCCGCACCGGCGACACTCCGGCCAGCGATCGCGCGAAGATGGCGCGGCGGCCCGCCGACATCCTGATCACGACGCCCGAGTCTCTCTACCTGATGCTCACGTCGGCCGCGCGCGAGACCCTGGCCACGATCGAGACCGTGATCGTCGACGAGATCCACGCGCTCGTGCCCACCAAGCGAGGCGTGCACCTGGCCCTCTCTCTCGAGCGGCTCGAGGCGCTGCGCCCGCCCGAGGCCCCACGCCTGCAGCGCATCGGCCTGAGCGCGACCCAGCGCCCGCTCGACGAGGTCGCACGCCTGCTCGGTGGCTTCGAGGGCGGCGCGCCGCGCCCGGTCGCGATCCTGGACGCGGGGGCGCGAAAGACCCTGCACCTCGTCGTCGAGTCCATCCCCGCCCCGGAGACCCAGGAGACGAGCGCCGGCGACGAGGAGAGCGAGGGCTCCCTGCGCGCGAGCGCGTGGCCGGGCCTGCACGCGCGCATCGCCGACCTCGTGCGCGCGCACCGGTCGACGATCGTCTTCGTGAACAGCCGGCGCATCGCCGAGCGGATCGCCGCAGCGGTGAACGACATCTCCGGCGAGGAGACGGCCCTGGCCCATCACGGCTCGCTCGCTCGCGAGAAGCGCGCGGCCCTGGAGTCGCGCCTGAAGCGGGGGGAGCTTCGCGCCATCGTCGCCACGTCGTCTCTCGAGCTCGGGATCGACATGGGCGACGTGGACCTCGTCGTGCAGCTCGAGGCGCCGCTGAGCGTCGCCTCGGGGCTGCAGCGCATCGGTCGTGCGTGCCACGGCGTGGGCGGCGTGCCGAACGGCGTGCTCTTGCCCAAGCACCGCCAGGACCTCGTCGCGTGTGCGGCGGCGGCGTCGAGCATGCGAGCCGGCGAGGTCGAGGAGACGTTCTACCCGCGCAACGCGCTCGACGTGCTCGCGCAGCAGATCGTGGCGATGACGTCCGTCGAGACGCTGTCGGTGGACGACCTCTACGACCGGGTGCGTCGCGCCGCGCCCTACGCCGACCTGCCACGCGATGCGTTCGAGGGGGTGCTCGACATGCTGAGCGGGCGCTACCCGTCGGACGACTTCTCCGAGCTGCGACCGCGCGTCACCTGGGACCGCGCGCGCGGACGCGTGGAAGCGCGGGCCGGCAGTCACAGGCTCGCGGTGACCAACCCCGGCACGATCCCCGACCGCGGCCTCTACGGCGTCTTCACGGCGGTGGCCGAGGGCGAGACGGGCCGGCGCGTCGGAGAGCTCGACGAGGAGATGGTCTTCGAGCTGCGCGAGGGCGAGGTGTTCCTGCTCGGCGCCTCGTCGTGGCGCGCGGAGCGCATCTCGCACGATCGCGTCGTCGTGACGCCGGCGGCCGGCGAGCCGGGCAAGATGCCCTTCTGGCACGGAGACCGCCCCGGGAGGACGCGCGCGTTCGGCGTGCGGATCGGGGAGCTCGTGCGGAGGATCGCGACCGGCGAGGTGCGTGCGGGCGCCCTGCGCGATGCGAACGCGCTCGATGCGCCGGCGGCTGACGCGCTGCTCGCCTTCGTCGGGGAGCAGGCGCGCGCAACGGGCGAAGTGCCGAGCGATCAGTCCATCGTCGTGGAACGCTTCGTCGACGACGTCGGGGACTGGCGCGTCGTCGTCATGTGCCCGTTCGGGACGCGCGTGCTCGCGCCGTGGGCCATCGCCGTGGCCGAGCGGCTCCGCGAGCAGTACGTGGAGGTCGACCTCCACTACACCGACGACGGCATGGCGTTCCGGATCCCGGCGTGCGACGAGCCGCCTCCAGTGGAGATGTTCCTGCCGTCGTCGGCGACCATCGAGGAAGCCGTGACCCGCGCCCTCGACGGCACGGCGCTCTTCGCCGCGCGCTTCCGGGAGTGCGCGACGCGCGCGCTGCTCCTTCCACGCCGTGATCCCCGCACGAGGACGCCGCTCTGGGCGCAGCGAAAGCGCGCCGGGGACCTGCTGGCCGTGGCCTCCCGCCACCCCGAGTTCCCCATCGTCCTCGAGACGTACCGCGAGTGCCTGCGGGATGCGTTCGACCTTCCCGGCCTGGTGACGGTGCTGAAGGACGTCGAGGCGCGCCGGCTGCGCGTCACCACGGTGGACACGCGGACGCCGTCGCCCTTCGCGGCGAGCGTGCTCTTCGCGTTCGTCGCCAGCTTCATCTACGACGCCGACGCGCCGCTGGCCGAACGCCGGGCGCAGGCGCTGACCATCGACTTCGATCGACTGCGCGAGCTGCTCGGCGAGTCCGAGCTCCGCAAGCTGCTCGACGAGGAGGTCATCGAGGAGCACGTGAGGCGTCTGCAGGGGCTGTCCCGACCTGCGGCGCACGCCGACGCGGTGCACGATCTTCTGCTGTCGCTCGGCGACCTGTCGCTCGAAGAGCTGCGCGTGCGTTGTGATCCACCCGAGCAAGCAACGGCCTGGACGCGCGATCTCGTGCGCGCTGGACGCTCGATCCAGGTTCGCATCGCAGGTGAGACGCGCTTCGCGGCGGTGGAAGACGCCGCCAAGCTGCGCGACGGCCTGGGGGTGAAGCTGCCGGCAGGCATCCCCGAAGCCCTGCTCGCCCCGACTCGATCGGCGTTGCGCGACCTGCTCGCGCGCTACGCCCGGACGCACGGGCCCTTCGTGCTCGACGACGTCGCGACGCGGCTGGGGATCGACGTGGCAGCACTCGAGCCGGAAGGTCGTGCGCTCGTCCGTGAGCATCGTCTCCTCGAAGGCGCGTTCCTCCCGGCAGGCTCGGGGCTCGAGCTGTGCGATCGCGAGGTGCTCGACGCGATACGCCGCAAGTCCCTCGCGCGGATCCGGCGAACGGTGGAGGCCGTGGAACCCACCTCGCTCGCCCGCTTCCTCCCCGAGTGGCACGGCATCCCGCGCAAGCGACGCGGGAGGGACGCGCTGCTCGCGGTCATCACGGAGCTCCAGGGCTGTCCCCTCGTCGCGTCGGCACTCGAGAGCGAGATCCTGCCGGCCCGCATCGAGGGCTATCGCTCGTGGGATCTGGATGCGCTCTGCGCCTCCGGCGAGGTCGTGTGGGCGGGGGTCGAACCCCTCGGCGGTAGCGACGGGCGGGTGGCGCTCTACCTTGCCGAGCGGGAGCCGCTCCTCGCGCGCGCGACGGCGGCCATCGACGGCCCCCTCGCCGCCGCCATCCGCGAGCTTCTCTCGAAGCGCGGCGCCGTCTTCTTCGCCGAGATCGCGCGCACCGTGGGCGGGTTCCCGAACGACGTGCTCGACACGCTCTGGCGCATGGTCTGGGCCGGCGAGGTGACCAACGACACGCTGGAACCACTTCGCAGCCGATCGCGCGCGGTCGCCGAGGAAGCGCAGAAACGCGCGCACCCCAGGCACCCGAGGGCGCCCCGCACGGGTCCCGCGGGCAGCGAGGGCCGCTGGTCGCTCCGCGCGTCGCGGTGGTCGAGCGCGCCGAGCGAGACCGACCGGCGCGCCGCGCTCGCCGGCGCCCTGCTCGATCGCTACGGCATCGTCACGCGCGAGGCCGCGCACGCCGAGGGGATCCCCGGCGGCTTCGGCGCAGTGTACGACGTGCTCAAGGCCCTGGAGGATCGCGGCCGCGTTCGCCGCGGCTACTTCGTCGAGGGACGCGGAGGCGCTCAGTTCGCCCTCCCCGGCGCCGACGAGCGGCTTCGCAGCTTGCGCGACCCGCGCGACGACGCGCGGCCGATCGTGCTCGCCGCCACGGATCCCGCCAACGCCTACGGCGCCCTGCTCGACTGGCCCGCATCGCTGACCGACGCCCGTCCCCAGCGCTCGGCGGGCGCGCTCGTCGTGCTGCACGATGGCCTGCTGCTCGGCTGGCTCGGGCGCGGGGACCGCCCGCTTCTCACGTTTCTCCCGCAGGACGAGCCGCTTCGCACCACGCTCGCGCGCCACCTCGCCGCGGCGCTGGGCTCGCTGGTCGATTCGGGCGCCATGCGCGCGCTGCTCGTGTCCACGGTCGACGGGGCCGAGGCCGCGCGCTCCCCGCTCGCCCCGGTGTTCGTGGAGGCCGGCTTCTCTCCCTCGTCCCACGGTCTGCTCCGGCGCGCCGCCCGGCGCGACGCCGACGAACCGCGAGCCCTCGAGCGATGACGAGCCGCCACGAGGCCTTCCTCGACGAGATCCGGGGCGAGTTTCCTCGCTTCGCCATCGTCCCGAAGCGCGGCGACCGGCTCCAGCGCGCAATCGCTGCCGTGCTCTTCGCCCTGACGCTCGGCGGGCAGCGGCACTACCTCACGCGCTACCACACGGTCCTCTTCGGCAAGCTCTACGTGCCGGACGTGTGGGACGGTATGGGGGACGAGGAGCGCTACATCCTGCTCCGCCACGAGCGGGTGCACCTGCGGCAGCGCCGGCGCATGGGCGATGCGTGGATGGCGTTCGTCTACCTGCTCCCTTTCTTCCCGCTCGGCCTCGCGTGGGGGCGCGCCCGCATCGAGTGGGAGGCATACGTCGAGACCATCCGCGCGACCGCGGAGGTGCGCTCGCTCGAGGCGGCGCGCGCGCTCGAGCCGGAGATCCTCCGTCGCTTCGTCGGGCCCGATTACGGGTGGATGTGGCCATTCCCCCGCGTCGTGCGCCGCTGGTTCCGCGAGGTCATCGCCGACCTGGAGGCCGAGCGGACCTGAGATGTGGTAAGCCGTGACCGATGGCGGTCGTCGGCATCGACCTCGGCACGACGAACACGGTCGTCGCCTCCGTCCGAAGCGGCCGCGTGCACGTGCTGCCGGACGAGCAGGGCCGCCGCCTGCTGCCGAGCGTCGTGTCCTTCCACCCTGGAGGCGACGTCCTCGTGGGTTACCCGGCGAAGGAGCGGCGCGTCGTCGACGCGAAGAACACCGTCGCCAGCGTCAAGCGGCTCATCGGCCGCGCGTGGGACTCGGAGGAGATCCGCCGCGCGCTCCAGCGCTTCCCCTTCGAGCTGAAGGAGGGTCCCGGTCAGGGCCCGCTCGTCGTCGCGCGCGGGCAGGAGTTCACGCTGCCGGAGATCAGCGCGTTCGTCCTGCGTCGCGCGAAGCAGATCGCCGAGCGCGCCCTGGGCGAGACGGTGGACCGCGCCGTCATCACCGTGCCGGCGAACTTCAACGAGCTGCAGCGCGCGGCGACGAAGGTGGCCGGGCGCGTCGCGGGGCTCGACGTCCTGCGCATCATCAACGAGCCCACGGCGGCGGCGCTCGCGTACGGCCTGGGACGGTCCGCGAAGGAGCGCATCGCCATCTACGACTTCGGCGGCGGCACGTTCGACTGCACGCTGCTCGATCTGTCCGGCAACGTGTTCGAGGTGCTCGCCACCGCGGGCGACACGTTCCTCGGCGGCGACGACCTCGACATGGCCATCGCCGAGCGCATGTCGGAGGCGTTCCTCCACGCGCACCGGTACGACCCGAGGGCGGACCCGCAGGCATTCGAGCGCCTGCGCGTGGTGGCCGAGACGGTCAAGATCGAGCTCTCGGCGCAGGAACGCGCGCACACGCGGCTGCGCGAGGTGGCGTTCGGCGTCGGCGGCGCGCACCTGGACCTCGACTTCGGGATGACGCGCGACGAGCTCGAGATGCTCGCCACGCCGCTGGTCGAGCGCACCTTCGCCGTGTGTCAGGAGGCCCTGTCGGTGGCGCGACTGCCGGTGAGCGCGTTCGACAAGGTGATCCTCGTCGGCGGCTCCACGCGCATCCCGCTCGTGCGCCGGCGCGTCGAGCAGTTCTTCGGCACACCGCCGCTCGACCGCGTGAACCCCGAGGAGGTCGTCGCGATCGGCGCCGCCATCCAGGCGGCCGCGCTCACCGAGGTCGCGCGTCGTCGCAGCATCCCGCCGGTGCCGGTGCGCAAGTCGTACGCGTCGCTGCCGTCGATCAGCGACCCGGAGTCCACCGACGACATCACGCTCGCGACGAAGGTCACGGCGCTCATGGCGGAGGCCGAGAAGGTGCGGCCTCCGTTGCAGTCCCAGACGGACGGCGGGCCGACCTCGCCACTCCCGCGGACGACGACGGCGCGCATGGGCGTGCCGCCTCCGCTGCCGCCCACGAGGACGGCGCGCCTGAGCGCCCCCGACGTCGCGATGAACCCGGGCACGACGCAGCCCATCCCGCCGCCCGCCCCTCCCGCTCCGTCTGCGGCATCTTTTCCTTCTCTGCCCATCGTCACGGCGACGGAGCCGGATCCAGGAGCGACGATCCCGCGCCCCCTCGCGTTCGAAGATGTGGTGCGCGCCGAGCAGGCGTCCGCCTCTCCATCAGCGCCGGTAGCTCCGGCAGTCATGCCACCGGCCGCGCCCTCGTCCGCTCCCCCCGCCTCTCCGGCCATCCGTACGCCCGCTCCCCCGTCGTCTCCTGCGTTCACGTCGGCGATGTCGCCGCCCGTGCTCGTCGACGTCACGCCGCGTGCGCTCGTGGTCGAGACCGTGGGCGGCTGGTGCGACGTGATCGTGCAGCGCAACTCCAAGATCCCCTGCGAGCGCACGCGCGCGTTCACGACGTCGAGCGACCAGCAGACCGTCGTCAAGGTTCGCGTCGCGCAGGGGGAAGAAGCCGTCTTCGGCGGCAACACCTACCTCGGCGAGGTCGAGCTCTCCGGCATTCGGGCTGCGCCGCGAGGCACTGTGACCATCGAGGTGCGCTTCGAGGTCGACGAGAGCGGGACGCTCCAGGTCTTCGCGAAGGACGCAAGCACGGGGCGCGAGGCGCATGCCACGCTGCAGCTCGTGGGCATCGCAGGGTCGCAAAGCGTGCACTCGATGCGCGCGCGCCAAGCTGCGATGCGGGTGCACTAGCGCCAGGGGCGAGCGATGGAAGGCCCGGACGAGAAGATCCTCGCGTGGCTGGAAGCGCTGGACGAGCTCACCTACTACGACCTCTTCGCGGTCTCGCCCGATGCGACGGCGGACGAGATCCATGCGGCTTTCCACGCGTTCTGCGACACGTTTCACCCGGACCGCCACGTGACGAGGAGCGAGGAGGAGCGCGTGGCGCTGGGGACCATCTTCAAGCGGGGCACCGAGGCCTACGCGGTCCTCTCCGACGATGCGATGCGCGGCCACTACGACGCGCAGCTCGCGGTCGTCACCGACCCCGTTCCCCCGCGCATCAGCCTGTCGCCGCACTCGCGACCCCCGCCGAGCCGCGGTCCAGGGGCCGCGGTGCCGCTGGAGGAGCAGGTGCGCGCGCCTTCGGCGCGGCCGTTCGCCCGTCGCGCCGACGAGCTGCTGCGAGCCGGCGACGTGCGCCAGGCGAAGCTGCAACTCGTCATGGCCAACCACATGGACCCGGACAACCCGGCGCTCGAGGCGGCGCTGCGCGACGTCGAAGCGAAGCTCTCCTCGCCCAAATGAGCGAGCCGGACTAGAGTCTTCCGCGGATGCCCAGCACGCCCCGCCGGACGAGCGACGCCGCCTTCTACGCCCTGCTCGGGCTGACGGCCGTCGCGTTCGTCACCGAGGTGTTCTTCATCTTCCTGAAGGCGCCCGTCGAGGCACGGATGGGCATCGTGCAGAAGATCTTCTACTTCCACGTGCCCAGCTGGTACGCGATGTACATCGGCGCGACCTGCTGCTTCCTCGGCTCGATGGCCTACTTCTTCAGCCCGACCGACCTGCGTGATGCCTTCGCCCGCGCCGGCGCCGAGTGCGCGGTGGCGTTCGGCGCGGTGGGCCTCATCACGGGGCCGCTCTGGGGCGCCAAGGCGTGGGGCGCCTTCTGGACGTGGGACCCGCGCCTCACGACGGCGCTCCTCAGCTTCCTCATCTACGTCGCGTACCTCGTGCTCCGCGCCTTCGCCGGCGACGGCTCGGCCGAGCGGCGCTTCGCGGCGGCGCTCGGGGTCATGGGCGCGGCGCTCCTCCCCATCATCCACTACAGCGTGCAGAAGTGGGGCGGGCAGCACCCGATGGTCATCACGGGCAACGGCGGCGGCCTGCAGCACCCCGACATGAAGATCGCCCTCGCGGGCGGCTTCACCTGCTTCACCCTCCTCGCGGTCCTGATGCTCTGGGCCCGCACGCGCCTCGAGCTCGCGCGCGCGCGACTGGCCCGCGCCGAGGCGGACGCGATAGACGTGGGGCTCGACACGAGGACCGAAGGATGACGACGCTCACCCAGGAGACGCCCAGCGATCGCGCGACCACCTTCCAGGCCGTCCAGGGCAACGGCACGGAGCAATACAGCGGCGGCACGCTGCTCGTCGTGGCGTACGCCGTGCTCTGGGTCGTCATGTTCGCGTGGGTGGCCCTCGTCTGGCGCAAGCAGCGCGCGCTCGATTCGCGCCTGGCCGATCTCGAGGGCGTCATCCAGAAGGCCTCGAAAGACGCCCCGCCCGCCAAGTAGCGCCGACGCCCATGAACACGCCGGGGCCCGAGCACCTCATCTTCATCCCGGGGATCCTCCTCGTGGGCATCGTGATCGGGTACATCATGGGCGCGCGGGCGGCGCGGGCGGAGCTCGACAGACGCCGGCGGCGTGCCAAGGAGTGACACCACCATGTTCGACTTCGAACCGACCGAGGAGCAGCGGGCTCTCATCGAGACGGCCCGTCGCTTCGCGCGCGAGCGCATCATCCCCATCGCCCCCGAGTGCGACCGGGAGGCGAAGTTCCCGAAGAAGGTATTCGAGGAGGCGCACGGCATCGGCCTCGTGAATCCGACGCTGCCGGCGGAGTACGGCGGCTCCGGGCTGAGCGACGTGGAGTCGAGCTTCATCACCGAGGAGCTGGCGTACGGCTGCTCGGGGATCCAGACGAGCATGACGGCCAACACGCTGGGGCTCACGCCGATCAAGCTCGGGGGCAGCGAGGAGCAGAAGAAGAAGTACCTCGGCTGGCTGGTGCGCGAGCCGGTGATGGTCTCGTACGCGACGAGCGAGCCGGGCGCCGGCAGCGACGTCGCCGGGATGCAGTGCCGCGCGACGAAGGACGGCGCCGGCGGCTGGGTGCTCAACGGGACGAAGCAGTGGATCACGAACGCGACCCTGGCGAGCTTCTACGTGGTCTTCGCCACCGAGGATCCCGCGCTGAAGCACAAGGGCATCGGGGCCTTCATCGTCGAGCGCTCGCAGAACGGGGTGAAGCCCGGTCGCCACGAGGACAAGCTCGGTCAGCGCGCGAGCGACACGGCCCCGCTGGTGCTCGAGGACGTGAAGATCCCGGCGTCGCAGGTGCTCGCTCCCCCCGGACAGGGGTTCAAGCTGGCGATGGAGACGTTCAACCAGACGCGTCCCGACATCGGCGCCATCGCCGTCGGCATCATGCGGCGCTGCCTCGACGAGTCGCTCGCCTACGCGCGCGAGCGCAAGACGTTCGGGGTGCCCATCGCGCAGCACCAGCTCATCCAGGCGATGCTCGCCGAGATGAAGATCCGCATCGAGGCCACGAGCCTGCTCGTGCGCAAGGCCGCATGGAACCTCGACAAGGGGACGCGCGATCCCATGACGTCCTCCTGCGCCAAGGCGTTCGGCGCGGACGCCGCCATGCAGAGCGCCATCGACGCGGTGCAGGTGTTCGGCGGCTACGGGTACGTCAAGGACTACCCGGTGGAGAAGCTGATGCGCGACGCGAAGATCCTCCAGATCTACGAGGGCACCGCGCAGGTGCAGCGCCTGGTCATCGCCAGACAGCTCATCGGCAAGTGAGGCTCGTCGCCGTCGCCGCCGTCGCTCTCACCGGGTGCGCGAGCGCCGGGGGCGGCGGTCGCGACGTGGTGCCCGAGTCGCACGACGTGCAGGTGGCCGACGCGGGGCCGCCGGCGAGCTCCCAGGGGTACGACTACGTGGCGAAGCGGTCGCAGGCGATCGTCGCGCTCGCCGAGGCGCGCGGGATCGACCAGGACGTCGCCCGGGCGGCGGTCGACCGGGTCGCGGACGCGCTCGACGCGTGCGCAGCGGAGCAGGGCAAGCGCGGGACGCTGACGAAAGGCGCCGCGCGCGTGGTGGCGCAGATCGACGAACGCGGGCTCGTGGCCGGGACCAACGTGAAGATCGACCCGGGCCCGGGCGTCGTCACCACGGCGGTCGCGTGCTTCGTCGCCCCCATGAAGATGCTCGTGTTCCCTCCGATCGACGCGGGCACCATGCCGCGCGGCATCGCCGTCGAGGCCCTCTGGGGCCAGGCGCCGGGGGGCTAGCGCGACGTCCTCACGGGCTCGTCGGGAACGAGCCGGGGGCGCCGAGCATGCTGGACGCCGGCGCGTACGCGGCGGCGATCGCGAGGAACGGGTGAGCCATGTCCAGCGTCGAGTTGAGCTGCTGCACGTAGAGGAGCGCCTGGTCGCCGCCGAACTGCAGGAGCGCCGGCGCGGCTTCTCCCGATTGCACGCTGTACACCGGGCTCGGTTGCTTCGTGAAACGGCCGCTCGTGCCGTATCGAGCCGCGACGCCGATGGCCGACGTGCGCGATGCCGCGCCGATGGGCGCCGAGTACCCCGTGTAGAGCACGCGCACGACGAGCCTCCCCGCGACGTCCACGCTGGGGACGAGCAGCGGGTCGTCCACCGCACCCTCGTCGAAGGGAGGCGGCACGCCCGTGGGGAGCGTCGACGGATCGACGTAGGCGCTCGCGACGAAGACCGGGTCGAGCGCGGGAGTCGTCGGGTCCCCGTCGACGCGCTGCCAGCCGGTCACGCCGTCCGCGCTCACCGCCTCGCCTATCGCGTCGCCCGACGCGTAGAGCATGTCGAAGCTCCCGTCGGGCAGCTGCGCGACCGTCGGCGCGCGCGGTGGCGTGAACTCCCAGCCCGCGCCGTGGTCCGCTGCGAGCACCGGCTCGGGCTGCGCCTGGAACGTCAGGCCGCCGTCGGTGGACTTCGCCAGCCCGATGCCCCCGGCTGCCGCGTAGTAGAGGCGGACCTCCGACCCGACGCGAAGGGCGCTCGGGCCCGACAGGTCCGTGCCCTCCCAGGACTGCGACGCATGGAGCACGACCGGCGGTCGGTCGCCCGGATGACTCTGTTGATCGACCGTGTCGCCGTAGAAGGAGCGGCCATCGTCGGCGCGCGTGCGGACGATCACGCTGCCGCTCGAGGCAGTCGCCACCGCGAACAGGATGACGCTCGGCGACGACGTGTCGTCGCTCGCGGCGATGGCGCTGGGCTCGCGGTACTGGGCCGACTCGCCGAGGAAGACGAACGGGGGGATGTCGCCCGCTGCCACTTCCGCCGTCGAGAGCGGAGTGAACGGACCGACGTCGGCCGTCGGCAAATCGAGGTCGCCGCTGCCGGGCGAGGCAATCGTCCCACACGCGATCGTGCCGAGGAGAGCGAGCGGCAGGAAGAACGCGCGGCGCACGTCAGAACCCCACCGTCGCCGTGGCGCCGACGTTCCAGATGTGGCCTCCGGCGGTGTAATCGCCGACCAGGTCCGAGGGGTCCTGCTTCAGCGTCGTGCCGGTCGGCAGCACGCTGAGCTGCCCGTGGACGTCGAACCGCAGGTCACCGGGAAGCGCGGTGGCGGGGTGCGGGAAGCGCACACCGATGCCCGCGGAGAAGGCGTGCCGGTCGCGGTCCACGTAGTTCGTCTGCCCGGTCTGCGGCCCGATGGGGCTCTTGTCGTACTCGTAGCCGCCGCGCAGGAACCCCTGCCAGCTCGGACGCGCGATGGCGCGCCACTCGGCGCCGAGGTGCGGCACGATGCGGTCCTCGATCTGGATCGGGAGGATCGTGATGGGCGCCGGCGGCGTCGGCGGCTTGATGCCCGCGGGCCACCCGCCCTTGGGCGGCGGGACGTCGAGCGTCGTGTTGATCACGGTCACCGGCGGGATGTACGCGCTCCAGTTGACCCACGTGAGGTCCACGTTCGTCTTGAGGTCGTCGCTCAGCTTCCACGACCAGCCGACCACCACCTGCTGCGGGAGGAAGGAGTCCACCGTCTCGGTCGCGAGCGCGAGGCGCAGACGCGTCAGGTCTCCGGACGCGCCCGGAAGGGAGCTCGATGCAGCGCCGACGCCCACGCCTGCGTTCACGTTGGCGTTCACGTCGAGGTCCAGCTTGAACTGCCCCCGGTACACGACGGCGAGGGCGATCGCGTCGGACAGCTCGATGCGCGCGCCGAAGTCCGGATACGCCACGAGCGACAGGTCGGCGTTCACCTGGTGGCGCAGCGACGAGTCGTACGGCTTGAAGAGGTCCACGTCGCCGCTGATGTCGAGCCCCGCGATGGTCGCCGCCATGAAGGTCACGCCGCCGCCGAGCTGCAGCCAGGGCACCGGACTGATCGCCGCGTCGACGCCGAACCAGAGGCGCTGGTTGCGGTTGTCGTACATCTCCCAGCGCGGCTGGTCCTGCGACAGCGCACGCACGCGCGTCAGCCGATCGTCAGGCACGTGGAAGCCGACGCCGATGGCGAACGGGAAGTCGAAGATCTTCCCGGGGACGACCGCGCCGCCGACCATGCCCTTCACCGGATCGACGCCGTTGTCCTTCCCGTTCATGTAGAGGAAGTGATCGGCGCGGAAGTACCCGATGCTGAGCTCGAATCCGTGGGCCTTCGCGAGGCCCGCCGGGTTGTAGTAGCAGGCGCTGAAGTCCGACACGTCGGCCGAAACGGCGCTGCCCATCGCCGTCTCCCGCGAGCCGAAGCCGAAGGGGTCGAGCGGGTTGGCGCTCGCGGTGGACGCCGCCAGCGCGATCGCGGACCCGAGGCCGAGGGTGAGCAGGCGGCGGGGCATCTAGAACCTCACCCCCAGCATCAGACCGTAGGCGAGCACGTCGCCCGAGAGACTGGCCGCGGGCGCGGGGTCCGTGGTCGCCGTCGTGGATGCGAGCACATGGTACTGCGCCCAGAAGTCGAGCGTGAACGGCAGGTAGTCGCCAAAGTCGACGCCCGCGCCGAGCGAGAAGACGTATCGGGTGGTGTCGAAGAAGCGCGTGGGGACGTCCACGAGCTCCTTCTTGGTCGCGTCGTACGCCTGCGACGAAGGGAGCGTCGAAGGCACCGGCGTCGGCTCGAGGAAGAACCCGCCGCGCAGCTTGATGGAGGCATGTCTCGGCAGCTCGATGGCGCGCTCGAGGCCCGCGCGGGGCACGAGCGTGTCCGAGAACTTGATGGCCGGCGGCGAGAGGAGCGAGCACTCCTGCCCGGCCGGGCAGAGGATGGTCGGCTCGAGGACGCCGGGGTAAGCGCTCCAGTTCTTCCACGTCACGCCGGCGGCGGCAGTCCAGCCGTCCCACTCGCGGGCGACCTCGAAGAGCAGCTGCTGCGGGTCGTACTGGGCGATCCCCGCGATGTTGAAGACGGGGAGGTTGAGGGTGCTCAGCTTGCTCGCGTCCACCAGCACGCCGAAGCGCGCGTCGATCGAGCCACGCCACGTCAAGCCCACGCGCCAGCGGCGCGTGCCGTCGTCGGCGCGGTCGAACGGGAGATCCCACGCCGCCCCGAAGGTGGGGGCGTAGGTCGCGACGAGCTGGTCGTCGACGCGCGCACCGACCGAGCCGGCGGTGTTGACGACGACGATGCTCCCGACGAGCTGCGCGAGCGCCGCGAAGCCCGCGCCCACGCGGATGCCCCAGCCGATGTCCGCGCCGAGCCCGAGGCGGACGGCGAGCGACTGGGCGCGATCGGCGAGCAGCGCGTACTCCGGCGTCTCGGGGTAGAGGATGCGGCCGCGCACCAGGGCGTCCGACGGCGTGTAGAAGGCCATTCCGGCGGCGATGCGGTCCTTCAGGATGCCGCCGAACGGAATGGGGACCTCGGCGCCGACGACGAAGCCGCGAGCCGGCAGCGTCGAGATGCGCCCCGGCAGCCCCGGGCCGTCGGCGTGCAGGTCGAACTCGGCGCCCTGGAATCCGAGCGTCAGCAGGTTGTGATGCACGCGAGAGAGGAGTGCCGGATTCGTGTACGTCGCATCGGCGCCGGAAGAGGACGCCGTGCCCGTCCCGCCCATCGCTGGCGAGCGTGGCCCCCAGCCGAAGAGGTCCTCCGGCGACGCCTGCGCGAGCGAGGGCCAAGCGAGCAGGAGGACACCGAGACAGAGGCCCGAGAGGCGCATGCGGTACGAGGGGCGCGAGAATACACTCGCAGGCGGCAAAAAGATCGACGATGCGCCTCCTTCTCTGGACCTGTCTCGCGGTGGCGGGGTGTCACGGATCGCACCTGGATGGCGCGGACGCCGCCGGCCCGACCCCGACCCCGACCCCGACCGCGACCCCGACCGCGACCCCGACCGCGACCCCGACCCCGGCCCCGACCCCGACCCCGACCCCGGTCACCGGCTTCTTCGAGGCCCTCCCCGTCCCCGGCCATCCCGATGCGTGGATGTCCCTGCCCACCGGCGCCACCACGAAGCGACCGGTCGTCGTCGTCATCCACGGCGCCGGGGACCGTCCCGACTGGCAGTGCGGCGGCTGGCGCCGGGCCACCCGCGAGTACCCCTTCATCGTCTGCCCGCGCGGGGCAGTCGCCCCCGGCGACTCCACGAAGGACGACGTTCGCTACACGCACGCCGGCGGCCCGGCGCTCGTCGCGCACATCGATGCAGCGCTCGACGCCCTCGCAGCGAAGTACCCCGAGTACGCCGACACGTCGCAGCCCTTGCTCGCCGGCTTCTCGCTCGGGTCCTACGAGGTCTTCAAGATCGCGGTGCAGCAGCCATCACGCTTCCCGCGCGTCGTCCTCGTCGAGGGCCTCACCGACGGGCTGGACGACGCGCGCGCCCGGAAGTTCGTCGCAGGGGGCGGGCTCCGGGTGCTCTTCGGATGCGGTCAGCGCGGCTGCTCGGTCGCCGCGAAGAGCGCGGCGCAGCGCCTCGTCACCCGGGACCAGCTCGACGCACGCGCCGTCTTCGCTCCCGTCGGCCACACCTTCGATCCGCCGCTGGAGGACGCGATCGAGAGCGAGATGGGATGGCTCGTCGCCGACGACCCGCGCTGGAGTGCCGCCGGCCTCTGATCAGGACCGACCGGCGAGCTGCCCGCACGCGGCGGCCACGTCCGAACCGCCGCTGTAACGGAGGTGCGCGCGCACGCCGTGAGTCGCCAGCGCCGCGAGGAACGCCGGCACGTCGCCGCGCCGGAAGGGATCCCGCTCGGCCGCGTCGATCGCGTTGTAGGGGACCACGCTGACGCGCGGCCGGATGCCCGTGCGCGCTTCGAAGCGACGCACGCGCTCGGCGAGCGCCCGCGCGTCCGCGTCGCTGTCGTTCACGCCGGCGAGCGGCGTCACGGCCCACATCGGGGCGAGCCCCGTCGTGCGCGCATGCTCCTCGACGGCCTCGATCACCTCGTCGAGCGGATGCGCGGCGTCGATGGGCATCAGCGTTCGCCGCACCTCGGGACGCGCGCTGGAGATCGACAGCCCGAGGCGCACCCTCGGGACCTCGCGCGCCAGGCGTCGAATCCCCGCGGGCAGACCCGACGTGCACACCGTCATGGCGCGGGCGTCGATCGCGAGCGCCGACGGATCGCACATGACACGGATGGCGTCGATGACGCGATCGGCGTTCGACAGCGGCTCGCCCATGCCCTGGAAGACGACGCCGTGCACCCTCTCGCCGCGCGCCAGGGTGCCGCGCACGAGCCTCACCTGCTCGACGATCTCCCAGGCCTCGAGGTTGCGCGCGAGGCCGAGACGCCCGGTCGCGCAGAAGGCGCACGCGAGCGCACACCCCGCCTGCGAGCTGACGCACGCGCTGAAGCGGCCCGCGCGCTCCAGCGGGATGCGCACCGTCTCGACGACGTGCCCGTCGTGCGTGCCGAGCGCGAGCTTCACGAAAGGATCGATGGCGCTCCGCTGCACCGAGCGCACCTCGAGCGACGGCACGTGCCCCCGCTCTCGCACCACACGCAGCGACTCGCGCCGCACGCCGCGCGGCTCGCTGCCGCGATTCACCGCCGCGACCACCTTTCGTGCCTCCGCCGCCGGCAGCCCCAGCGCCTTCGCGAGCGCGTCAGGTGTGAGCGCTTGCAGCGCGAGCGGCGACGGCAACGCGACCATCTGTGCCAGGCTGCCCGTACCACGGGGCATGCTAAGTTGCATCCGTGTTCGGGCTGAGCTTCGGCGAGCTGTGCGTACTGCTCATCGTGGCGGTGGTCGTCCTCGGACCGAAGGAGCTCCCCGGCTATCTGCGCAAGGCCGGCCAGCTCGCCGGCAAGCTCCGGCGCATGGCGTACGACATGCGCGAGAAGAGCGGGATCGACGAGATCCTCCGCACCGAAGGCATCGACCGCGACATCGCCGAGATCCGGAAGCTGGCCCGCGGCGAGATCGCCGGAGTCGTCGCGTCCGTGCGGTCCACCACCGACGCGCTGCGACCCCAGCTCCCCGGGACCGGGGGCGCCTCGCCGAGCTCCGGCGACGCAGGGGCAAGCGCGTACGCCAAGACGCAGGTCCCCGGCACGCCTCTGGCTGGAGGGGTCCCGGACCCGGGACTCGTCGTCGACCGCGAGCGGGAGTACCCGCGCGAGGGCGCCGACTCCTATGGCGCGCTGCCTGACACCGCGGTCGTCTACGACGGCAACCTCGCCGCGTCGCCGCTCGCCGACGACGCCCTCTACACGCGAGGGGAAGCCGCGTGACCGCCGCAGCCCCCGCGCCCACGCCGTCGGAGACGCCCGAGCGCGACGTGCGCATGACCATCTGGGAGCATCTCGACGAGCTCCGCAAGCGCATCATCAAGGCCGCCATCGGCGTCCTGGTCGGCACCATCGCCGCGTGGGTCTTCCGCGTGCAGATCCTCGCGTGGCTCATCATCCCGTACCAGCGCACCTGGCTCACACGCTTCAACAAGCCGCTGCAGCTGCAGACGCTCGCGCCGGCGGACGCGTTCCTCGGCTACCTCGAGCTGTCGCTCATGACCGGCGTCATCGTGTCGGTGCCGGTCATCTTCTACCAGCTGTGGGCGTTCATCTCGCCGGGCCTCTACAAGAAGGAGAAGCGGCTCATCGTGCCGTTCGTCTTCTTCTCGTCGCTGCTCTTCCTCTCCGGCGTGGCGTTCGCGTACTACGTCGCGTTCCCTTTCACGTTCAACTACTTCCTCTCGCTGCTCGGCGAGGTCCGCGAGGGCGTCGAGCTCACGCAGATCGTGACGCTCGAGTTCTTCCTCGACTTCGTGTCGCGCTTCCTCCTCGCGTTCGGCGCCGTCTTCGAGCTGCCGCTCTTCATCGCGTTCCTCGTCCTGGCGAACATCGTCACGCCGAAGCAGCTGCTCAAGTTCGGCCGCTGGGCGACGGTGCTCGCCTTCGGGCTCGGGGCGATCGTCACGCCGGGGCCCGAGGTGACGAGCCAGATCGCCGTGAGCGGGGCGCTCATCGGCCTCTACTTCCTGTCGATCCCGATCGCCTACCTGCTCAAGCCGAAGGCGAAGCCCGCCGCCGAGACGCCGCCGCCTACTCCGTAGGGCGGGGCTCCTCGGGGACGGGCAGACGCCGCGCATCGAGCCAGAGGCCCTCGATGTCGTAGAGGCGCCGCGCGTCGTCCTGGAACACGTGGACGACGACGTCGCCGAAGTCCATGAGCACCCAGTTCCCGTGCGTCAGGCCCTCGACCGCGACGGGTCGCACGCCCTTCTTCCGCAGCGCCTCCTCGATGGACTGCGCGAGCGACTGCGCGTGGCGGTCGCTGCGGCCGGTCATGATGACCAGGAAGTCCGCGTAGTCGACCTTGCCCGCGACATCGAGGATCTCGAGGCCCACGGCCTTCTTGTCGAGCGCCGCGATGGCGATCGACGTCGCCGTCTCGCGGGCTGACTCGGAGGCGACGCTCCACGCGCCGCTGCGATCGGGCTGCGGCACGAGCGGGTCGTACCCGGCCGGCCGCGCCTTCTTCGGCCCCTTCGCGCGGACGACCGCGTTCATCGCGGCACGTGGCGCGCTTCGCGGTTGCTTGCGCCCACCGCGCGACTTGCTTCCACCCTCGAGCACCCTCTCGTGCGAGCTCTTCATGCGCAAGCGCGGGTGGTCGGTGCTCTCGCCTCCCCCGCCGTGCTTCTTCGTCGTCAAACGTATACCTCTCTCGTGACGCGCGAGCGTATCACCCGCGCGTTTGCCCGTCGCCGTCGACCCGCCACTGGAACGTCGTCAGCGCCTCGAGGCCCATCGCGCCCCGCCAGTGAAGCTTGGTCGTCGCGATGCCGATCTCCGCCCCCAGCCCGAGCTCGCCCCCGTCGTGGAAGCGCGTGCTGGCGTTGACGACGACGCAGGCCGCGTCGATCTCGCGCCGCCAGCGGTCGGCCCGGGCGGCGTCCCTCGTGCAGATGGCCTCCGTGTGCCCGGAGCCGAAGCGCGCCACGTGCTCGAGCGCCCCGTCGATGCCGTCGACGACGCGCACCGCGAGGATGCGGTCCAGGTACTCCCGGCCCCAGTCGTCGTCGCGCGCGGGAGCCGCCTCGGGCACCAGGGCGCGCGTCCGCTCGCAGCCGCGAAGCTCGCACCCACCCGCCAGCAGCGCCTTCGCGACCGGGGGAAGCAGGCGCGCGGCGTCGCTCGCGTCGACGAGCAGACACTCGATGGCGTTGCACACGCCGGGTCGCTGGAGCTTGGCGTTCACCGCGAGCCGCGCGGCCGCCTCCGCGTCGGCGCCGGCGTCCAGGTAGAGGTGGCAGACGCCCTTGGCGTGCGCGATGACCGGGACGCGCGCGTTCTCGCGCACGAACGCGATGAGCGCCTCGCCCCCGCGCGGGATGACGAGGTCCACCGTCTCGGTCTGCTGCACGAGATCGCGCACCATCGAGCGATCGCCGGGCGGCAGCGCCTGCACGGCGTCACGGGGCAGCGACTCGCGCTCGAGCGCATCGGCCAGAACCGACACGATCGCCGCGTTCGACTGCGCCGCCTCGCTGCCTCCCCGCAGCACGACCGCATTGCCCGACTTGAGGCACAGCGCGCTCGCCTCGGCCGTCACGTTGGGGCGCGCCTCGTAGATCATGGCCACGACGCCGAGGGGCACGCGCACGCGACGGATGCGCAGGCCGTCGTCGCGCTTCGTGTCCGAGAGCACGGTCCCCACCGGGTCCGGCAGAGACGCGACCTGTTCCACGGCGCGCGCCATCTGCTCGAGCCGCCGCTCGTCCAGGGCGAGCCTGTCGAGCATCGCCTCCGACGTGCCGCGCGCCCTCGCCGCCTCGAGATCGCGGGCGTTCGCCTCGAGCACCTTCGACGCATGCGCACGAAGCCCGGCGGCCATCGCACGCAGCGCCCGATCCTTGCCGGCCGCGTCGACCGTCGCGAGCGAGCGCGACGCCGCGCGCGCGCGCCGGCAGATGGTCGAAACGTCGGTCATTTCCCGTGCTCGATAGCACGGAGGTCCGTCAGAAGCCGACGCCGAGCGTCGCGCCGAGCACGGCCCAGCCGGGAACGTCGCCCACGGCGCGGTCGGCGGGCCCGGGCAGCGCGCCCGTGACGCCGAGCGCGAAGCGGACGTCGGCATCGTCCAGGGCGAGCGCGTACTCGAGCGCGAGCCGCCCCGTGCCGATGGCCATGTCCCCGGCGACGCCACCGCCACGGTCCACGCGGGCGTAGCCGAAGCCGAAGCCGGCGATGGGGTGCAGCGCCGCGTGCCGCGCGAAGTTCAGCGTGAGCTGCCCCGTGTACTGCGAGACGCCGCCGGCGATCGGGGACGGCTCGCCTCCGGACGGCTCACCGCGCGTCCAGTCCGCATCGAGCCTGAAGCCGATGGTCCCGCGTCCGAAGTCCGCCGCCACGCCCAGCCCGGGTCCGAGCCCCCGCCCGGTCGTGGCCGCGACGGGCCCCACGTGGAGCCGCAGCGACGACGAATCGGGGTGTTCCACCGGTCTCTCCGGGGGCCTCTCCTCCACGGGTGGCGGCGCGTCCTCGCGTCCCACGACCACCACGGCCTGCTCGGCGCTCGCCGTCCCCGCCACTGACGTCACCAACGCTGCACACATCACCGCTGTCGTCGTCCTGCGCATCGAAACGCCTCCGTCGAGCGTGAAACGCGCAGCGAACGCGCGGCCTTACACCGACTGGGATATGCTGCCCCCCGATGCGGTCCGGACGGCGGCTGTGCGCTGTTGCGCTGGTTGCGGCCCTCGTCTCCGGCAGCATGCGCGGCGAGCCCGTGGCCGTCGCCGACGAGACGAGCCCTGCCAACGTGGCCGCCGCACGCCGTCACTTCGACAGGGCGCGCGCGTACTACGCGCAAGGCGCCTACCGCGAGGCCATCTCGGAGTTCGAGGCCGCTCACGCGCTCGATCCCAGCGCGAAGGACCTCGTCTTCAACCTGGGCGTCGTGCACGAGAAACTGGCCGACATCGACGACGCCCTCAAGTGGTTCCGTCTCTTTGCGTCGATGAACATCACCGACCAGGAGCGCGAGCGCGTCAACGCGTACCTGAAGCGGCTCGAGGGCGCGAAGAAGGAGCTCGACGCCAAGCAGGCTGCAGCGGCCGCGAGCGCCTCGTCGGCGTCGTCGAGCGGCTCTCCTCCTCCGCCCCCGCCGGAGAAGCCGCAGTACGGGCGGATCGACGCGTACACGATCAGCGCGGCCAGCGTCACGGTGGTCGCCCTCGGCGCCGGGACCGTGCTGGGGATAAAGGCGCTGGCCGACAAGCCGCCGGCCGGCCAGGTGACGGGTTACAACACCTCGATCCAGCAGCTCACGAGCCGGACGAACACGGCGCACAACGAAGCGATCGCCGCGGACGTCTGCTTCGGAGTGGCCGTGGCCGCGGCAGCCGTGACGGCGTACCTTTACCTGGCTCGCCCGCGATCCACGGCGCCTTCCACCACGGGTGCAACAACCGTCTCGGCGGCGCCTCTCACGGGCGGAGGGGCTTTCTTCGTGCAAGGATCGTTCTGATGACGGCCGGCCGCCCATCGGCGAGGCGTTCACTCGCCGTCGCCGCGTTCACCTCCGCGCTGCTGGCGATCGTCGCCGCGGGAGGCGGCTGCGAGCTCGCCATCGGCGACACGGTGCCTTTGTACAACTGCTTCCCGGGCCATCCGGACGTGTGCCCGGCGGGCCAGGTCTGCTCCCCGCTGAACGGCAGCACTCAGAGGGGCCAGTGCATGCCCTCCTGCCTCTCGAGGCCGGGCAGCTGCGGTGCGAACTACGCGTGCAGTCCGAGCGGCTTGTGCGTGCCCACGAGCGGTGACGGCGGCATGGGCGGCGACGACGTGAGCGTCACCGACAGCCAGGGGCCGGAAGCCGACGTCGTCGACTCGATGGCAGAAGAAGAAGCGAGCCCGCCCGTGGACACGGGGACCGACTCGGGCAACTGCCCCGGCGGCATCCTGTGCGCCTGCAGCGGCGACTCCACGTGCACCAGCAAGCTCTGCGTCGGCCAGCTCGAGGTGGGCACCGGCGTGTACCAGGCGGCCGGCAGCAGCAACTTCTGCTCGCAGCCGTGCTGCATCTCGGCCGACTGCCCGGGCAACACGGTCTGCTACGCGACCGGCCAGGGCGGCAGCTACTGCGTCCAGGCGACGTGGATCGGCCGGACGGCCGGCGCGAACTCCGGCGCCCTGGGCGGCGCGAACTGCGGCACCGGGCGCGACTGCCGCTCGGCCCTCTGCGACGGCAGCGGGCACTGCGTGGACACCTGCTGCTCCACCGGCCAAGCCTCGAGCGAGTGCTCCGGCAGCGTGACGTGCACGTTCGGCAACTTCCCGGGCGCCGACTCCATCGACAAGAACTACGCGGCGTACTGCGGCTCGGGCGGCTCGTCGCCCGGAGGCTCCAGCTGCTTCAGCAACAGCGATTGCGAGAGCTACCTCTGCGCGGCCGGCCCGGGCGAGTCGAGCAACAAGTGCAAGGACGCCTGCCGCAACTCGACGGACTGCACCGGCGGCTACTACTGCAACTACGTCATCCCGCCGAACCCCCCGACGCCGACGCCCGTGCTCGGCGCGTGCTTCCCGACGCAGGGGAACCTCGCGATGGGGCAGACGTGCGACCCGATGAACGACATGTGCAAGGGCTTCTGCGATCCGGGCACCATGCTGTGCACCGACGTGTGCTTCGGCGACAGTGACTGCTCGGGCGTGAGCGGCTGGCGCTGCCGCGACGCGACCATCCCCGTCTCCGGCGGCGGCATGTACTCGATTCTCTGCTGCGGCACCTGAGAGCGTCCGCGTCCGGGCGTCGGACGATTGCATCCGAACGCCGGAGGGGCGCGTCCGAGGCTCGGACGGGTGCATCCGATGCCCGGACGGACCTCTCCGAAGGACGGAGGCACGCATCCGAGCGTCGGACGGGCGCATCCGATGGTCGGACGCTCGCATCCGTGGCTCGGACGGACGCGTCCGAGGATCGGATGGGCGCGTCCGAGAGCCGGACGTGCGTGCTCGGAACAATCTGGCTCGCCAACTCCGCGGGATCACTCGTTCGCGAAAAATAGTTGCTCCCGGAGCGCGGAATCGGGGGGTCGAGATCGGCATACCCCTTTGAGAGACGAGGGCGAGCCGGGACGCTCGACCCTCGCCCTCAGTACGAGAAAGGAGGTGATAACCATGAGTACGAACGTAGGAAAAGGCACTCGGGCCGTCCGCGCGGGGCAACTCGTCGCGGGCGCGAGGAAACGCTTCCCGAATGGGGGTCAGACCCTCACGCTGGGAGGTGGAGCCACGACCGTCACGGTCGACGCGGTTTGCGCGGATCTGCAGAAGATCATCGACAACCGCGCCGCCACGACGGCGGCCCAGGCCACCGCGAGGGACACGGTGAAAGCAGAACGTGCGCAGGCGCCCGCGCTCGTCCAGACGATGGACGAGTTCGAGGAGACCGTCCGCTTCATGTTCGGCGCCGACACCAAGGCCCTCGCCGACTTCGGTCTGAAGCCCCCCAGGGCGCGTCAGCCGCTGACGTCGGCGGAGAAAGCGGAGGCCGCTGCCAAGCGCAAGGCGACACGCGAAGCGCACGGGACGACCGCCACCACGGCGGCATCGGCCCCGGCGCCCGCGCCCGCCGCAGCGCCTGGCAGTGCCCAGATCAATCAGCCGAAGGGCTGATCGATCGAGGCTGAGTCACTCGCCCCCCTCTCGCGGGCCCCGGCTCCGCGCGAGGGTGGGCGGTGGCGATCCGCGAGGGCGATCGTTAGGCTCTCCGGCGCATGGCCCGGTACCACGCTGCATTCCGCTGCTTCGCTGGCTGCCCGGGCGAGTACCCGCTCACGCAGCCGCTGTACCGCTGCCCCACGTGCGACGGGCTGCTCGAGGTGGCGCACGACGTGGACGCGCTGCGCGACCGCAGCGCCGCCGCGTGGATGAAGCTCTTCGACGACCGGTGGATGCGCACGGCGTGGCCGTTCGGCTCGGGCGTGTGGGGCAAGCGCGAGTGGGTCGCGCCCGACGTGTCCGACGACTGCATCGTGTCGACGAGCGAGGGCGGCACGAACGTCTTCTGGGCCGACCGGCTGGGCAAGGAGATCGGCCTGGACGATCTGTGGCTCAAGCTCTGCGGCAACTCGCACACCGGCAGCTTCAAGGACCTCGGGATGACGGTGCTCGTCAGCGTCGTCCGCCAGGCGATCGCGCGCGGCGATCTCTCGGCGCGCGTCCTCTGCTGCGCGAGCACCGGCGACACGAGCGCCTCGCTCGCGGCGTACGGTGCGGCGGCGGGGCTGCCCGTCGCGGTGCTCCTGCCGCGGGGCAAGGTGTCCACGGCGCAGCTCGTGCAGCCGCTCGCGCACGGGGCTCGCGTCTTCGAGCTCGACACGGACTTCGACGGGTGCATGGCCGTCGTGAAGGAGCTCGCGCGCCGCGGCCTCGTCTACCTGGCCAACTCGATGAACCCGCTGCGCATCGAGGGGCAGAAGACGGTGTCGATCGAGATCGTGCAGCAGTTCGACTGGGAGGCGCCCGACTGGGTCGTGCTGCCGAGCGGCAACCTCGGCAACGCCGCGGCGCTCCACGCCGGCTTCCGGATGATGCAGGAGCTCGGCGTCATCGCGCGCATCCCGCGCCTGTGCGTCGCGCAGGCCGCGCGCGCCAACCCGATGTACCGCGCGTTCGTCGCCGGCAAGGACACGGTCGAGCCGATCCACGCCGAGCCGACGATGGCGAGCGCCATCCAGATCGGCAACCCGGTGAGCGCCCCGCGCGCCATGGCGGCGCTGAAGGCGATGAACGGCGTCGTCGAGCAAGCGACCGAGGAGGAGCTGGCGGACGCCTGCGCGCGCGCCGACCGGACGGGTCTCTACACGTGCCCGCACACGGGCGTGGCCCTCGCGTGCCTCTTCAAGCTGCGCGCGCGCGGCCTGGTGAATCCCGGCGAGCGCGTGGTGGTCGTGTCCACCGCCAACGGGCTGAAGTTCACCGAGTTCAAGCTCGCGTACCACGAGCGGCGCATCCCGGACGTGGACGCGCGCCGCGCCAACGTGCCGGTCGTCATGGAGCCGGACGTCGAGCGCGTCGCGCGCGCGATCGAGCAGATGAGCGCCGCGTCGGCCTGACGATCGCTACTGTCCGTACCCGGACGCCGTCAATCCGTCGTCGAGTCGGGCCCCGCCTCGGGCTCCACCTCGGCGCCGGTCTCCGCCCCGGTCTCGGCCCCAGTCTCGGCCCCGGTCTCGGCGCCCGTCTCGGGCTGAGCGTCCCCGCCCTCGCTCGTCGTCGTCTCCGACGGCGCGTCCCCGGTGCCGGCCTCGGAGGCTTCCGACGGAGTGTCGCTCGCCACGTCCTTGCCGGTGTCGCCGCCCGTTTCTGCACCCGACTCCGTCGGCACGGTGACGTCCTCGGCCCCGCCCTCGGAGGGGATCTTGCTGCGGTCGAAGTCGACGAGCAGCTCGCAACCCGAGACCGCGGTCACGAAGCCGCAGGCGACTGCAGCCGTGACCAGGCTCCACTTCAACGTTCGCTTCGTGTTCATCGCCGTCCTTGCCGAAGTAGTTCTAGAAGCGGACCGTCAGCCCCGCGCCGCCCGAGTGCGCGCCGACCATCGGCGTGGGCGTCACCGTCACGTGCTTCTTGTCGTTCTTGGCCGTGACCGCCTTGGCAGCCGCGGAGGACGTGGCCGGCGGCTCGTCCTTCGTGAGGAAGAGCACCGCGCTCGTGACCCCGAAGGTCAGCGCGACGCCGAACGCCATGTCCGTGATGAGGGCGTGCGTGTCGCCGTTGTCGGCCGTCGACGTCGTCGGGTTCTTGTCGAAGTCGCTCTTGTCGCTGAGCGTCATGATGCCGAACACCGTGCCTACGCCCGCCGCGACGATGGCGAGACCGCCCGTCACGTACGCGGGCACCTTGCTCCGCGGCTCCGCCGGAGGCGGCGGGGGCGGAGGCGGCGGCGTCTCCGGAGGAGGCGGCGCCTCCGCGACTGGAGGCGGAGGCGCGGCGGGCGGCTCCGGATCGAGGCTGACCGACACCGTCTGCGTCGACGCGAAGGCGACGTCCACCTGCTTGGTCGACGGCAGGCGCCCCGTCTCGGTGAGCTTGATGGTGTGCTGCCCCGGCGCGAGGTCCACGTCCGTCGGCGTGGGCGCGCTCTGCGGCTTGTCGTCGATGGTGATGCTCGCCCCCGGCGGCGTCGAATCGATGTGCACCTTCCCGGGGAGCGCCTTGATCTCGCCCTCGCGCTTGCGGATCTCGTCGCCCTTGTCCGCCATCTTGTCGGGGACGTGCGAGAGGAACTTGTCGTACCAGTCGACCGCCACCTGGAGGTGACCGAGGTTGTCCTCGCAGAGGCCGATGTAACGCTCGGTCGGCGGCGCGGACTTGATGTCGTTGGCGGCCTTGAACTCGGTCTCGGCGCCGACGAAGTCGCCCGCCTTGTACTTCTTCTCGCCCTCCGCGTAGTGCTTCTTGGCGGCCGCGAGATCCCCCTTGCTCGCCGGCTTGGCCGCACCACCGGCAGGCGGCGCGTTGTTCGGCTGCGCCCAAGCCGCGGGCGCCTGCAAGCACGCCAGCGCACCGGCCACGACGACGCCGGACAGCACCTTGCTTCCCCATCGCAACGAACGGGTTCTCACGAGAGAGCCTCCTCCTCTTAGAGCAAGCACATCCCGAGGATACCCGACTGACGAGCCACGCCGCTACTGCGTCGCGTTGGGTGGCCCTTCGGGCCGTCGGCCCCGCCTGCGGCGGGCCTCAGGGTGAGGGTTCGACGAGCTCGACGAGCACCCCGCCCGTCGCCTTGGGGTGGACGAAGGCGACCTTGTGCCCGCGGGCGCCCCGCCGCGGAGCCGCGTCGATCATCGGGACGCCGAGCGACGTGAGCAGCGCGATGGCGTTCTCGATGCCCTCGACCTCGACGGCGATGTGGTGCAGGCCCGGGCCCCGCTTCTCGAGGAAGCGCGCGAGGCCCTCGTTGCCGCGCGGGGAGATGAGCTCGACGCTCGTCTCGGCACCTGGGCCCTCGCCGGGCAGGCGCAGCAGCAGCGCCTCGGTCTTCTGCGACTCGACGACCTCGCGGACGCCGGGCTCGAGGCCCAGCGTGCTCTTCCAGCGCGCGGCCGCCTCGTCGATGTCCGGCACGCACACGGCGACGTGGTCGATCTTCTTGATCTTGAGGGTCACGACCACGAGCCTAGGCGGCTACGCGAGGACCCGCCACGCGGCGAGGGCGGCGAGCTTCCAGTCCTGGTTCCACGGCTTGCCGACGGCGCGCCCCACGTCGGCGAGGCGCCGGTCCTTCGCATCGAGCTCGGAGGGAGAGACGACGTGCGCCCGCACGCCCGCGGCCTTCGCGGCGTCGGAGAGCACGTCGCGGTAGAAGATGCCCTCGGCCGTGTGGATGCGCGGGTGCGACGCGAGCACCACGTCGAGCTCCGGCATGGCGCCCGGCTTGGCCACGATGGCGCAGGCTCCCACGTCCCTGCCCTCCACGAGCCGCCGGAAGACGGCGGCCGCGCGATCGATCGCCTCGCGACGCGCGCGCGCCACGAAGGGGGCGGCGTCCGCGCGCTTCATCTCGGAGGCGCGATGGAACACGAAGCGCGCCTCGTCGTCGGCGACCAGCTCGACGTGCTCGCGCGCCTCGAGGTGTGGATCGCGCAGGCTGCCGCCGGCCAGCACGCACGCGGCCCAGCCGGTGTGCACCGTCAACCCCAGCGCCAACCTCATGCTTTCCGGATATAGTGCGGCTCCGCAGGGGAGGCCTGCCAAGATGACCGGAACCCAGAGCCGTAGCCGCTTCGATCTGCTCGCGCGCATCGCCTTCGCCGTCGTCGCGCCCGCCCTAGTCTGCGCGTCGACGGGGTGCTCGTCGCTCACGCCGCCCTTCGACTCGATGAAGGGCGCGCAGATGACGCTCTACCGCCTGCAGAACTACTCGCCGCCCGCCGCACCGACGGGCGCGCCGGCCATGGGCCTCCAGCTCCCGCCGCAGATCCAGAGCTGGATCAGCGCGGGCGCCTCGCTCCTGCCGCCGGGCCTCATCCCGCCGGGGCTCATCCCGGG
>DATJYG010000407.1:0-11457 GCA_035499695.1 Polyangiaceae bacterium
CATCGGCCGCTCGCCGGTTCGCGTCAGCGCGCCGTCCGCGTCGCCCTCGGAGTCGTCCTCGAGGAGCTTGGCGATGCCGAAGTCGAGGAGCTTGGGCTCGCCGTCGGGGCCGACCAGCACGTTGCTCGGCTTGAGGTCGCGGTGCACCACCAGGTTGCGATGGGCGAACTGCACCGCGTCGCACACCTTGGCGAAGAGCCGCAGGCGCTCCTCGATGCTCAGCGCTTTGGCTCCGCAGTGATCGGTGAGCGAGAGTCCCTCCACGTACTCCATCGCGAGCCACGGCGTGCCGTCCTCGCTCGTTCCCCCATCGAGCAGACGCGCGATGCGCGGGTGCGTCAGCCTCGCGAGGATCCGTCGTTCGAGCCGGAAGCGCGCGGCGAGCGCCGTCGCGTCACCGCGCGCGTGCAGCAGCTTGACCGCGACCTTCTGACGGAAATCCGCCCCGGCACGCTCCGCAGTCCACACCTCTCCCATGCCGCCCTCGCCCAGGAGCGACACCAGGCAGAAGGGCCCGACGTGCGTGCCTTCGCGCGCCCGCGGCTTCGGCGAAAGACCGGTGATCGCGCGCAGCGCCGAGGGCATCAGCGCGCCCGCGGGCGCGTCGAGGACCGCCCCGCTGCGGGCGTCCGCCTCGAGCAGCCTTCTCGCCTCGGCGCTCACCATGGGGTCTGCGTGCGCGAGGAGCGATTCGCGGTCCGCTTGGGGCAGATCGAGGCACTGGTCGACGAGGTCCATGGCCGCCTGGAAGCGGGCTCTCGCCGGGTCACCCATGACTCACCTCACGCGCCACGGGTCGTCGGACGTGCGCTGCCCCGCCCTCATTCTGCGTCCACGTTAACCCAAATGCGCGACCCGTACGCCCGTTCGCCGGAATTGTCCTGTCGGCGCTCGGTTCTGCGTCTTCACCTACATGGGCCGAATTGCGTTCTTTCTCGGGTTGTCTTCGTCGCTTCTCCTCGTCCTCGCGCCGGCCTGCAACAGCAGCAGCGGCGGGGAAGGGCAGGGCGGCTCGGACGCGGCAGGGGGCGAGGGGTCGAGCGGTAGCTCGGGGGGCTCTTCGGGTTCGTCCTCGGGCGCGTCGGGCTCGTCGTCCGGCGGCGGCAGCGGCGGCAACATGACGACGCTCGCCACGAGCCCGGACCCGCAGTTCCTGGCCGTGGACGCGAAGAACGTCTACTGGACCGACCTCGGGTCGAGCAGCGGTGGCAGCACCCAGACGGGCAGCGTCCTCTCGGTCCCGATCGATGGCGGCACGGTCGCGACGCTCGCGACGGGGCTGCCCGGGCCCGGCGGGATCGCGGTCGATGCCACCGACGTCTACTGGGTCGACTTCGGCGTGATCACGCCCCCCGGCGACGTCATGAAGGTCCCGATCGGCGGGGGCTCGCCCGTGACGCTCGCGACGTCCAGCAGCGGTACGCCCACACACATCGCGATTGACGCGAACAACGTCTACTGGACCGACGGCGACGCCGTCTGGCGAGTGCCCAAGAGCGGGGGGACGCCCGTGATGGTCGCGGACGCGCAGGGCCAGCTGACCAGCGGAGTCGCCGTCGACTCGAGCTACGTCTACTGGACCGCCGAGGTCGGCGGGGGGGACGCAGGGCCCGAGAACTCCGGAAGCGTCATGAAGACACCGATCGGCGGGGGCACCCCGATGGCGATCGCCACGGGCCAGAACATCCCGCTGGCTCTGCAGGTCGATGCCACGAGCGTCTACTGGGTGAACCAGGGTGACGTGACCATGGCTGACGGCATGGTGATGAAGGCGCCGCTGGCCGGCGGCTCTCCCGTGACGCTCGCGATGGGGCAGGACCTCGTCTTCGATCTCGCGATCGACTCGACCACCGTCTACTGGAACGACTGGGGCAACCAGACCGTGAACCCACCGAAGGTCACGGGGGCCATCGCCAGTGTCCCGCTCGGAGGGGGCACGCCGACGACGATCGCGGCGCAGTCGCAGACCTACGACGTCGTGGTGGATGGCACGAGCCTCTACGCCTCCATCAACCACGTGAGCAGCGGCTCGATCGTGAAGATCACCCCGAAGTAGCGGGCTGTCAGAACAGCTTCTTGCGCTTGCTCGACGACAGGATGCCGAGCATCTCGCGGTACTTCGCGACGGTGCGGCGCGCGATCTGGATGCCGTCGCGCTTCGCGAGGAGCTCCACGATCTGCTGATCCGAGAGGGGGTTCTGCTTGTCCTCCTCCTCGATGATCTTCTTGATCGCCTGCTTGACGCTCTCGCTCGCGATGTCCTCTTCCGAGACGCGGCGGATCGACGAGTTGAAGAAGTACTTCAGCTCGAAGAGGCCCTGCGGCGTGTGGACGTACTTGTTCGTCGTCACGCGGCTGATGGTCGACTCGTGCATGCCGACGCTCTCGGCCACGTCGCGGAGGATCATCGGCTTGAGGTACGCGACGCCCTTCTCGAAGAAGTCGCGCTGCTTGTCGACGATGCACTCGGTGACGCGGATGATCGTCTTGCGCCGCTGCTCGATCGCGCGGATCAGCCACTGCGCGTTGCGCAGCTTCTCGCCGATGAACTCCTTGGCCTGCGGGTCCTTCAGGAGCTGCTTGGTGAGCGCCTCGTTGATGTAGAGGCGCTGCACGCCGCGGTCGTTGTCGCTGACGACGAACTTCTCGCCGTCCTTGATGACGTAGACGTCCGGCGTGATCGCGATCGTCTTGTCGTCGGTCTCGGTGAAGTTGCGCGCCGGGCGGCTCTCCAGCTTCTGGATCTGCTTGACCGCCTCGTACACCTCTTCGACCGTCACCTTCAGGTCGCGCGCGATCGCCTGGTAGTTGTGCTTCTCCAGGTTGTGCAGGTGCTTGTCGATGGTCGCGATCTCGAGGTCGTCGTACCCGTAGACCTCCGCCTGCACCTTCAGGCACTCCTGGAGCGACCGGGAGCACACGCCGCAGGGATCCCACTCCTGCATCTCGCGAAGGACCGTCTCTGCGTCCTCCGGGTCGAGCTCGGCCTCGCGCGCCAGGTCCTCGATGGTGAGGTCCGGCGTCTTCTCGCCGTTTTCGCGCTCGGTGCCCTTGAGGTCGAGGAATCCGTTCTCGTCGAGGTTCCCGAGCACGAGCTCCGCGAAGCGCCGCTCGTTGTCGAGGAAGTCGCTCATCTGGAGCTGCCACCTCAGGTGGTCGACCAGCGACTGCGTCTTCGTCAGGTTCTGCTCGATCGGCGGCAGCTCCTCGTAACCGCCGCGGCTGCTCGGCAGAGGCTGCTGGAGGGTGCGGTTCTCGAGGAACTGCTCCCAGTCGATCTCCTGGACGCGCTTGTCGTCGGCCCTCTTCTCGAGGTCCGAGACTTCCATCTTCTCGGACGTCATGGCTGGGGCGTCCGGCTCCCGGGGCGTGATCTCTACCGGGACCTCCCCGTTCTTGGCGTCCCCGTTGGCCCGGGCGCGCGGGTCGACTTCCTCGTCGGCGAGCACGGGGTTCGCATCGAGCTCCTTGCGGATCTCGTCGATCAGCTCGAGCCTCGAGAGCTGGAGCAGGCGGATGGCCTGCTGCAGCTGGGGCGTCATGACCAGCTGCTGGCTCAACTTGAGCTGTTGCTTGATCTCCATCGGGGCTCGTCTCCCGTAAGAACTAACACCCTCAGCGCCAACCGGCAGCCCCTAACCGGCGATTTTCGTGCCACCTGCTGAAATCGCTTGAAATGCCCAGGACTGCGCATCAAAGAAGCGGGTTCCGCGCACCGAGTGCGCGTGGCACTTACCGGGCTCCCTCGCTCGTCTCGGGCGGGGGGCGCAGGGTGCCCAGGTACCGGCCGCGGACCAGGGGGTCGTCCGGGAAGGCGGCGGCGGGGGCGCTGGTGGCGATGGCCCCGTCGAGCAGGAGGACCGCCCGTGTGCATACGCGCAGGGCCTCGGCCACGTGGTGATCGGCGAGCAGCACGGCGGCTCCCGCCTTCGCCAGCTCCGACAGCAGGTCCCCGAGGTGCGCGGCGCCCGCGGGGTCGACGCCGGCGAAGGGTTCGTCGCACACGAGGATGCGCGGGGAGCGGGTGATCGCGCGGCTCAGCTCCAGCCGTCGCCGCTCGCCGCCCGAGAGCTCCCCGGCGCGCACGTCGAGACGCTGGTCGAGGCCGACGCGCTGCGCCTCGTCGTGGGGATCGGCGGGCGGAAGGCGCGCGATGCGCCGGTACGCCACGAGGTTCTGTCGGACCGTGAGGTCCCAGAGCACGCTCGGGCCCTGGGGCACGTAGCCGACGCCGGCGCGCGCCCGCTGCCAGAGCGGCCGGCGCGTCACGTCGTCTCCGCCGAGGAGCACGCGCCCCTCGTCGGGGGGTGACTCGCCGACGAGCACCCGGAAGAGGGTCGACTTGCCCGCGCCCGACGGACCGAGGACGCCCACGACCTCCCCGGGCGCAGCGTCGAGGTCCACGCCGCGGAGGATCGCCTTGCCGCCGCGCACCACGCGCACGCCGCTGCACGCGATCGCGGCGGGGGAGGGCAATTACGGCCCCTTCGCGACCGGGATGGATCCCTTGACCTGCGTGAGGGACACCTTGGCCGTCGCGATCTCGATGCGCGCCGAGTCCGCCGTCAGCCAGCCCTGGCCGCGGGTGAGCTTCACGCCGCCGCGCAGGTCGAGCACCTGCTTCGTGAGATCGAGCTCCGCGGAGGGGGCCTCGGCATGCACGCCGCGCACGTCGGCGGTGACGCCGCCGGTGGCCTTGGCCCACGTGACGTGGGGCGTCTGGTCGAAGCGCAGGTCGACGTGCGGGCAGGAGACGACGAGGTCGCCCTTCGAGAGCGTCACCTTGCCCGTCAGCGTCGCTTCGCCCGCGAGGATGTCGATGTCCAGGCGGTCGGCCTGCAGCGAGACGGCCGTGTCTCCGCCGAGCAGCGGCTCAGCCGATGCCTGCGGCGCCGGTGCCAGCAGCGCGAAGAGGGCGAAGGGGAGCGCGATGAAGCGGCGCATCGGTGAGAGGAGTGTACCTCCGTCAATCGATCGACGCTGCCAGGGCGTGAAGCTCGCGGAGGACGCCCGGGGAGCCGGTCCGGGCGGGCGGGGCGACCGACTGGGCGAAGAGCTGCTCGACGAGGGTCGCGATGGCCGCGCGGGCGAGGGGAGGAAGGAGGGACTCGGCGTCGGGGCCGGACGCGGACGCGGCGGCGCGGACGAGGGTGCGCGCGGTCGGGGCGAGCTGCGCGGGCGTGAGGGACGCTTCGGGCGCGAGGCCGGAGAGGGAGCGCGCGAGCGGGGGAGCGAGCGTCTCGATGGCGCGGTCCGTGCGGTAGCGGGCGAGCACCGGATCGCGCTCGGCGGCATCGCGGTCGCGCCCTACGAAGACGAGGGCCATGTCGGCGGCCCATCGCTCGGCGTGGGGCTTCAGCGAGTCCTCGAGCTCCCCGGCGAGCTTGTCCTGCGTGCGCTCGATCCTGGACGCGAGCTTCGCCACCTGGCGCGCCGCCGCCGCCCGCTCCTCGTCGGCCGCGCGCTGGCGCTCGACGTCGCGCGCCGCTTGCGAGGCCAGACGCGCCACGATGCGCGCGGCCCGCCGGCGCAGCGCGCGCTCCTTGAGCTCCGGCGCGCGCGCCACGATGCGCTCGTCGAGCAGCGCCTGCACGGCCGCCCACCCGGAGTCCCCGAGCGCCGCCGCGTCGCCCAGCTTGCCCGCGAGCGCCCGCTTCGCGCTGAACGCGAGCGGCGGCGCGAGCGACGGCAGGCTCGTCTCGGTGAGCGCCTCGTCCACCGCGGTCATCACGCGCGCGAGCCCGTTCGCGTCGAGGCGGTCCGCCTTGTTCACGAGCATCTGGAGCGGCAGCTTCGCGCGCTTCGCCTCCTCGAGGACCTCGCGCTCGCTCTGCTTCATCGCCTGCGTCGCGTCGAGCAGCCACACGGCGACGTCGGCCTCCTCGAACGCCGCGCGCGCGACCGCGACGTGCTGCGGGTCGGGCGCGTTGAAGCCCGGGGTGTCGAGGATCTCGACGCGCACGAGGAACGCGAGCGGCATGAGCAGCTCCACGCGGCGCACGGTGCTCGCATCCAGGGGCTTCAGGGTCGCGCGCAGCTCGGGCAGGGGCACGATGCGCTCGGGCGGCTCGTGGCCCGGCGTGAAGTAGATGCGCGCGATGGGATCGGGCGCCCATCGCAGGTGGTGCAGCGTCGCGGTCGTCGGCAGCACCCCGGTCGGCGCGACGTCGGCGCCGATGAGCGCGTTGATGAAGGTGCTCTTGCCGGCGTTGAACTCGCCGACGATGGCGAGGCGCACCGGGCGCGATCGCTCCGCCGCCAGCTCCGCCACCGCCGCGACGCTCTCGAGGTCCGCCATGTCGCGCGCGTGCGTATCGAGCCGCGCGAGCACCTTGTCCCACTGCGCCTGCGAGCCGTCCGGCGGCACGAGGGCGCGCGCAGCGTCCTCTGCGATCGCGTCCGCCCACGCCTCGAGGCGCGGATGGCGCACGCGCACCGCATCGTCCAGCGTGCCCGTCGCCACGAGTCGCGCGTCGGCGACGAGCGCGTCGCTCTCGTCGGACGCCAGCGCTCCGAGCGCCGCCTCGAGCGCCTCGTGATCCCGGTCGTCGATCGCGGCGTCGAGCAGCGCCCGCGTCGCCGCGCCGTCGCCCGACTGCACGGCGTCACGCAGCGCTCGCCTCGCCGCGTCGCGCGCTCCCTCGGCGCGGGCGAAGGCGGCCCGCCATCGCGCGTACTCCTGCTCCCCCTTCGCGTCGACGACGCTGCGCACGCGCGCGCGGACCTGCGCGTCGCTCGGCAGGTGCGCGAGCGCCGACGACAGCGCCTCGCTCGCGCCCGGCGCGTCGAGCACCATCGCGCGCACCAGCGGCCCGAACGCGTCGGCGTCTCCGAGGACCGACAGCGCCTGCCCGCGCACCAGCGCCGCGCGCCCGTCGGTCGCCGGAAGTTCCACGCGATCCAGCAGCGCCTTGGCCGCCCGTGCGTCGCCGCGAAGCAGCCGCGCCTCGGCACGCCGCGCCGCGACCGCCGGCGCCTTGTCGTCCGCGGCCCTGTCGAGCCACAGCTCGGCGCGCGCGCCGTCACCCTGCGCCAGATCCAGGTCCGCCAGCTCCAGCAGCGCCTCGCGACGCGCGTCGCTCCCGCTCTCGGCCACCGCGAGCGCGCGCACGAACGCGTCGCGCACGTCCTCGCTCCCCGCGTTCGTCGCTCGCCGCGCGCGCCCCAGGCGCACCCACACCTCGGCGCTCGAGGGCGCGCGCCGCGCGAGGTCCTCGAGCGTCATCGCCAGCTCCGCGTCGAGGTGCCCCGCCTCGCACGCGTCCGCCAGCAGCGCGAGCCCGATGGGCGAATCCGGCGCCCGCGCGAGCACCCGGTGCGCGGCCGCTCGCGCCCGCATCGCGTCTCCGATCGCGAGCGCCTCCTGCCCCTCGCGCAGATCCTCGTCCGCGCCCGCCAGGACGATCTCGACCTTCCCGATCCACCGGCCGATGACGTCCCCGAGTCGCATCGGCGCCGGAGCCTAGCTCATGATCCAGCGCGGGCTCGTCACCCCGGGCTGCACGTGATGCAGGTCGGCGCTTGCGCGTCCCCGACCGAGATGCAGAGCTGGATGCTCGAGCCCGACCAGCTCGACGTGTAATGGACGCCCTGGGCGTCGACCGAGCCGTTGCAGGCGAGCTGAATGGGCGTGCCGGTCGACGACCACGTGCACGTGTCACCGCTCGGCGTGACGGTCAGCGGGGCCGGCCCGCCGTTGGCGCCGACTCCGCTGCACATGTAGTTGCCCGCGCAGGGGCATCCTCCCGCGGGTTGCCCACCGGACGACGAGCTCTGGCCCCCGCTCGGACCGTTCGGGTTCTCGCGCCCGGGACCCGGGTTGTCGCGCGGCGGCGGCACCGGATCGTTCTCTCCGAGGAAGAGCGGCGTTCCCGCGCCCGTGGGCGCTCCGGAGCCTCCTCCGCTGCAGGCGGCGATCGCGAGCAGCAGCGGCAGCGCGAAACGAAGACAGCGCCTCATGTTCGCCCCCGCCTCAGAAGTAATATAGCGCCGAGATGTTGTCGGTGAAGATGGCCCACGGGTCGCTGCCGACGCTCGTGCCCAGCGTGAACACGCCGTTCGAGGCCGAGGCCGCCGGGACGTTGTTCCCCCCCATGGCGGTGTAGGAGTCCTGCGAAGCGCCGATGTTCTGGTAGCGCACGAAGAGACCGACGCTGGCTTCGAGCGCGAGCTGCGGCAGGCCCATGAAGCCGAAGTTGATCTCGCCGCCGACGCGGCCGCCGACGTCGAGGCGCAGACCGTGCACCGAGACGTTCGGCTGCGGGTTGGGCTCGTTGACGCTCGTCGAGGCGTACCCGAAGGTCGCCTCGGGGACGATCTCGAAGGTGAAGTGCTTCGCCGACGCGAGCGCGATGGGTACGCCGGCGTGCAGCGCGAAGGCGAAGACGGTCGGCGGATTCTGCGGCGCCGGGTTGAGCGCTGGCGTCGTGCTGTTCGAGAAGGTCGAGAGACTCAGACCCGCGCCGACGTCGATGCCGAGCTGGCGCGTCATCCAGTAGCGCACGCCGACGACCGGGGCCGTCACGTTGGCCGCGGCGAGGTTGCCGCCGCCACCGAGGCCGCCCGCGTAGGGGATCTGCGAGATGCCGAAGTAACCGACGCCGAGGTGCCCGGCGAGCTTGTCGTGGTCGCTCGTCTCGTCCGCGGGCGCCTCGTCGCGCGGCGCCGCAGGTGCCACGGCGGGAGCAGCGGCCGGCGTGGGAGCGGCAGGGGGAGGGGCCGGCGGCGGCGGTGCCGGCTCCTGAGCACTCGCGCTCAGTGCCCAGAGTGACGACAAGAGCAAAGCGCAACCCGCGAGCCCACTCCGACGAATCCGCATGCGAGGACCCTCCTCGAGCGCGGAGGACACTGGACGCGGCGCTCGCGGGCCAACTTCTGCGCTCCGCGGAAACGTCACCGCCCACCCTCCCGCGAGCCGGGGCCGATCGGGAGGGGGGCGAGTGCCGCAGGACCGGAGGAGCCCACGTCCGCACGCACGGGCGCGGGCGGCTCTAGTCCCTGGTTGTTCGTGTCACGCCGCTCAGGCTTTCTGAGGAGCGGCGGCGGCACCACCAGGGCTCGGGGCGGGCGCTTCCGCGGGAGCGGGAGCCGTCGGAGCCTGGGCCGGAGCGGTCGTCACGGGCGTCACGACGATTGCCGCCGTGACGTTGCCGTGAATCGCTCGCTTGGCCTTCGGTCCCGTGGTCCCGCGCGCTTTGCGCGTCGCCCGAGCCTTGGCAACGGCGATCGCCTTGTCCGCCGTGGTCTTGGGCCCACGCTGCTTGGGCGGCGTGAGTCCGAAGTCGGCGAGGGCCGTGGTGTCGTTCCCGAACATGAGCCGGACGAGAGCCTCGAACGCGTTCATGAACGCGACGAGGGTCGGCATCGCAGCCTGCTCGGACTTCACCTTGTCCCTGGCGGTCGCCCGGGCCGCCACCGCCGCCGCGCGGTTGTCGATGAGCTCCTGGAGCTCAGCGGTCGCTTGGTCGACGGTGACGTTCGCGAGAGCCCCCGCGAACGTGAGGACTTGCGTCCCGTTCGTGAAGTGCTTCTTCGCGCCCGCGATGAGTTGCCCCGCGCGGGTCGCCCGAGTGCCTTTGCCTTGAGTCGTCGTAGTCATTGGTCATCACCTCCTTTCCGCTACTGAGGGTCCGGTACGAGCGTCCCGGCTCGTCCTCGCCTCTCACCCGGTATGCCGAGCTCGACCCCCTGATTCCGCGCTCTGCGCCAAACTATTTTCGTTCGCTTGCTCTTTTTTCGGATGCCGAGGGATCTCACCGACTTGCACGTGGCTTCGTGCGGCGTGCGCGAACGGGAGTTCCCCGTTCGTGACCGAACGTGGCTCGTACGCGTGCGTGAGTTTCGCGTTCGCTCGCGAAAGTCGGGCGCACGGAGGCGAAAGTTTCGCGTTCGACAACGAAGGAGAAACTCTCGGATGCAAAGGATTCTCATTCGAGGGCGAACGAGAAAGGAACGGGTGCGAAAGTTCCCCGTTGGGTACCGAATGAAGAACTCTCGCGTCCGAAGGTTTCTCGTTCGCTTCCGAACGAGAAACTCGCGGTACCGAACGCTTCTCATTCACTGCCGAACGAGAGACTCACGGGGCCGGATGGCCGTCGTTCGCACCCGAATCCCCGGCGTTGCGGACCGAACGAACGCCAGAGCGGGCCGTGGGGAGACGTGGCACCATATGGGAGTGCATGCACTTGCCGTCGTGAACTTCCTCGGAGGCCGATCATGAGGAGGATCCTTCTCGCCACGCCGTCCCTGGCGGCGCTGCTCGCGACCGCATTCACCGTGAGCTGCGGTAGCCAGAGCTCGTCTCAGAACGGGGCAGGGGATGGAGGCTCCGGGGGCGGCGACGACAGTGGCGGCGGCTCGGGGGCGGATACCGGGGGCGGCCCCGGGATGGACTCAGGTGGCACCGGCTCCGATGGTGGCCATCAAGGAGGCACGGATTCGGGCGGCGGCAAGGGCTCCGACGGCGGTTCGCCCGGCGGCGATGGCGGCGCGCTCGTGGTTCCGCCCCAGGTGCCGGCGGGGTGGAAGCTCGCCCTCGACGACGAGTTCGACGGCACGACGCTCGGAGCCGCGTGGGGCGTGGGGACGAACCTCACGTCGTTCACCGACAACGGCGTGACCTACTGGAACCCCTACCAGTCGCAGGAGGCCGAGTACCTGACCGGCTCGATGGTCAAGGTCGAGAACTCGAACCTGATCCTGTCGACCGAAGCGTCGAGCGCCGTCACTGGCCCCAGCTACGGCACGAAGAACTACATCGCCGGCTACGTCACGTCGTACGGCAAGTTCGCCTTCCAGTACGGCTACATCGAGTTCCGGATGGAGATGCCCGACGTCGCCGCCGGCTCCATGACGGGGCTGTGGCCCGCGCTGTGGCTCCTCAACAGCACGTACGCGAACACCGACGAGATCGACGTGCTCGAGAGCTACGGCGGCGATCAGACGGCGATCCAGATGACGGCGCAGCCCAGCAACCAGGTCGACGCCACGATCACCGTCGGCGGCTACCACGTCCTCGGGGTCCTGCATCAGCAGTCGACCATCGCGTTCTACGTCGACAACAAGCTCCAGAAGTCCTTCAACCAGTCGATGTCGAGCGAGATGGCCATCCTCATGGGCCTGCAGCTCGGAAGCTCCGCGTTCGGCTGGCTGCCGGGACCCATGCCGACCAACTGGCCCGGAGGGACAAACGGCCCGATGACCGCCGACTTCAAGGTGGACTGGGTCCACGTCTGGACCCCGTAGCGACGTCTAGGACGGCGGCTCCGCAACCTCCGGGACGGTGCTGGCAGGCATCGCAGCGTCCGCCGCGCGCCACCAGACGCGCTGACCCGGCACCGTGGTCCGGTGCAGGACGCGAAGCGCGCTCGGGTTCGCCGGTGTGGCGCAGTGCGCCCCCGCGAAGTTGTCGACGACGACCAGGTCGCCCGCGCGCCACTTGTGGCGATAGCAGCCGCG
>DATJYG010000408.1:0-8564 GCA_035499695.1 Polyangiaceae bacterium
TCGGCTGCCGTGATGATGAGCGCGTCGCTGTCTGCGGCGGAGGCCTGCGCGGCCTCCCATTGCTTGCCCCGGCGCGTGCCGTCATGCACGACGTACGGTTGTTCGAGCACGACGGCGTGGATGGCCGTGCCGAGCCGCATCGCGTAGGTCGGCTCGCGGGGAGAGAGGACCGCGGCGCGGTAGTGCGCCGGGCTCTTGGACATGCAGCGGAGCGCGCTGAAGTGCAGCGGGTCGGCGAGCGCCCGCATCGGCTGGTACCCCACGGTCTAGCCCTCCTCGCCCGGCTCGCGCGCGGCGCCGTCTTTGGCGGGCGCGGGCGCCGTCGGCGGCTGTGGGCGCACGCGAATGCAATCTTTTTCGGCGCCCCCGACCTGCGTCGTCGTCGGGTAGAGCGTGATCCAGCGACCGACCCACTTGCTCGTGTCGGGGCCGTACATTGTGGCGATCGTCTTCGCGTTCGTCTTGCAGCACACCATGGGGAGCTCTTTGCCCCGGAAAGCGATGAGCGGCTTCTTGTTTTGCACGCCGCCCTCCATGGTGATCTTCTCCGCGCGCACCGAGTCGATCTGCACGGTGACGTCGCGCTTGGCTCCCTTGGCGTCGACCAGGTTCCAGGCGCCCAGGTACTTGCCGTCGAACATCGTTCGGTAGTCCACGACTCACTCCCCCTTTCGGCGACGCGCGGCCTGTGCGATCGCGAGGCTCGCCTGCAAGAGCGGCTCGAGCTCCCCCTCGTCCGGCTCCGGTCGGCCGGCAATCATCCGCTCCCACTCGTCCGTCCACTTCCATGGTTTTTCGAGGAAATACGCCACCTGGTCCTCGGGCAGCTCGCATTCGTCGGTCAGGTGTCGATAGAGTGCCGCGAGGTTTCGGTGGTCCTCCCACCACTCGTGGGCGCCGCTCATCGCCAGACCCCGACGAGCGGGCAACCTTGGTAGGCGCCCGGCACGGGGCGCCAGAGGACGATCTTGGGCACGATTCGTTCGCCGGCATCGCCTACGTACGAGCGCTCGACCTGCTCGACCTGCGCCTGCGCGTACGCGTCGGCCGCCCGATGCGGGTCCGACGACGGGAACGGGTAGACGCAGCATTCCACGCGAAAATAGTTATCGATCTCCATGTGTCGACTCCTCCTTGCAGCTCTCCGTACCGACGAAGTGCATCGCTCCATCCTCCCGGAGCTCGTAGTGGTCGCTCACCAGCTCCAGCCGGTAGAGCGGATCTCGGGACGGGATGGCCTGGCCACTCATGACGGCGGCCCAAAGAGCGCCCACGCGCTCGGCGCTGGCGCGCTCGACATCGGCATACCGGACGGGGAACGGCGTCGAGCGGGCCACAATGATCCTCGTGCACCCATCGGGCACATCGAGCTCCGTCTCGTCGCCCGTCGGCCCGCCGATGAGCCGACGCTTCACGGCGTCACCTCGTAGAGCAGCGCGACGCCATCCGCGCCGACGACGCGCACCGGGTGCCCGCACGACGTGGCCAGCATCTGCGCTTCGCGCCGGATGGCGCGCTGAATCGTGCCGTCGCGGCGGTACCGCGCGTGCGTCACGAGGTCGAGCACCAGGTCCAGGCCCTGCACCCGCCAGGCGATCACGGCCGCACCCGGCGGGCCGCGAGCAGTCGGATCGAGTCGCGCAGGGCCTGGCGCGCGGCGATGGCCTGCGCGAGCTCGGCGAGGCTCCCGTAAGCGTCGTACGCCACGCCACAGCGGGCGGCCATCTCGCGCAGGACGCGCTCGGTGCGGGTCGGGGCGCTCATCGCTCGATCCCCATGGCTTGGGCCGCGCCGATCGCCTCGTCGCACTCCCACCACGCCCAGCGGTCGCCGGCGAGGGCGCGATCGCAGAGGGCGACCATCGCGAGGTCGCCGGCCAGGGCCGCCTCGCTGCGGAGCGCCTCGACGTCGACTTCGGTCACGACGCGGTAGGCGCTGCGGAGGCGCGCGCACTGCAGCGCGTACCGGCTGCCCGCGCCCGTGTCGCCGCGGGCGATGGCGTCCGACAGCAGCACCATCGCCTCTCGCATGGGCCGCACGCCGCCGCTCCCGAGCGGGAGTCCGAGGCACGCGATCCGCGTGCGCCGGAGCTCCCCTTGCATGTCCTCGATGCTCATCGTCGTCATGTTCCTGCCTCCGAGGACATGGTAGGGCCAGTGGCCCGCCAGCGCAAGGCCAGAGGGTTAGTCGGCCATCGATTGGTGCGCCATGGTGATGGCCTGTACGATGACGGCGGTCCCGCAGCGACGCGGGTCTCGCCCTGTGCGGCGGGCCTCCCGAGCGGCGAGCGCTCGGAGCATCCGGTCGACGTCGAGCGGCAGGCGAATCGAGTGTGCGACGTATCCCTTGCGACGAATCGGCATGGCCGTACAATGGCCCTCATGACCGACGAAATCAAGCCGGACCGGCAGCTCACCCTCTTCGGCGCGCTCGGGCCGGTCGACATGCCGACGCCCACGTTGTCTTATCCCGACGTGGTCAAGGTCGTCTACAGGGTCCACCCGGGCGCGGCCGGTCTCGTCACGCACTACAGGCTTGCCCGCGGTCGCTCGTCTCCGCTTTGCGGGGCCGAGGGAGCGCGCGCCGTCGGGTCGGACGGGGCGCCGACGGGGGACGTCTGCGGCGCGTGCATGGCCGCCCTCGGCAAGCTCGGACGGCGCGCGTGAGCGAGACCGCCCTCAGCCGCGCGATCCGCGAAGCGGTCAATCTCTCGGGGCTGGCGGTGGTCTGGCGCGCCCAGGCAGGACGGGTGCGGGTGGCGGGCGGCTGGATGCGCCTCGCGCCGCCGGGGATGCCGGATCTCGTCGGCTACCTGAGTGATGGCACGGGGAGATTCGTGGCGATCGAGGTGAAGGTGCCGGGGCACAGGACCGACCGGTCGCGCCGTGGGACGCAGCAGGCCTGGCGCGAGAGGATTGCGCAGGCGGGCGGGGTGGCTCTCGAGGTCGAGAGCGCGGCGCAGGCGGTTCGGGAGGTCGGCGGCGCGTGGCGCCGGTAGTCGTCCGCAGAGGATTCCGCCGCAGGGGGGAGTTCGAGCGGCGCTACGCAGCCCTGCTCTGCTGGCTGGGGGACGTCTGGGCCTACGCGCAGTGGCGCATGGCACACGTGCGGCGGCACAGAATGGCACACAGGCAGCGGCGCTACGCGGGCCTCGTCAGCCTCGAGGAGGCGCTCGCCGCGGCCGAGGACGTGCGCCAGGCGCTCATCGAGGCGGAGCTCGTAGCGCGCGAGCTCGGCGCGCTCGATACGGCCCTGCAGGACGACGACTGGGCCGCGCTCGAGCGGCGCATCTGCGCGGAACTCGAGGCCGATCGGGAGAAACATCTGGCCCGCCATTGACGGGCCACTGGCCATGCTTACGTTCTTGGGTGCGAGACGCGAGGGACTGCGACGGCTACTAGAGGGCCGAGGGCACCAGCATCCGACACGCCGCGCAAACGCGGCTGACGCGCGCCCGTCACGATTCGGTTGCGGGCTCGACCGCTCCCATGGCAGAGTTTGGGGCAAATCGGCCTGGCGAGGACCGATGCGATGGAGGCGACAGCGATGAGGCGATGCGGCTCACGGTCTCGGGGCAGCGCAGTCGGCGCGGAGTCTCACGGTCCTCGCCCGATCGCCCATCGCAGCGTCGGCTGCGTTGCCTCGAGACTTTGAGCCGTGGCGCTGCAGATCGACGGAGGCTTCGGCGCGCCCTTCGCGGACGAGCTCGAGAGCGGAGTCCGGCTCGCGGCCAACGACCCGTGTCCGCTGCGGGGATGGGATTGGATCAGCGCGGAGCTGCCGCCGCTCGACTACCTCGTGCCGGAGCTCGGCCTCGTGGCGGGCGCCGGGCCGCCGCACCTCGTTGCGGGCTACGGCTACAGCGGCAAGACCGTCGCGCTGCAGGCCCTGGCGCTCGCGCTCGCGGCGGACAAGCCCGTCTGGGGCGCGTACCGGTGCCGTCCCCGGCGGGTACTGCACCTCGACTACGAGCAGGGCGAGCGGCTGACGCGCCGTCGCTATCAGCGTCTCGCCCGCGCGATGGGCATCGAGGGTCCGGTGCCCGCCCTGTACGTGGCGGACATGCCGGGCCTGCGCCTCTCCCCTTCGGAGGAGGACGCATGGCGGCGCGTGCTCGACGGGTTCGACTTGGCGATCGTCGATAGCTTCGGGGCGGCGGCGCCCGGGCTCGAGGAAAACACGAGCAACGCGCGTGAGCCGCTCGACATGCTCACCCGTGCGACGGCGTCGAGCGGGTGCCGCGTCGTCGTCATCCACCACGCGCGCAAGCCGGGCGCCGACGAGAGCGACTTGCAGTACGCGATTCGCGGCTCGGGTGCCATCCACGCGGCGGTCGACGGGGCGTACGTATTTGCGGGAAAAAAGGACGAGCCGACGAGCGTCACGCAAATCAAGGCGCGTTCGCACGGCGAGCCCGTCGAGCCCGTCGCGCTGCTCGTCCGGGACGTCGGGAGCGAGAGTGATCGGAAGTGGGGACTCGAAGTCGTCGTGCGCGGCGTCGAGCTCATCGCCGAGCAGCGGGAGGCCAGCAAGGAGCGGGACGCGGCGCGGGTCGATGCCGCGCTCGCGGAGCGCGTGCTCCAGTGCGTGACGGAGCGGCCCGGGCTCACGACGCGCGAGCTTCGCGCGGCGGCTCGCGTCTCGGGCGAATCGCTCACGAGGGCGATCCTGCGTCTCGAGGGAAAAGTCACGGTGCGTCAGGAACGTGACGGAAGGGCGCTCAGCAATCGCCATTTTCCGAACGGGTGGACTGGTGGACAATAGGTCTGTCCACGGGTGGACACGGCGGGTGTCCACCAGTCATGGCCGCCACCCATTGGGGGACGGGTGGACAGACACACCACCCCCTTAAGGGGGGTGTCCACCAGTCCACCTGTGGGGGGACGGCCGTGGACGTCGACGAGTCACCGGTCGACTCGGGCATACGGATGAGGTGAGTCGGTGTCCACCGGTCGTTGGGGCGTTACGGATGAGGTAGAGGGAGATGAGAAAGCTCTCAGGATGGCGTAGGATCGATTGGGAGGCTCAAGGCTACCACCCTAGCCATGCCACCGTGAAAGACGGTTGGAGGTGCCTTAGCGTGTCAGCAATTGGCATCTGCGTGGCGACCGGCGGATGCCGGCCTGGCCGGGTCCGGTCATGGGTATGAAGCGGGGTTGGGGCCAGGGGGTCCGGCTGGACGTCGGGGAGGCCTTCACCCTGGGAGCTCAGGCGTTGCGTTACCTCGGCGGGGTGGTCGATCGCGCGCGGGCAGGAGAGGTGACGACGCGGCAGGGGATTGCGGCGTCGTCCAAGATTCTCGAGCACACGCGGTGGCTCATCGAGCAGGAGCGCCCGCTGGAGGACCTCGTGCGGGTGCTCGGCGACGACGAGCGTGCGCTCGAGTGGATGCAGGCGCGGCTCGTGGAGTTGACCGAGCGCGTGGCGCGGCGGAGACTGCTCGAGTCCGGTGGCGCGCTGGTCGTCGCTGCGGACGGAGGCAAGGTCGATGAGCACGACACGGACACTGGAGCAGCGGATCGCGATGGGGCCGGCGCAGTGCGAGCTGCGCCTGGGCACGACGGTGACGAGGCAGGGTGAGCGGGTCGGCTTCCTGCGCGTCGGGACGACGGCGCTCGAGATCGACGCGGACACGGCCGAGTCGCTCTCGGCGGATCTGATGCGCATGGCGCTCGAGCTGCGAAACGGCGGTGCGCTCGGATGAGACTCGCGCTCGTCGACTGTCCCGCGACGATGCGGCCGCACGCGGAGGCGGTGCTGCGCGGCGAGTACGCATTGCCCGCGGGGTACGCGCTCGTGGACGTGCAGACCGTGCTCGACCTTGGAGCGAATGTCGGCGCGTTTTCGCTGTGGGCACGCACGCAGTGGCCCGCGGCGGAGATCCTGGCGTACGAGCCCGACCCGGCCAATGCGCGCCGCTACGAGACCAACACCGGGACGGCGTGCGTCGTCGCGGCGGTCACGGACAGGCCCGGACGCGCGCGACTCTACGCCGGCCGAAACAACTGCGGCGAGGCGAGCCTGACGCCAGGGCCCGAGCAGGTCGCGCACGTCTCGCGCGAAGTGGAGCTCGTGGATGCGCGCACGCTGCCGCGCGCCGACGTCGTGAAGGTCGACACGGAGGGCGAGGAGCTTGCGATTCTCGGCGCGCTCGATCTGAGCCAAACGAGCTGTGTCATGCTCGAGTGGCACAGTGCCACGGACCGATGGCACATCGGGTCGATGCTGGCGCGGCTCGGCCTCGACTGCCTCGTCGACACGCGCCGGCGGGCGGACCGAGGGGTCATGGTATGGGCGCGGTAATCCGGCCGATGGGCGCCGAGGACCGGGCGTTCGTCCTGGCCGCGTGGCTCCGGTCCTACGGCGACTCGGAGTCGGCCCTCATCGCGACCCCGCGCGACGCCGGGCACCTCGTCACGTGCGAAGCGTGCGGCGTATCGCGCGTCGCCATCGCGAACGGGCGACCGAAGGCCGGCCGCGAGTACTGGCACGGCCAGTCGCAGCTCGTCGAGGCCCTCCTCCGGCGCGCGACGACCCTCGTCGCCGAGTCGGTCGTCGATGGCGTGGAGATGCTCGACGGGTTCGCGTCGTACGAGCTTTCTCCGCGCATCGTGCACTTCGTTTACGTGCGCCGGAGCGCGCGGGGTCGCGGCCTCGCGCGCCAGCTCGTCGCGGAGCTCGACGGGCCGGGCATCGTGACCTACTCGCACCGCACGCGCACCCTCTCGAGGGCGCGCCTGCCCGCCCACTGGCGATACAGTCCGTACGCAACGATGGAGGGATTCCAGCCGTGAAGATCGATCGCGTGGTGCTCCTCGACGAAATGCAGCTCTTCACCGACCGAACGCTCTCCCAGGTGCGGGTCGGCCTCGACCGGGTGCGCTCGATCGAGATCGACGCGTCGCTCGGGCTCGTCCTCGTCGGGTGCGACGACGGGCGGACGTTCGGCCTGCCCATCGCGCGAATCAAGCGAGTCGAATTCGCCCGCGCCCTCGAAGCGGTCTCGATCCCGGGCGTCGCCAAGGCGAAGTGATGGGCATCGACATCGACACGAGCTCGCCCTTCGAGGGCTCGCTCCGGGCCTGGGTCAAGTGCGCGCGGTGCTCGGCGCGCCTCGGTCGGCCCTACCCGGTCGAGGCGATGGGGCTCGAGCCGGTCGCCGAGCGCAGCCGCCTGCTCGGGCGCTGCTACACAATGATCGTGCCGGTCCGCTGCCACGATCAGGAGATGCGGTGCGCCATTGAGGTCCCCATGCACTGGGGCGAGGGGATGCGCATGCAAGCGCTCGCATACGTCTACGCGTTTGTTCCCGGCCCCGGCGGCAAGTGGACCTGCGAAGTGCGCCGCGGCACGCGCGGACAGAGCGCCGGAATGCTCACGACGGAGGTGCGGTGATGCCGCTGCAAAAAGGCAAATCGAAAAAGACCATCTCAAACAATATCCGCGAGCTCGTGCAGAGCGGCCGGCCGCAAAAGCAGGCGGTCGCGATCGCGATGAGCGAGGCACGCCGCTCGCGCGCCAAGACCGGAAAGGAGCCGGCATGAGCGGCGAGACGGCGACGGTGCTCGGCAAGCTCCGGCGACCGCCCGCGGCCGACGGCGAGGAGAGGCCGCCGAAGATCTTCGTCGCGACGCCGGCCTACGGCGGCATGGTCACCGTCGACTACGCGATGGGCCTGCAGCACTTGACCCGATCGCTCGACGCCTCCGGGCTCCAGTACCAGCTCGCGCTCATGTCGAACGAGTCGCTCATCACGCGTGCGCGAAACAACCTTGTCGCGAAGTTCCGGCAGAGCGACTGCACGCATCTGCTCTTCATTGACGCGGACGTGGGCTTCGGCGCGCACGACGTCAAGACCCTGCTCGAGGCGCGCGTCGACGTCGTGTGCGGCGCCTACCCGCTCAAGCGAATCGGATGGCAAAACGTCGTCGACTGCGTGCGCCGCGGCGTCTCGCCCGACAAGCTCGCGGAGCAGGCCGCGTGCTACGCGACCAACGCGACCCCGAAGGGGACGAACGGCGCCGCCGTCGAGGGCATGCAGCGCGGCGGCACGATGTACCTCGAGATGCACGACGTCGCGACCGGGTTTCTCCTCGTCACGCGCGACGCGATCGAGCGCTACATCGCGTTTTATGGGGCCCTGCTCGAGTACACGACGGACTACGAGCCGGTGGGCGAGATCCATCACCGGGTATTCGATGCCGGCGAGGACCCGACGAGCCCCCGCCAGCGCGCCGCCGAGTACCTGCGGCTCGCGGCCCTCGAGGGGAGGGAGGAGGACGTCGCGCGCGCCTCCGAAGAGCTCCGCGCCGCGATGGCGATGCCCCCGGGCCGCTATCTCAGCGAGGACTATTGGTTTTCTCGTCGTTGGCAGATCATGGGAGGCAAAGTATGGCTATCGCTCGGCGCACGACTCACGCATTCCGGCATGCACACCTTTCGCGGCGACATCTCTTCGCTCTTCGAGCTCGCGCCCGCTTCGCCCGCCTCGGTGAGCTCGAGGACCGATGCTGGCGCCTCGCCATCGGCTGCGCAGGCCTCTGCATGATCTGGGCGATCGTCGG
>DATJYG010000409.1:0-3291 GCA_035499695.1 Polyangiaceae bacterium
ACCGACGAGCCGCGTCTCGCCGGGCTCGGGGGCATCGGGATGCTCACGCTGGTGGTGCCCACGGCGTCGCTCGCGCGGGCGCTCGCCGCAGGCACGGTCGCGGTGAGACGCCCCGTGTCGCTGCAGGTGCTGCTCACGGGGCGTCTGCGGCCGTTCGTGTGCGCGCGCGACGTGGGCTTCGAGCTGCAGCGTCGCGGCCTGGGCGACGTCGTCCGCCGTGTCGAGCGCGCGCGCGGGGCGCCCGTGGTCGTGGAGATCGCGGGCACGGGTGTGCGTGGCCTCTCGGTCGCCGAGCGCGCCGTGATCGCCTCCGTCGCGCCGCAGGTCGGCGCCGCCGCCGTGGTCTTCACCAGCGACGAGCGGACCGAGGTGTTCCTGCGCGACCAGCGCCGCTCCAAGGCGCACCGCGCTTTGCACGCCGACGCGGGCGCGCCCACCGAGGAAGTCCTGACGATCGACCTCGGCGCCGTGGACCCGCTGCTGCTCGACGAGAGCGGGGCGGTCCGGGCCGTGCGCGATCTCGCCGGGCGACCGCTCGGTCAGGTGCTCCTCGGGGGCGACACGGGGGTGACCCTGAGGGACTTGTTCGCCGCCGCGACCCTGCTCAAGAGCAAGCGCGTGCCGCAGCGGCTCGACTTCCTCGTGGCGGTGCCCTCGAGGCAGATGCTCGAGGTCCTCTCCGCGGCCGGCGCGCTGACGGACCTGGTCGCGACGGGCGCCCGCCTCGTCGAGCCGGACGCGCGTGTGCTCACGGGCGAGATGTACGCGCCGCCGGCGGGCGTCGCGTCGATGCGCACATTCGACCCCGATGCGACGGGCAACGGCACGGCTCCGGGCGCCCGCGCAGAGCTTGCGCTCACGGCGTCGGCCGAGACCATCGCGTACGGCGTGGCCACGGGCGCCGTCGGCGATCCGCGCTCGTTCAAGCGTCCGGTCCGCGTCACGCTCCCCCGGACGCTGCCGACCGACGATGTCCTGGTCGCACGCAAGCCGGATCGGACGGCCGGTCCGGGCACCGCTGCGGCGCGGCCGCCCCAGGCGGCACCTCTGGCGCACGCGCACGGCCACGGCGACCGGCGCGAGGCTCGCACGCGCGCGCCGGGCGAGAGCCGGGTGGCCACCCAGCGTGGTGGCTAGGCACGCCTAGGCACGCCCGCGCCGTTCTGGCATTCTTCGCGAAGCGTGTCCAAGGGCAAGCTCACCCGCCAGGAGTTAGGCTGGCTGCTGACGCAGGAGGCCCAAGGAGCCGCCGAGCGGCTGCGCAAGGGCGTCACGGCCCTCACCCAGGCCCCGCCCGCGCCCGGCGTGGATGCCGGCGGCGCGGACGCCAGCGGTGTCGACGCGACCCTGTCGGCGCTCGACGACGCGATGCGCATGCTGTCGAACCTGCACAACCGCCCGGTCAACGTCCGGGGGCGGCGCGGGCGCATCGACCTGGCGTCGCTGCTCTGGGAGGTCGCGCCCGAGGCGCGCGTCTCGATCGAGCCCGGCAGCGGCACCGAGGTGTTCGGCGACGAGGCGGAGATCCGCCGCATGCTGCACGTCATGCTGGGGCACGGAAGCGGGAGCGGCAGCGCCGTGACCATCAAGCGCGAGGGCGACGAGGTCGTCGTCGGCGTGGTGCTCGGGCCGGACACGTCGGTGACGGACCACACCGAGCGCGCGTGGCTCGGGCGCATGGCGATCCGCTACGGCGGCCGCTTCGAGCTCGCGGGCAGCCAGGAGGTGCTCGCGCTGCCCGCCGAGGGCATCGACGCGCGCGACGACGTGGCCAAGCTGCGCAAGGAGCTCGACGAGGCGCGCAAGCAGGGCGAGGCCTACGCGCGCGAGCTCGCCGCGGTGTGGGCGGCGGGCGACGAGCCTCTGGCGCAGTCGAGCTATCCGCCGCCGGCCACGCCGGCCGCGGACCGGCACGCGGCCGTGTCGCGGCTCGCCGGCGGAATCGCGGCGACCCTGCGAGCCATGCTCTCGCCGGTCGGGCGCGAGCTGGCCGACGTCAGGGCCGCGACGTCGACGCGCCGCAGCTCGCCCGACCTCGAGGCCGCGGCGCGCGAGAGCGTCGAGGAGCGGCTCGAGTCGATCCGGCGCAAGCTGCTCGCGGTCCAGGACTTCGTCGGCGAGCTCGCGGCCATCGGCGAGAGCGATCCGCGCGAGCTGCAGCGCGAGGTGGATCTCTTCGAGGTCGTGCGGGCCGAGGTGCGCATCCTCGAGGCGCGCGCCGCTCGCAGCGGTGTCGAGATCTCGGTCCGCACCATTCCCGACGAGCCGGGCGCACGGGCACCGACGCGTGTGTCACCGCGCTCCGCGGGGGCCCTGGTGCGCGAGCTCGTGGCGCAGGCGATCTCCGCGACTCCGCGCGGATCCGGCGTCTCGATCCTGGTGCACGCGGGCGGGAGCGAGGAGGGGCTCGGCGCGCGCATGGTGGTGGACGACGGCGGGACGATCCTTCCGGCCGCGGCTCGCCGGGCGCTCCTGGCGCTCGAGGTGGAGCCGGGGACGTTCGGGCGCCCGAGCGGGGTGGGCCTGTTCCTCGCGTCCGAGATCGCGGCGGCGCAGGGGGCGCTGCTCGAGCTCGGCGACGCCCCGGTCGTGGACGGCCGGGGCGGAGGAGTTCGCGTGAGCGTCACGTTTCCGCATTAGAATGGGACGACCCGGATGCGGATCCTCGTCGTAGAAGATTCGGATGCCATCCGGCAGATGATCGAGACGCTCGTGTCCGCGCGCGGGCACAAGGTGGAGGCCGTGTCGAACGGCGCGAGGGGGTTGGAGAGCGCACTGGCGCAGCCGCCCGATGCGATCCTGCTCGACCTGATGCTCCCCGGGAGCCTCGACGGCTTCGACGTGTGCCGGAAGCTCCGCGAGGCCGAGGCGACGCGCGCCATCCCCATCATCGTGATCAGCGCGCTCAGCGACGAGGCGTCCAAGCAGCGCGCGACCGAGGCGGGGGCGACCGCGTACTACACGAAGCCCTTCAGCCCGACGGCGCTGCTGAAGGAGCTCGAGACGCTCCCGGCGCGCGAGAGCGCGAAGATGCGCGCGCGCTGAACGAGGTCGAGGTCGGGGTCGGGGTCGAGGTCGGGGTCGAGGTCGGGGTCGCGTGGCAGGCTCGTGCCGCCCTGGCGGGCGGCACTGCGCCTGCAGGACTAGGGGAGCTCGCCTCGCGGCTTGGGTCTGCGGCTCGCCGCATGATTGCCCGCTCCTTTGCTGGGCGAAAGGAGCGGGCAATCATGCGTAAGCTGCCACACCAGAAACTCGTCGCTTATGAGGTCGCGATGAAGCTGCTCGAGAGTG
>DATJYG010000410.1:0-6332 GCA_035499695.1 Polyangiaceae bacterium
CTCGAAGCCGGCGCGGATGAGGCGCTCGACGCCCTTGCGCGTGTTGACGTCCTCGTTGATCGCGATCTCGTCGCGCGTGCCGCGCTTGAACTGGCCGCCCATGCCGACGTAGATGCCCTCGGTGTTCTCGCGGAAGATCACCATGTCGACGTCCTTCGCGCCGCGGCCACGCAGCGGGACCAGCGCGTCGCCGAGCGCGCGCACCGGGCGGACGTTCGCGTAGAGGTCGAGGCCGAAGCGGAGGCCGAAGAGGATGTCGCGCGCGTGCTCGAGCCCGGGGACGCGCGGGTCGCCCAGGGCGCCGAGGAGCACGGCGCTGGCCTCGCGTGCGATGCGGTCGCGCACCTCGGGGGGATACGTCGTGCCGTCGCGCAGGTAGCGGTCGGCGCCCAGGTCGAGCTGCCAGAGGTCCAGCGGGAGGCCGCGCTGGGTCCTGTAGAAGTCGAGCACGCGCGTCGCCTGCGCGATCACCTCGGGCCCGATTCCGTCACCCGGGATGACGGCGATGAGCTTCTGGTCCGGCATGGGCGCCTCTCATGCCACGGCGCGAGCCGCGTTGTCGACGATGGCGTCGATGATCGTGGGCCAGGCGCCCGGCGTCAGGTCGTGCCCCATGCCGGGGATCACGACGAGGCGCGCCCCCGGAATGGCCGCGGCCGTCGCCTCCCCGCCGGCGAGCGGGACCAGCGGGTCGGCGGCGCCGTGGATGACGACGGTGGGCGCGCGCACGCGGCCGAGGTCCGCGGTGCGGTCGCGCGAGGTGAAGATCGCCGCAATCTGGCGCGCCACGCCGCTCGGGTCGTGGTCGCGATCCCACGCGCGCGCGGTGCGGCTGCGGATGCGCGCCTCGTCGAACGGGAAGCCGGGCGAGCCGATGACGCGCCAGATGCCGAAGGCGCGATCGATGGCGGCGGCGCGGTCGGCGGCGGGCGGCGTCAGGAGCGCGGCGCTCGCCTCGGGCGTCGGCTGTGCGACGTTGCGCGCGCCCGTGGTCGACATGATCGAGGCGAGGCTGAGCACGCGGCCCGGATGGCGGATGGCGAGCTCCTGGACGATGAAGCCGCCCATCGACGCGCCCACGACGTGGGCGGCGCGCAGGTCGAGCGCGTCGAGCAGGCCCGCGACGTCGTCGGCCATGTCGCCCAGCGTGTAGGGCGCGGCCGAGGCGTCGCCCATCATGGCGCGCATGAAGTCGGGCGCGCCGAGCTCGGACAGGTGCGTCGACAGGCCGATGTCGCGGTTGTCGAAGCGCACGACGCGGAAGCCGCGCGCGGCGAGGGCGGCGCAGAAGTCCTCGTCCCACGCGATCATCTGCATCGAGAATCCCATCGCGAGCACGATGGGCGGCGCCCCCGGGTCTCCCGTCACGTCGTACTCGAGCTCCAGCGAAGGCGATATGCGTGCGCGCGGCATGGGGAATGGGAGCGCACTTTACTCCGGGCGCGCGCTCCTCGCCTCCCGCAGCACGGTCGCGACCTCGCGGGCGCCGGGAACGCGCGGAACGTCGGGGTGGCGGCCCGCCAGGTGCCCGTGCGGGTCGACCAGCGCGACGCGCACGCCCGCGGCGCGGGCGCCCAGCACGTCGGTCGCGTACACGTCGCCCAGGTGGAGCGCGCGCGCCGGCGCGACGCCGAAGCGATCGAGCGCAATGCGGAAGATCCGCGGGTCCGGCTTCTCGATGCCCACGATGCCGCTGTCGACGACCAGGTCGAGCGCGCCGCGCACGCCGAGGGCCACGAGGAGCGGCTCGAGCCGTCCCTCGGAGTTGCTCACGATGGCCACGCGCACCCCCGCCGCGCGCACCGCCGCCAGCGCGTCGACGAGGCCCTCCGGCACGAGCGACCACAGGTTGTACGCAGCGTGCTCCGGCCACATCGCATCGAGCATCGCCGGCACGCGATCGAGGGGCAGGCCCGCAGCGTGCAGCATCGTGCCGACCGTCGCCGCCCACCCGCGCGCAGCCTGTACGTGCGCCCGCGACCACGCCACGTGATGCTCGCGCTTCTCCTCGAGCGCCACCTTCGTCTCGCCCTCGGCGCGCACGAGCGCGTCCGCCGTCGTCGCGAACCCGTGCTCGCCTGCGATGCGCGCGAGCCGTGTGTGATCGAGGAACACAACGGTGTTCCCCGCGTCGAGACAGAGCAACTCGACGTCGCGCACGAGGGTGGCGAGCGCTACGCTTTCCGGCATGGGCATTCGGGGAGCCATCGTAGCGGCGATTTGCGTCATGGCCGTGGCACCGAGCTGCGGCAGCGGATCGAGCGGGGGCAGTTCGGCGGGAGGCGGTGACGACGGCGGCGCATCGAGCAGCGGCGGCTCGGGCGGCTCCGGCTCGGGCAGCGGGGGCTCGAGCGGCGCGGGGTCGAGCAGCGGCGGCTCCGGCAGCGGGGGCGGGAGCGGCGGATCGTCGAGCGGCAGCGGGTCGAGCAGCAGCAGCAGCGGCGGCATCGCCGGCGACGGCGGCACCTGCTTCGGCTCGGCGTTCCTCGCGGCGCTGGGAAAGAAGAACCTGATGCTCGGCGGCTCCATGGCCGCGGCGACCGCGAAGGCGGCGCCCTTCGACCTGCAGTACCAGTACGTCTCGGGCGGCTTCGCCGACGGCAACGGCCCGTGCGCCTCGTGCGCGAGCGGCTGCACCTCGAACGGCGGAACGAAGAACTGCTCCAACGCCGGCGGCGGCTGCTCGTGGTGGGGCTGCTGGCAGTACGACCAGGACCCGCCCGGCGAGTACGTCCGCACCTTCGACTCCACGTGCGCGGGCGAGAGCCCCGCGCAGGTGCCGATGATCACGTACTACCAGATCCTCCAGGGGAGCGGCGTCACCGAGGGCGCGCCCGAGGTCACGCAGGCGGCGACCGACGCGACCTTCATGGGGCGCTACTTCGCCGACTGGCGCTTTCTCCTGCAGCAGATCGGGATGAGCACGGCGCTGCTCCACATCGAGCCCGACTTCTGGGGCTACGCCGAGCAGCACGCGAGCGATCCGACCACCGAGCAGGCCGCGGTAGCGACGGCCAACCCGACCGACTGCGGCTCGATGCCCGACACGATCGCCGGCATGGGTCAGTGCATGATCGCGATGGTGCGCAAGTACGCGCCGCACGCGCTCGTCGCCCTGCACGCGTCGGCGTGGTCGACGAACATGGACGTCGCCGGCAACACCGACCCGAACCTGGACGTCGCGGGCGAGGCGCAGAAGACGGCGGCGTTCCTCGCGGCGTGCGGCGAGAGCAGCGCCGACTTCGTCGTGGTGGAGACGAGCGACCGCGACGCCGGCTACTACCAGTGCAACGGCCGCAACACCTGGTGGGACGCCACGAACACGACGCTGCCGACGTTCCACCAGGACTTCGCGTGGGTGAAGGCGCTCACCGAGGCGCTGAACAAGCCGGCGCTGTACTGGCAGACGCCGCTCGGCAACATGACCGTCGCCGACGTATGCCCGGAGCCGAGCTCCGGCACGATCACGTGGCACGACAACCGCGTCGACTACTTCCTCGGCCACATGAGCGAGCTCGCGGCGGCGCACGCCGTCGGCGCGGCGTTCGGCGCGGGCGCCGGCGACCAGACGACGCCCGAGACCGACGGCAACAACTTGGTCACCAAGGCGAAGGCGTACTACTCCGCGGGCGGGCAAGCCCTCTGCCCCTGAGCGCGCGGCTACCGGAAGCTCATGAGCGCGGCGGTCATCAGGTTGGTCGGCATGGGCTGCACGGCCGGCGCCACCGTCTCCTGCGCCGCGGTCTGCTGCACGCGCCACGCGATGCTCAGCGTGTTGTAGTCGAGCAGGTTCTGGTAGTTCGACGGGTAGCCGAAGTCTCCCATCGTCCACGACGTCCCGAGCCAGAGGAGGCCGGTGCCGTCGCCCGCCGGCGTGAGTGACACGGACGGGAAGTCGTTCACGTTCGTCCCGTCGCCGTACGTCGCGGTGGCCGGCGGATCGGCGAACGGGTTGCCGGAGGTCGCGAAGCCCCGGATCGTCACGATGGCGGTGTCGGCGTAGTAGAAGGCGCCCCCGTCTGCGACCACCCCGTAGTTCTGGACGCCCCCCGCGGTGGCGTAGCCCCACCACACGTACTGGCGATTGGTCTTCTGCGACGTGAGGTTTGCGTCGTTGCTCGCGATGGGCTCCCACGCGGCGAGGGTGAACCCGGTGGGCGCCGGGAACGGGCCATAGGTCGCGGCGTCGGTCTGCTCGTTCGCGGGCTCCACGTAGACGCAGATGAGGATCAGGTCGCCCACCCGCGTGTCGGGCGCGGACGCGGCGGCTATCGCGTTGTTGCTCGGCCCGATGGGGCCGACGTAGACCGCGACGCCGGCGTCGCCGTCGGGGAGCACGGTGCCCATGTCCGCCGCCGAGTCTGTCGTCGCCACGCCGTCGCGGGCGGCCTCCGGCGCGGCGTCGCCGGTGTCGACGCTCGAGTCGGTCGGCCCGTCCGCGGCGGCGTCGGCGCCCGGGGCCTCTCCCACGGCGAACCCGGGGAAGCAGCCGGCGACCGTGCCGGGTACACCCGCGGCAAGCGCGACGATCGTCAGGTGGGCCGCCGTCCTCATGGGCGTACAGCCCTGCAGTGTATCGCGTCGGCTCAGGGGCAGTGACGGCCGAGGACCTTGTTCCAGAACTGCACCTGCATCGTGCGCAGGCCGGTCTCCGTCGTCACCGTGTCGTCGAGCTGCACGTAGGGATCGCTCGCGGGGTCGTACTTCGGCCACGGGGGTGAGCTGGTCGGGGCGCCGGAGGCGGCCATCGCGGCCCAGTCGCTGTCGATGGTGTCGCCGAGCGCCAGCTCGCCGCTGCTCGGCGTGTAGCCGCCGGCGCCGAGGTCGATGAAGACGAAGGCGAGCTCCTGACCGTGCCACGCGCCGAGCGCCTTCTCGATCGCCGAGCCGCTGTCGAGGTGGTGCGCGTAGAAGTAGCGCCACACCGGCGCGTCAGCTTGGCCGGTCGCGGTGACGCACGCGTCGTAGGTCGCGGTGCTCGTGAACTTCGCGTCCGTCGTGACCTGCACGTAAGCCTCGAGCGGCGACGCGTAGCTGGCGGCCGGGTACATCGCGAGGATCTGGTCGGCGAGCGTCTGGCTGCCGCTCGCGTAGGCGAGCACCATCGTGGAGTACTGCTGCGCCGTGATGCCCTGCGGGTACGCCTGCGCGAGCTCCAGCGACGTCTCGTCGGAGTTCGACCCGAAGACGATGGGCACGTGCGCCTGCGTCCCGGCGCGGAGGATCTCGTCGGGGGCCGACGGGATCACGGCGCCGTCGATGCTCGGCTCGTAGTCGCCCTGCTTGGCGCCGGCGACGCTCGCCGGCTCGGGCTGCACGAGCGTCACCGCGTTCGCGCTCAGCGCGCGCAGGCACGACACGACGTCCGCGGCGCTCCCGCACCCCGCCTTCTGCGCCCACGTCTGCGCGAACGACTGCGCCACCGTCGTGGTCTTCGCCGCGCAGCCGCCGCTCTCCGCGATCGCCGCCGTGAGGAGCCCCTTGCTCAGCGGGGAGGCCACGAGGTCGCACACGTCCTCGGCGCCCGCCGACTGCCCGAAGAGCAGCACGTGCTTCGTGTCGCCGCCGAAGGCCGCGGCGTTGCGCTGCACCCAGCCGAGGAGGAAGAGCTGGTCGCGCAGCCCGTAGTTGCCCGGGCTCGCGCCGAACGCGGTGTGCGCGAGGAACCCGAGCGGCCCGAGGCGGTAGTTGAAGGTGACGACGACCGCGTTCTCCTTCGCCGCGAGGGCGGCGCCGTCGTAGATGGGCGTCGCGCCCTTGCCCGTGTCGGCGCTCGACCCCTGCACGTTGCCGCCGCCGTGGATGAAGACGAGCACGGGCAGCTTGCTCGTCGCCGTCGCCGAGGGCGGGGTCCACACGTTCGCGGTCAGACAGTCCTCCTGACCGAGCACGCTGCTCGTGTTGCTGCTGTCGACCTGGAGGCACATGGCGCCGAAGGCCGACGCCGCGAGCATCGTCGACCAGCACGCGTGCGGCTGGGTGTCGGCCCAGCGCAGCGCGCCGACGGGCGGCGCGGCGTACGGGATGCCGCGGTACGCCCAGGCGCCGTTCTCCATCGTGCCCTGCACGGGCCCGCGGTCGGTGAGCACCACCCCGGCCGACGGGGTCACGCTGGTGGCGCAGGCGCCCGCGTCCCCGCCCTCGGTGCCGACGCCGCCGTCGCCGCCGGACGTGCCCCCGTCGCCGCCGGGCGTGAACGAAGAGGAGCCGCCGCACGCCGCGACCGCGAGGCACACCCCGAGAACCGCCGCCGCCCGCATGCCCTGCGCGTCAGCATCGCACGTGCCACGCCTGCGGCACGTGCGAGCCGGCCTTTTCGCGCGCGCGGCCCG
>DATJYG010000411.1:0-2099 GCA_035499695.1 Polyangiaceae bacterium
TATGCCGCCCAGCCGCGCTGGCCGGCGCGTGGCGGCGTCCTCGATCGCGTCCATAGCGCTGCTATGAACGCTCCCTGCGTCCTTGCCACGCCCCGCCCATCGCACCCGGCCGACGAAGCGTCATTCCGAAACGAGCTCTTAGTTGGAGACGCGCTCGCGCTCGCGGCTCTGCCGTCGCGACTCGTCCGCGTCGGCGTCCGGCACCTCCGCCTCGGCGGCCGACGGCATCACCTTCAGCATCGCGAAGGAGAGGCCCTCGCGGGCGAGGAAGAGCAGACCGACACCGATTCCGACCGACACCTCGATCGCCTGCAGTCCGAAGCCGTACGCGATTCCCGTGCTGTAGGCCACGCCGTAGCCGACGAGCGCCGAGGCGATCGCGACCTGCACGAGCCCGACGTTTCCCGGCCAGAAGGGGAAGATCGTGACGACGTTCATGAGCAGCAGGACGACGCCGGCCGCCGGCAGCGGCGCGTGGATCCCGAAGGCGCGCATCGCCGTGTAGACGGCGAGCAGCTGGCAGAGCCAGCCGAGGATCTGGAAGAAGATCGCCCCGGCCGCACCGAGCGGAGTACGCATCACGCCGAGTCCGGCGCGCCCCATGTGCAGCAGCCGGCGCACGGGGCCCACGCCGTCCTCCGGCAGCGCGTGGTGACGCCTCGCGCTCACGAATGCGAACGCGAACATGCCGACGCCCACGCCGATGACGGCAAGGAGGGTGGCCCGCGCCGAGGTCGGAATGTTCGCGGTCACGACCACGTAGAGCACGAGCAGCATGACCGGCACGATGTCGAAGACGCGGTGCGCGAAGACCGTGCCGACGAGCATGGCCCAGGCGCCCTTGCGTCCCGGGAGCTTGCGGGTCAGGACGGCCACCCGCGCGAGCTCGCCGATGCGGCCGGGCAAGACGGCGTTCGCGAAGAGCCCCACCGAGAAGGCGCTGAACACGAGCATCGCTCGGGGATGCGGCGGCGGCATCGCGTTGTGGATCACGGTCGTCCACGCGAGCGCGCGGGCGACCACCGAGAGCAGGTTGAGAACGATTGCGACGACGACCCACTCCCACTGAACGGCCTTGAACGCGTCGCCGATCGCGGTGAGGCTGGGGCCGCGCCACCAGAGAAGCGCGACGGCGGCGGCGAGCAGCGGCACTCCCAGGGCGGCGCGCCAGACCGTCGAGCGGGGCAGGCGGAACAGCCTCTTGACCCGGCTCACGCGGCGGCTCCCGCCGCCTGGTACTGCTCGACGAGCCGCCCGGCGATCGCGCTCCAGGCGTAGCGCTCCTGGGCGAGCTGGCGGGCCGCCGCACCCATCGCCTGCCGCCGAGGCTCGTCGGCCAGGAGCGATTCGATCGCCGTCACGAGAGCCGCACGATCGCCCGCCGGGAAGGAGAAGGCGGTCCCGGGGGTCACCACGTCGCGGTAGCCGGAGATGTCGGAGGCGACGACCGGGGTTGCACAGGCGAAGGCCCGCGTCAGGACCATCCCGAAGCTCTCGCCGCCGAGCGAGGGGGCGACGAGCGCCTTGGCGGCGAGCAGCTCCTGCGTGAGGTGCTCCTGGTCGAGGAAGCCCAGAACCGCGATGCCCTCCTCCGGGACGCGCAGACGGGTGAGCAGCAGGCCCACGCGCAGCGGATCGGCACCGATCAGGCGCAGCTCGGCGCCGGTCCGTCGGCGAATCTCGGGCCACGCCTCGAGCAGGACATGGAGCCCCTTCCGGGTCTCGTGGCGCCCCGCGAAGACGATGCGATGCCGACGCGTGCCGGGGTCGGCTTCCGGTGGGATCAGGACGCCGTTGGGCACGATCTCGTAGTCGCCGCAGAGATGGCGAGCGGCTGACCGCGCAGCCATGTCCGAGACGGCGATCCGTCGGTCGATCCGGTCTGCGAGGAATCCCCATGCGTGCTTGGCGATCCGCATCCACCCGAGCTGGCCGCTCGCGTGGAAGGTGGCGACGGTGGGCCCGTCCCAGAAGGCGAGCGCAGCAACGCAGGGAACAGGGGTCATCGGCTCGTGCAGGTGCAGGACGTCGAAGTGCTCGCGGTGGAGCGCCTCACGCATCCGGGGGATCGCGCGCGGGCTGAGGATGATGTTCGGCAG
>DATJYG010000412.1:0-12177 GCA_035499695.1 Polyangiaceae bacterium
TGCGCGCGGCCCGCGGCGTCCGTCTCGCGCGCATCGGCCAGGTAGGCGCGCCCGTCGACCATCGCCAGCGCCCGCACGTGCGCCCCCGCGAGCAGCGGCCCGTCCGGCCCGTCGCGCACCGTCACGTCGAGCGCCCCGTCCCGGTCGCGCACGTCCTCCGGCACCGGTGGGGCCACGAGATCGCGCACCACGTCGTGCACCGTCGCCCCCGGCAGCCCCCCGATGCAGAGCACGACGGCCAGCCAGGCAGCGGCGACGCGCGCCCAGCGCAGCCATGTGTCGCGGGGGAGGGGCCCCGCGACAACAGCGGGATCGAGAGACGGCGGCACCCTGTCGGAGAGCGTAGGCGGCCGGGCCGCCGCGGACCAACGTTCGGCCACGGCCCTGCTACGATTGACGATGGTGGGGCAGCCGGCCTCTTTCATCGGTGTCGCGCTCGCGGGCGCGGCGCTCCTCGTCGCGTGCGGCAGCGAGTCGATGCCGCCGGTGCTCGGCGGCACGGCCGGCGGCGACGCGGGGGCGTCCGACGGCGGCCCGCTGTCCTTCGGCGACGCGAGCCCGATCATCAAGAACTGCGGCGTCGGCCCCGACGGCGGCGTGTGCGCGTGCGCCGACGAGCCGCTCGCCGTCGACCCGCCCACGCTCTACTACGTGCTCGATCGCTCGGGCAGCATGGCCGAGCTGAACAAGTGGAACACCGTCCGCACCGTCCTCGAGAACGTCGCCATCCAGCTCGGCGGACGCGCGGCGTTCGGCGCGGCGGTCTTCCCCGACCCCAAGGCCGACAACTGCGCGGTCGGCAAGCAGGTCTTCGCCCCCGCGGTCGGCGACGCCCTGAACGGCCTCGCCGGCCCGGTCGACCACGCGCTCTTCTACACGCTGAGCCTCATCACGGCGAGCGGCGGCACGCCGACGGCGGCGACGCTGCAGGCCCTGCTCCCGGGGCTCAAGTCCAACAAGGGCAAGACGTACGTGGTCCTCGCGACCGACGGCGGCCCGAACTGCGACCAGAACACCTCGTGCAACGCGTCGATGTGCACGCTCAACATCGAGAGCGACGACGGCTGCACGCCGACGGGCACCAACTGCTGCACCCCCCAGGGGTTGCCGGGCTCGAGCCAGCTCTCGTGCCTCGATGCGCAGCCGACGATCGACGCGGTCACGGCCATCGCCGCCGCGGGCATCCCCGTGTACGTCGTGGGCGTTCCCGGCAGCGAGCCGTACGCGCAGCTCCTCGACGCGCTCGCGACCGCGGGCGGCACGGCGCGCTCGAGCGAGCCCCTCTACTACGCGGTGTCCACCTCGGACGAGAAGGCGCTCTACGCCGCGATGTCCAAGATCGCCGCGAAGGTCGCGGGCTCCTGCACGCTGACGCTCGACAAGGCGCCGCCCGACCCCTCGCTGGTCAACGTCTTCCTCAACGGCAGCGCGATCCCGCAGTCGGGCGCGGATGGCTGGACCCTCTCCGGCACGACCGTGACCATCCTCGGCGCGAGCTGCCAGGCCATCCTCGACGGCGACGTCCTCGACGTCCGCGTCGTCGCCGGCTGCCCGACGCTCACGCACTGACCGCGACGGTCAGTGGACCGTGTACCAGCGTCCTTCGTGCTCGATGACCGGAACGCCTGGGCGCACGTGCGGGGGCACTTCGTCCTCGTCGCCGGGGATGCCCTTCTCGCGCTCCATGCGCTCGCGCGCGGCGGCCTCGGCGGCGTCCATCTCGGCCTCCTCGCGCGCCCACTGCTCGAGCTTGAGCTTCGCACGCCGGCGGCGCTTCACGAACGCGACGACCGCGAGCACGCTGATGAGCCCCCAGAGCGCCGTGCCGCCCGTCACCGCGGGCAAGAGACCGAAGCGATGGCCCACGTCGAGCCGCCACTCGTACTCGAGCTTGCGCAGGTCCGTGTCGTACGCATCGCCGAGCGCCCGGTCGAACGCCGTCCCGGCGCGCACCCGCTGCACGAGCGATCCGAAGCGCGCGCGGTCGTCGTCGCGCATCAGGAAGCGCACGACGTCGGCCGACTCGGCGTAGGCGATGCCCGCCTCCGAGCCCTCCGCGGGGAAGCCGCGATCGAGGTCGTCGAACGGCACGAGCGACTTGGCGAGCGTCGCCTGCCAGAGCGTCTGCAGGCGCGCCGTCCACGCCTCGCCCGACTCGTGCACCGCCAGCCCCTCGTCGAACCATCGCGGCACGTGCCGCCCGCCCACCGCGTCCGACAGCGCCAGGTGCATCAGCTCGTGGCGCGAGAGCTCCGGCAGGTCCGTGGCCTCCCAGGTTCGCGGCGCCTGCAGCGAGAGGATCGCCAGGTGCAGCGCCGGCCACGCGACGCCGGACGCGTACACCGGCACCGGCGCCCCCTCCGGCGCGAGCCCCTTCATCTGCTCCGGATCGCGCGCGATGCGCACCAGCGCGTGATCGAGGACCGGCTGCCCCAGGTCGCCCGCGATGCGCGTGCGGAACTCCTCGGCATCGGCCGCGAGCGAGGTGGCGCGGTCACGCACGCTCGAGGGGAACTCGAGCACGAGCCAGCCGTCGTCGATGCGCTGGAAGTCCGCGGGAAGGGCCGGGAGTTTCGCCGCCGTCGGCTGCACCACGACGCCCACGTCGCGCGGGGCCGTCGAGTCGGCCTCCGGCTCCGCCGCCTGCCCCTGCTGCTGCTGCTGCGCGCCCGCCGCGGGTGCCCAGGAGGCGAGCGCCAGCAGGGTCGCGACGAGCAGCAGGAGGCGGGCGAGCAGCGGGCGCATCTAATGCGGGACCTGCATCTCAAGATGGATCGGCACCGGGCCATTGTCTCGTGTGGCGAAGTACACCGCGCCGCCCGCGAATGCCGCAGCACCGAGAGCGCCCCAGAACCAGCCGGATTCGTAGAAGGCACGCTTCTTGGGGGGCTCTGTGACGGGCGCCGGCTCCTCGTGCGTGGCGAGCGCCGGGGCCTGCATGGGGCCCGTGGGCGGGGGGGCCGGCGGCGCTATCCCGACCGTGCCGGCAATCGCCTGAGCCGCGCCTCCCCACTGCAGCGTCCGGGCGTCGTCGGGCACGTACGTCGTCGCGTCGAACGACCCCGTGTCGGCCCGGAAGACGCGGGCCACAGGCAGGCCGCCCTCCATGTGGACGACGACGAGCGCACGCGCGTTCAGCTTGTGCGCGAGGTCACTCAGGGCAGCGACGGACGCGGGATCCTCGGCGGCGACGCCCGGCGCGCTCTCGGGCGGCACGGGCGCTCCCAGGCCGAGGGACTGCGCGAGGGCCCGCGCCGCGTCGGCCGCCCCGGACATCGCCACGACGAGCGCCGCGGGCTGCGCGGCGGGGGTCGGGGCCGCGGTCTGGGTCGTGGTCGGCGCCCCGGCGGGGGTCGGGGTCGCGGTCGTGGCCGCTGGCGGAGGCGGCAGCGGAGGAAGCGGCGCCGGTTGATCCGCGAGCGCCGGCGCGGCGGCGGCGGTCATCACGAAGAAGCCCAGGGCGATTGCGACGCGTCGCATGAAGAAAGCTCCTTGATTGGATGCGCGGCAGAGGCCGGCCATCGCTGTAGCACACGGCTGTGCCCCCCTCAGCGGGGGACCAGCGCCTCCACGATGGCGCCGAACGCCGGCGCCCGCTCGCCGATCGCCGCCCGCAACGGCGCCTCGCGCAGCATGGCGACCCCGACCGCCGCGACGACCACCGCGATGGGAGGCCCGACGAGCGCGATGCTCCGCCGCGACACGAGCGACCGCCGCGACGCGAAGAGCGCGGCGAGCGCGAAGGCGAGCACGTCCACCACCGTCCCCGCGGCCGCGTACGACACTTCGTCGTGCGACGCCGCCCGCACGAACCGCACGCCCACCGCGAGCAGCACGATGCCGACGGCGGCGCCGAGCGCCACGAGCAGCACGCGCCGCCCTCCCTCGGGCATCATGCGCGCGATGTTGAAGACGCGAACGCACACGAGCGCGTCGCCCACGGCGAACGCGAGCGCCCCGAAGGCGAAGGTGACACCCGCGAGCCCGTGATGGTGCGTCGTCGCGCGCAGCACGCTGCCGAAGAGCGAAAGCCCGACGAGCAGCACGGCCATCCAGAGCGTCATCACGTAGAGCCGCAGCCCCGCGCCCGCTCCGGCGAAGGCCCGCAGCCCCTCGCGCGCCCCACGCAGCACGACGACCGCGGCGAGCATCGGCAGCAGCGCCGCCGCGGCGAGGCCGATCCAGGCGTGCGTCCTGCCGACGTCCCCCGCGTCCGACGACGCGACGCGCAGGGCCGCCGGAACGACGCACGCGAGCGCCGCGACGGCCGCGAGGCCCACCGCCGTCCCGAAGCGCACGAGCAGAGCCGATCCCCCTTCGTCGGCTCGAGCGGGCGGCGGAGGCGCGGACCCGGGCATGGCGGCGCGCGCCAATGTAGCAGTACGAGTCCCGCACGCTCGCAAGAGTTCGGACTCGAACACCAGACGCTAGAACGGGTCGGGCGAGAAGTAGGGCGGCAAGCGGAAGAGCGCGTCCGCGCGCGCCAGGGCTTCCGCGTCGCGCGCCGCGAGCATTCCGAGGCGCGCCGCGTCCCCCGCCCCGAGCGCGCCGTACGCGATGGCCGACAGCGCACGTCGATCGAGCGTCAGATCCGGCTCGTCGCGCGCCGGCTCGACCGCGGCTCGTCCGTCCTTCACGTTCAGCCGGTACCTCTGCCCCTGGACCTCGAGCGCGAGCGAGCCCTCCGCGGCCCATCCGCGCGCCGACAGCCCCGCTTCGACCGCGAGCATGCTCACCATGGGCCCCGCGGCGACCTCGCCGAGCACGTGCTCGACCTGCGCGTCGCCGAAGCGCCCCGCGTCGGCGTCCACCAGCGCGCGGTCGATGGGGTCGTCGCTCGCGACGTCGACGCGCACCCCGCTCACCTGATCGCGCTGCGCGCCCAGGACCGCCCAGAGCGATCGCTCCGCCGCGTCCGTGCGCGCCGCCATCTCGTCGACGACGAGCATCGTCTGCGCGTGCGGCTCGCTCTGCACGAGCGACCACGCGACGTAGCCCTCGACGCCGTGCGCGCCCTCGACGACGAGCCACACGCGCCGCTCGTTCGCCAGCCGGTGCTCCCACACGCGCTCGCCGCGCACGAGCGATCCGGTCCGGCGCTTCGCCACGTGCTCCCAGCACGCCTCCAGTGCGCCGCGGTCCGCCCCCGTCGCCGCGCGCGCACGCAGCTCGGGCCGAGCGCGGGGGGCGATCGACGCCGGGTGCAGCCGCAGCCGGCGGTAGCTGCTCGTCGTCGCGAATCCCGCGCGCCCGTAGAAGCCCTGACGGAACGCGTAGAGCACCGCCACCGCGTCCCCGCGCGCCGCGGCCGCGCGGCAGAGGTGCTCGAGCATCGCGCTGCCCACGCCGCGCCCGCGCGCCTCCGGCGCCACGCCGATGCTCGCGATGCCCCCGACGCGCACGCGGACCCCGCCGAACCACGCCTCGAGCGGGAAGAGAAAGGCGTGCCCCAAGAGCGCGGCCCCCTCGCTGGCCACCCACAGATCCTCGAAGCGGCCGAGCGGGTTGCCCGTGAAGTTGCGCACGCGCGCATCCCTCCCGCGCGGGTCGGGGAACGCGCTCGCGTGCACGTCGAGCAAGCGGTCGAGGTCTGCCTCTCGTGCGGTCCGGAAGGTGAGAGCCATTGCGCGTCTGGTGTGCCCTTCGGGCCGTCGGCCCGCCTTCGGCGGGACCTCAGGCCAGCCGGACGCGCTGGCCCGGCACGCGCCCCTCGTGATACGGGCTGGGTGGGGAGATGTCGAGCGGCACTTCCGACCCCAGGAACGAGGAGGGCAGCCGTCTGGGCGGAGCCCGGGCCGACTTCGTCGCCTCGCTCGGGCGCAAGATCCAGGGGGCTCGCGAGCTGCTCGCGCAGCTGGAGGACGACCCCACCTCCCGGCCGGCGCGCGACGAGCTGCGCCGCCGGATGCACGCCCTGGGGGCGGGGGCGCGGATGCTCCGCTTCGACGCGATGGCGCGGTCCATCGGCGACGTCCTCACGGTGCTCGAGCGGGCCTCGATGTCCGGGATGCTCCGCGAGCAGGACGTGGCCTTCGTCGCGCAGGTGGTCGACGATCTTCCGGCGCTCGCGTGGGGAGAGTCGCTCCCGCGCGAGCCGGTGACCGCCGCGCCTCCCGCGGGCGACGAGTCGGAGCCCGAGCGTGACGTGGCCCCCGTGTCGGCCCTCGTCGTGGGCGCCGAGGAGCTCGCCGAGGCGCTGACCGAGGACGGGGCGTCGGCGGCGCGGCCGTTCGAGTGCGAGCGGACGAGCGACGTCCAGAGCGCGCTGCAGCTCGCACGCGCCTTCGCGCCCGACGTGCTCGTCGTCGACGCCGACCTGACCGGCGCGAACGAGCTGGTCGAGGCGCTGCTCGACGACCCGCTGACCGAGCCGGTGCCCATCGTCGTCGTCGGCACGTTCGGCTCGCAGGACGAGTCGGCGCGCTTCGTCGCGCTCGGGGTGGCGAAGGCGCTCGCCAAGCCCGTGCCGCCGTCGCTCCTGCGCACGGCGTGCGAGGAGGTCCTCGACTCGCGCGAGGGCCGCACCGTGCGCGTCACGCTGGGGGAGCCGACGCTCGAGCAGCTCGCCGACCGGCTCGCCGAGGAGATCAAGCGCGCCCTCACAGGCAGCGTGGACCGGCCGGCGCTCTCGTGTCGCGTTCCGCTCGGCGAGGGGACCGAGGTGCTCGGCGCGCTCTGGGGCGCCATCGCGCGTGTGCAGGAGATCGTCTCGCAGCGCACCGGCGGCGCCGTGCGCTTCGGCGGCGACGCGCCCGAGGGAGCCATCGCTCTCGCCCCGTGGCTGCACCAGGATCTGCCGGGGGCCGACCGGCTCGCGGGGCGCGGGCGAGGCGCCGCGGCCGACGTGCGACTGCAGGGTCGTCGTGTCGTCGTGGCGGACGACGACCCGGGCGTCACCTGGTTCATCTCCGACCTGCTGCGCACCGCGGGCTGCGAGGTGCACGAGGCGCTCGACGGCCTCTCGGCGCTGACGACGGCGTACCGCGTGCAGCCCGAGCTCGTCGTGAGCGACATCCTCATGCCGGGCATGGACGGCTTCGCGCTGTCGCGCGCGCTGCACCGCGACGTCGCCCTGCGCGACGTGCCGGTCATCCTGCTCTCGTGGAAGGAGGACCTGCTCCAGCGCGTGCGCGAGCTCGGCGCGAGCGCCGCGGCGTACATGCGCAAGGAGAGCGACTCGCGCGCCGTGCTCGCGCGGGTGCGCGAGGTGCTCCGGCCGCGCGCGCGCATCGAGATGCGCCTGCGCGGCGACGGCGAGGTGCGCGGGCGGCTCGACGGCGTCACGGCGCGACTGCTGCTCGAGCTCGTCGGCTCCATCCGGCGCGACGCGCGCGTGGCCGTGCGCGACGCGAGCTACCTCTACGAGATCGAGATCCGCGACGGCTCGCCGCGCAAGGCGACGCGCACGGCGTCCGACGGCGGCTACCAGAGCGGCGAGCGGGCGCTCGCGAGCCTGCTCGGGGTGGGAGCGGGACGGTTCGTCGTGTCGCCGAGCCGCGAGGCGATCCGCGGGGAGCTGACCGGGACGCTCTACGAGCAGCTCGCGCGCCCCATCGCGGCGGCGCGCGGGGCGCTCGCGGCGGCGACGGGGGCGCGCACGATGAACGTCGAGCGCATCACCATCGACGAGGAGGCGCTCGAGGAGTACCTGCGGGCGACGCCCGAACCGGCGCGCGCGCTCATCAAGCGGCTGGCGCACGGAGACTCGCCGCGACAGATGCTGCTCGCGGGAGAGGTGCCGCCCAGCCTCTTCGAGGACGTCGTGTCGGACCTCGCCGCGCGCGGGGCGATCCGCGGGGTGGCGGGCGTGGGCGGCACCGACGTGCTGACGCCCGCGGTGGACGCGGCGCTCTCGGTGCTGCGCGGCGCTCCCAAGCGCACGCAGACGCTGCCGCCCAACGCGCGCCCGAGCGTGCTCCCGGCCATGGTCGCCATACCCGTGCGGCCGCCGCAGGCGAAGGCCGTGCAGTCCGCCCCGGCGACGTTGCCCGAGGCGGGGCGCGCGGCTCGCCCGCCGGTGCCGCGGCCGGACTCGGGGAAGTACGAGTCGTTCAAGCTGAGCGAGCCTCCCCCGCCGCCGCCGGCGCCGGCGTCTGCGCCGGTCATCGAGGAGCAGCCGGTCCCGTCGTCGCTCGAGGACGCGGTGATGCGCGAGATCAGCGACCGGTCGCCCGAGCCGGGCATGACGCACAGTACGTCGAACCCGCCGCCCATCGTGGAGCCGAGCGAGCTTCGCCCGCGCTCGTCGAACCCGCCCGCGGTGGTGACTCCGGAAGAAGAGGAGCCGCTGCCGTCGATCCCGCCGGACGCGATCGTGCCGGGCGCCAGCTCGGGCGAGGAGCAGGCCGCCGCGCCCGTGTCGGCGAGCGCGCCGGGGCTGCGGGCCGCGCCTCCGGTGGAGCCGGTTCACGACACGGCGGTGGACGCGCCGGTCGCGCAAGCCAAGCCAGCGCCCCCGCCGCCCCTCGATCGCACGCTGCCGCTTCCGATCCCCCGCCCGGCGCCCAAGCCCGCGCCTCCACCCCTGCCGACGCCCGCCCGACAGACCGCTGCGAAGGCCCCCCCGGCCGCCGCCAAGGCTCCCGCTGCTGCGCCCGCGGCGCCGCGAAGGCGCATCCGCTGGGGCGTGGTCCTCGCGTTCCTCCTGCTCGGCTTCGCGGTGGGCGCGGTGATCAACGCGACGCATCCGGAGGAGGCGGCGCCCGGGCCGTCCGCGGTGTCCATCGGCGCGTCCGGGTCACCCATCGTCGAGAAGCCCAGCGCGAGCGCGGCGCTGATGCCGACGGCGCCTGCGTCCTCCAGCGTCGCCGTGCCGGTGTCGCCTTCGGCGTCTGCGTCGGTGTCCGCATCGGCTTCGACTGCGCCGGGCGCACCGTCGGCCAGCAGCAGCGTCGGTGACGACATCCCGCTGGGCGCCGAGGTGCCCGCCGGGTACGGGCTCGTCGAGGTGCACGCGGCGCCGGGCTCGCGACTGCGCATCGACGGCGCGGTCGTCGCGAACGGCCCGAGCGCCTCGCTCGTGGCGGCGCCCGGCTATCACGAGGTGCGGGCCGAAAGGGACGGGCGGACGACGAAGCACGTGGTCGAGGTCCGCGCGGGCAAGATCACGCGAGTCGACTTCCTCGCCCCATGAGGTAACGAGCGTCCCGTGGGCCAGACGATGCGGCTCCTGCTGGTCGCGATGGCGGCGGCCCTCGTGCCCGGGTGCACCTGCGGCCGCGGGTCGCAGACGACCCCGGCGCCGGAGCCGCCGGGCACGTCCGCCGCCAGGGCGACGACGGACGGCGACGCGGGGGCGGGCTCGGCGCGGCCCGTCGTGCTCGACGTCGTGCGCGACCTGCACGCGTGCGCGCTCGGGCATCGCGGCGTCCTGCTCGACTTCGGCGACCCGTCGATGAGCGACGACGTCCACCCGGGCTCGATCGCGCCCGGAGTCGACGAGCTGGTGGAGCACGAGGGCGCGACGTGGATGCGCGTGCGCTCGCGCGCCGTGACCGCCTCCTTCTACTGGCCGGCCGTGGCCGCGGCCGACGCGCCTCCGGAGGCGAGCACCTACGTCGAGGCGCGCGTGCGCGGGCTCACGGCGCGCGGCGCCGTCGTGCTGATCGACGGCAAGACGGTCGGCTCGTGGAGCCTAGGCCGCAGCGAGCCGCGCGTCGTCGTGGCGCGCTCGCTGGCGCCGCTCTCGCTCACCCCCGGGGCGCACGAGCTCACGCTGCGCTTCGTCGGAGGCCCGCGCACCGGGGAGGAGCCGCTCGCCGAGATCGACTGGGCGCACGTCGGCGTCGGCGAATCCGGCGAGCCCTACGCGGCCCCCACGCGGTCCGACGTGATGCTCGACGCGACCGTCGGCGGCGCGTCCAAGCGCGCCCTCTCGCTGCGCGCGCCCGGGTTCGTGCGGTGCTCGGGGTGGCTGCCGGCGGACGCGACGCTCGAGGCTTCGCTCGCGACGCTCGGCGGCGGCGACGCCGAGGTCGAGGCGCGCCTCATCCGCGACCGGCGCCCGCCCGTGGTGCTGGCGACGGCGCACGTCGAGGGCGGCGGAACGGAGTGGGTGCCGTGGTCGGTGCCCGTGACGGGCCTCGACGGCGACGGCGCGCTCTCCTCGCTGGAGCTCGTGGTGAAGCGCGCGCCCAAGGGCACGCGCGTGCTGCTCGGCGAGCCGCGCGTGGTGGCGACCGAGTCGGCGCCGCTGCCGGCGGCGCCCCCGCTGCGCGGCGTGCTCCTCGTCGTGCTCGGGAGCACGGGCGCCAAGGCCCTCGCGCCGTGGGGCGGTCCGCACGCGGTGCCGGAGCTCACGCGCCTCGCGGGGGCCGGCACGCTCTTCGGCGCCAACCGCGCGTCGAGCACGCTGCCGTCGGCTGACGTGGCGTCGATGCTCACTGGCCTGTCGCCGCGCGCGCTCTCGCTGGACGACCCCGACGCGCGCCTGCCGCACGGCCCCACGACGGTCGAGGACGCGTGCCACCAGGCGGGCGTCGCGACGGCGATGTTCACCGCCGACCCGACGACGGGCGCCGCGTTCGGCTTCGCCCGCGGCTGGGACGCGTTCGCTCCGCACGACCCGCTCGACGGCGCGCCGGCGGCCGCCGTGTTCGACGACGCTGCGGCGTGGATCGACGCGCACAAGGCGGACCGCTTCTTCGTCGTCGTGCACGCGCGCGGCGGGCACCCGCCGTGGGACGCGACGCCCGAGGAGCTCAAGACGATGCCGCCCGAGGGCTATCTCGGCATCGTCGAGCCCGCGCGCGCCGGCGAAATGCTCGCCAAGTCGCGCAAGCACCCTGGGCGCTTCAAGGACGAGGACCGCGTGCGCGCGTGGGCGCTCTACGACCGCGCGATCGACGCGCACGATGCGGCGCTCGGCCGGCTGCTCGCGGGGCTGCGCGCGGCGGGTCGCGAGGAAGACACCCTGGTCGTCGTCACGAGCGACGCCGCGCCGACGGCCGGCCCCCCGCTGCCCTTCGTGGACACCGAGACGCTCGACGAGCCGCAGCTCGCGACGCCCCTCGTGGTGCGCTGGCCGGGGGCCGACGCGCTCGCCGGCCGGCACGTCGATGCCCCGAGCAGCCCCGTCGACCTCGCCCGCACCGCGCTCGGCGCCCTGGGCCTCGCGCCGCCCGCGGCATTCGGCGGCGTGGACCTCGCGGCCCTCGCACGCGGCGCGCTCGTCCCCGCGCAGCGTCCGATGACGGCCACGCGCGGAGGCCGCTTCTCGGTGCGCTGGGGCCCGTTCGTCCTGCTCGGCGCGCGCGAGCGCGAGACGCGCATGTGCGATCTCTCGCTCGACGCCGCGTGCGTCGCCGACGTGCGCGCGACGACGCCGCTGGCCCTCGAGCCGCTTCACCGCTGGGCGATGCACGCGCTGTCCGCGCCGGACGCGCCGGCCCCGTATCCGCGCGAGCCCGCCGTCCTCGACGAGCACACGACGGCGGTCCTCGTGCGCTGGGGCCGCGGCGGGGGCGACGAGCGCGAATCGCCCGACGAGCGCTGACGGCAGGCCCCTTGCTTCAGGTCCTCCCGCGACACCATCCCCCACGGAGGAGCCTTGCCATGTCCACCCCGCGAACCCTGGTCCTCGCCGTCCTCGCAGCCGCCGCGCTGTCCGGGTGCGTCGTGGAAGAGCGCACGACCGCAGCCCCGGCTCCCCGCTGCCACGGCGCGGAATGGGTGGAGGGCCACTACGGCCCGCGCGGCGCCTGGCACCGCGGCCACTGGCGCTGTCCTGGCGTGGTCGAGGTCGTCGAGGTCGACTAGCCGGTCTGGACGCGCCGTTCAGCGCGTGGACGCGCTCGCGTCCGGGTCAGCTCGGCGGAGAGAGAGGGATTCGAACCCTCGGTACCGTTGCCGGTACACATGATTTCCAATCATGCACCTTCGACCACTCGGTCATCTCTCCAGAAGTCCCTCGCAGAGCGAGGGCTCAGCGGAGAGCGTGGGATTCGAACCCACGGTACCCTCACGGGTACACCTGATTTCGAATCAGGCACCTTCGGCCACTCGGTCAGCTCTCCACCGACGACGCTCGTCCATCGGCAAAGCGATGTCAAGCAGGCCAGACACGCCGCTCGCGTCCGCCGGCGCTAGTTCCGGCGCTAGTTCGGCGCTAGTTTCCGATGTTGTCGGCGGGCGGCGGAGGCGTGAGGATCGTGCCGGGCTTGCCGAAGGGCTTCGTGC
>DATJYG010000413.1:0-7956 GCA_035499695.1 Polyangiaceae bacterium
AGGGTCGGGTTGGCGAGCCGGGGGATTCGTGTGGACGTAAAGCTGGATTGAAGTAATCCGGGAGCTCTTGTCACCGGGGAAGTACTGCGTGACCTGGCCGTGACTGCGGTTGCCAAGGTCGAAAACGTAGGAGCCCTTCGCGCGCTGCCAGGTCTTGCCGTCGACGCGCGCGAGGAGCGTGTCGCCGTCGAAGAAATCGACGGCCTTCGCGCCGTGCGAGTCGGCCCCGACGTACGCGAGGAACGCGTCCGTCGAGAACTTCGCGTGCGCGCGGCCAGAGCCCGGCGCGATGAGCTTGTCCGGAAGCGTCTTGCGGCGCACCCAGCCTTCGAGCTTGCCATCAGCGTAGACGCGCGTGCCCTTGGGCAGGCCGTCGTCGACGTAGGGGATCCCCTCGACCGGCTTGCCGTCGAGCACCAGGTCGCCTTGCACCATGGCCGGCGGCGCCTTGTCGACGTAGAGCGAGATGGCGAGGATGACGTCCACCATCGGGCGATGCGGGAGTGCCTTGAGCTGCGCCCACTTCGCGCGCGGCTTGCCAGCGACCTGCTGGGTGAAGTCGAAGATCAGATTCCGGATGCTCCGGAGCTCGTCGCCCGTGATGACGGCGACGCGGTCGTGCGAGCCGTAGATGTGCATCTCGCGCACGCGCGCGACGTCGACGCCGATCGCCTGGAAGTAGTCGGCGAGGCGGTAGTACCGGGCGACACCCAGCTCGTCGACGTCCAACGGCAGCGCGAAAGGCTCGAGCGACGACGGCATCTCGGAGTAGCGGAGGATGCCGACGGCCTTGCCGTCGACGTAGACGCCGCTCTCGCGGAAGTTGCCACCGTTCGACTTGCCGGCGCCGTGCTGACCCTGCGCGGGCGGCGGGACTGCGCCCTGCGCCGCGACCTGCTGCTCGGACATCGCGAAGAGGTGAACCCCGGAAATCGTGCGCGCCGAGGCCGTCGGATGGTCCGCATAGCTGGCGGCCAGGCCGAAGCCGGTAGCGATGACGGCCCACCGGACCACCGCGTATCGGCTCTTCTTCGCGCCCATCGAGCGGGACGTTTTGCAGGGGGCGTACCGCGCCGCGCCGTTGTGGAAAACAACCAGATTTCGCGGAGAAAGGACCTTTCGACGACCCCGGACAGGTCACACCGAAGTAACACGCGATCCAGAGGTGGATAAGGGTTACCCCGGCGAGAATGTAGGCAAACCGGGGTTTCGTCACCTGCGCATCGCAAGCATTCACGTGCACCGTTCTGGACTGTGCGTTGCAGTGCGCGTTTACGATGGGCCCGCGCACGCGGCTGATGAAACAAGCGGGTCACATCCTCGCGGGCATCATCGTCCTCGGTTCGTTGACCGCGATCGCCGGCGCGTGCAGTGAAGGGAGCGGCGGCGCCGCATGCCTGCCGGGTGACGTCGAGCGCTGCACGTGCGCCGGCGGCAAGAGCGGGTTCATGGTGTGCGACCTGACGGCGGGCGCCTTCTACGGCGCGTGCAACTGCGCGCTCGACGGGAGCCCGTACCTGCCCGAAGCCGGAGTCGAGGCTGGCCCCGAGGAGGGAGGCGAGGGCGGCGAGGACGGCGGGATGACGATGAACTGCAGCGGACCGGTCCTCTCCTTCATGTGTCCGTGCAGCATGGCCTCGGGGGCGCCGCAGTGTGCGGTAGGCGACACCTGTTACGACTACCCGTCGAAAGGGCCGCATTGCAGCCATCCGTGCAAGTCGGCCATGGACTGTCCTCCGCCGTCGCCCGGCTGTACCCCCATGAACGAGTGCAAGGCGCCGTGAGACGCGCACTCGTTTCTGTGCTCGCTGCGTCGGCTCTCCTCGTGGGGCGATCCGCGTACGCCCAGGAGCCGACCGCGACCCCGACCGCGACCCCGACCCCGACTCCGACCCCGACCCCGACTCCGACCCCGAAAGACTCGGTCGCGGAGGTGCGCGTCATCGGTGACAAGGCGGATGCACTCCAGAAGGTGCCCGGGTCCGGAACGCTCGTCACGACGAAGGAGATCGAGAACGCGCAGCCGGTCGACGTGGCCGAGATGCTCCGGCGCGTTCCGGGCCTCACGGCGACGCAGGCGGAGGCGAACGGGCTCCGGATGGACGTCGGCATCCACGGGCTCGACCCCGGACGCTCCCGGCGAGTGCTGATCCTCGAGGACGGCGTGCCGGTGGCGGTCAATCCCTACTCGGAGCCGGACATGTACTACGTGCCGGCCGTCGAGCGGATGCGCGGCATCGAGGTGGTCAAGGGCAGCGGCAACATCCTCTTCGGACCGCAGACCATCGGCGGCGTGATCAACTTCCTCACGCTGCTGCCGCCCGAGCACCGGCACGAGGCGGCCGAGATCGATGCCGGCTTCTGGGCGGGCGACAACTGCAGTCCCGGTCGCCCGTGCCTGCTCGGCAACGTGCCCGAGGGTTACCTGAGCGTGCTCGCCAGCCACGGCGACGCGCCCTCGGAGCACGTCCGGTACATCCTCCAGGTGATGCACAAGGCGAGCGACGGAACGCGCGACGAGTCGTTCGCCATCACCGACGCGCTGGGCAAGGTGGTCTTCGACACCGGCGACAGCGGCCACGCGACGCTCAAGCTCGGGTTCCGCGACGACGAGACGCAGAGCGACGACAACGGGCTGACGCAGCAGATGTACCTCACCGATCCGCGCCGCCCGACGCTCTCGCCGGCCGATCGGATCACGCAGCAGCACTACGACATCTCACTCACGCACGAGCAGCGGTTCGACGAGTACCTGAAGCTCACGACGCTCGCGTACGCGTACCGCACGCAGCGCGTCTGGAACAGGCAGGACTACGACCGCAACACCGCCGGCGCCGCCCTCCTGCCTCTCAATCAGTACGACTACTGGGTCGGGGACACGACGCTGACAGGGGGTGCGCTCTACTTCCGCAACACGGACACGATCCTCGGCCGGGTCTACGACGTCGCCGGCGTCGAGCCGCGGTTCGAGTGGCGCACGTCCACCGGTGAGATCAATCACACGCTGAACTTCGGCGCGCGCTTCCTCTACGAGACGGCGCACTACGAGCAGCGCACGGGCAGCAACCCCACCTCGGACGACGGGACGCTCGACTACGTGTTCGACCACAGCTCGTGGGCCTTCGCGACCTACGTCGAGGACCGCCTCGAGGCGCGCCCCTGGCTGCTCGTCACGCCCGGCGTGCGCTTCGAAGAGGCGTACTTCTCGAGCGTCGTGTCACGCCAGGGGGACATCGACGTCTCGCCGCTCCAGCCCACCGGAGGGACGGCGGGCGGTGTCGTGCCGGGCATCGGCATCGTGGCGGGGACGCCGAAGGTGAACGTCTACGCGGGGATGCACGTGGGGTGGGCGCCTCCGCGCGTCACCAGCCCGATCTCGCCGAAGGTGGGCCAGTCCACCGTGGAGCTCTCGCCCGAGAGCAGCATCAACTACGAGGTCGGCACGCGCATCACCCACAAGCGCCTGCTGCACTTCGAGGGGACGGCGTACCTCATCGACTTCGACAACCAGGTCATCGCGTCGAGCGCAGCCCTCACCTCCAACGGGCAGCTCACGCTCGTCAACGGGGGCGCCACGCGCCACGTCGGCGTGGAGGGGGGCGCGAGCTTCGGCCTCGGAGAGGCCCTGAAGATCCGGCCGAACGCGATCGACCTGGGCGTGCGCTACACGTTTCAGCGCGCCGTGTTCGAGGGCGGCCCCTTCAACGGCAACTGGCTCCCCTATGCGCCGGATGCGACGCTCGTCGCCTTCGCCGACGTGGAGCACAAGTCGGGGGTCGCCGGAGAGATCGCCTGGACGTACACGGGCGAGCAGTTCACCGACTCGACGAACACCCTGATACCCGACGCGACCGGCCGCACCGGCAAGCTGCCGTCCTACCAGGCGGTGGACGCGGTGCTCCGTTACAAGCTTCGCGGCACGGGGCTCAGCTTCAAGCTGGCCGTCAAGGACGCGATGAACCAGACGTTCATCTTCGCCCGGCGACCCGATGGCATCCAGGTCTCCGGTTTCCGTCAGATCATCGCGGGCGTGCGCTGGGACTGGGACGCGGGCCCGGCACCGGCTGCCGCCCAGTGACCGGGAAGAACCAGGCGGCGAGCTTGGCCAGCAGGGTGCGCAGGTCGCCGCGCTCGACGATGGCCGCCCCGGCGGCCGCGAGCAGCGACATGTCGGCCGGCCTGGCGAGCACGATGGCGCGCGAAGCGATGGGGTGACTCTCCAGCGCCAGGTCGCGCACGAGCTCGACGCCGCGGGCGTCGGGCAGCTCGTCCTGCACCACCAGCGCGTCGATGTCGGGCCGGTGTGCGATCCAGTCGCGCGCCCCCTTGGCGTCCGGAGCCTCGATGACGCCGAAGGCCCGGCTCAGGCTGCGCCACATCCAGTGACGGGACGTGACGATCGGATCGACAAGGAGCACCAGCGGAGGCCGGCTAGCGGCCACATTCGAAGTCTGCATAGTCCCACCCGCGCGAAGACGAGCGCCAACGGTGACGCCCAAGTGGCCTTCGCGCAAGCGGGGCCGTGCATGATTCACACGTAGTTTTCAGAACGTCCACCAGAGAGCAGCAGCCGGAGCGAGGGTGAGCCCGTCTACCTGCACGGACGTCTGGTTGTAGCTGCCGTGGATGTTGGCGTAGGCCGCGTCGAGCTCGAGGGCGACGTGGACGTGCCGGAAGCCGACGGCAAGGCCGAGGACGCCTCCGCCCCACCAGCGGGTGGCCGATAGGGAGATGGGGGGAGCCCCCAGGGTCACCGCCTTGGGCTCGCTGGTGACCTGGCTGATGTCCACGTGCTCCCAGCCGGCGCGGGGGCCCACCCAGAACATGTAGAGGCCGCCCTCGCTCTGGTAGCCGATGAGGACGGGGACGTCGGCGCCCCAGCCGAACAGCTGGCTCAGCGACACGTTGGGCAGGGCGGCGTTCTCCACGTGCCCGTAGAGCGCCGCGGAGCCCCCCGCGCCGATAGAGAGGGCCCAGTGCGAGCCGAGCTCGAAGGAGCGACGAAGGTCGGCGCGCACGGCCCGGCCCGTGTAGACGAGGCCCCCCTCGAAGTGCTGGCCCACGCCGACGCGGGCACCCCCGTAGGGAGCGAGGCCGGGCCCGACGGACGCCTCGACGAGAGCGCCCCTGGCGAACGTGGGATCGGAGCCTGGCGTGCTCGGGGCTCCACCGGTGGCGACGGCGTCGGCCTCCGCGGCCGAGACGGCGCTCGACAGCCCGCCCGCGGCGACGTTCGCGCTGAAGCCCGCTTCGGCCCGTATCTCCCCGGTGTCGAGCGTCTGCGCCGGGTGCAGCAGCGGCAGGCCCCCGCCGCATCCGCTGCTCAGGAGGAGAAGGGCGGCGAGGCCGAGGGAGGTCGCCAACGCAGCGGCGGCCGTCACCCCGCTTGCGTTGGCGCGCCGAGGAAAGCTAGGGTCGCGCCGGCACGGGATGCTTCGCACTCTCTTCCTTCCATGCGCAGCGGCGACGCTGGTCGCGGCGGGCCTGCTGCTGGGCGGGTGCACCCCGCACATCGGCGACCACTGCGCGCTCAACACGGACTGCTCAATAGACGGCACGCGCGTCTGCGACAACTCGCAACCGAACGGCTACTGCACGTCGTTCAACTGCACGCCCAACTCGTGCCTCGACAACGCCGTGTGCGTCATGCTCAACGCCAGCGTGCCGGGCTGCCCGTACAACGACTACCAGTCGCCCTCGCGCACGCACACCACGCTGTGCCTGGCGCACTGCAACCAGGACTCGGACTGCCGCACGGGCGACGGCTACGTGTGCCGCGACCCGCAGGCGCCTCCCTACAACGGGAAGATCATCGACGACAGCCCCACGAGCAACAAGGTGTGCGTCGCGCAGTCGCTCTCGGACGCCGGCCTGATCATCCCCAAGCAGGATGCGGAGGCGCCCGTGTGCATGCCGTACCTGCCGGAGGCCGGCGCTTCCGAGGGAGGCACGGACGCGGCGGCCGATTCGTCCGGGGACGCAGCGCCGGACGCAGAACCCGATGTCGCCGGGGGCGGGTAGAGGAGGCCGCACGGCGCGGGTCCTCGTCGCGCGCGCCGTCGAGGCGCTCGCGGTGGTCGTGGCGCTGGCGTCGCTCGTCTTCTTCGCGCTGCGCATCCTGCCGGGGGACCCGGCGCGTCTGGTGCTCGGGGACGGGGCGAGCGCCGCGGAGCTGGCGCGCGTGCGGGCGTCGCTCCACCTCGACGAGTCGCTGGGCGCTCAGTACCTGCGGTTCCTGAGGGGGCTCGCGACGATGGACCTGGGCGACTCGTTCCGGCGCCCCGGGACGAGCGCGATGTCGCGCGTCGCGGAGGCCGTGTGGCCGACCGCGCAGCTGGCGCTCATCGCGGTGGGCATCGGTGCGGTGCTCGGGGTCGCGGCGGCGATTGCCGCGAGCGGACCGTGGCTGCCAGTGCGCGCACGAACGTGGATCGAGCGCGGGCTCGTGGCCGTCGCGGCGACGCCCCTCGTGGCGTTCGCCCCGGTGCTCACCTGGGCGCTGGCGGCGCGCGCGCGCATCGTGCCCCTCCCGGGCGACCCGGACGCGGGGCCTGCGGGGCTGCTCTTCGCGGGCGCGCTGCTGTCGCTGCCGCTGGCGGCGCACGTCGGTCGCATCGCGAGGGCGGCGCTGGTCGACGTGGGACGCGCACAGTTCCTCACGGTCGCGAGCGCCAAGGGGGCGCGCCCCGTGCGCGTCTGGGTGCTTCACGCGCTGCCGGCGGTGGTCGGGCCCATCGTGACGGTGGTCGCCAGCCAGCTCGGTGCGCTCCTCGGCGGTGCCGTCGTGCTGGAGCGCATGTTCGAGCGATGGGGCCTGGGTACGCTGATCCTCGAGGCGTACTCGACGCGCGATCTGCCGGTGCTCGAGGGGGCGGTCGTGGCAGCGGGGCTCCTCTTCGTCATCGCGCAGGCTCTGGGGACGGCGGTGCATGCCGCGGTCGACCCGCGGGCGAGGGGGAGCGCATGAGCGGGTCGGGGTCGCGGTCGCGACTATGGCGGCTCACGCCTCTCGCGGTGGTCGTGGTCGCGGGCGCGGTCGGAGCGATTCTCGCGAGCGAGCCCGCCGGTCGGCTCGACCCCGCGCGTTCGTGGTGCGCCCCGAGCGGGGCGCGCCTCCTCGGTTGCGGCGAGGCCGGAGTCGACCTCCTTCCGCTCGTGTCCTCCGCGGTGCTCCGTGGCGTGGTCCTCGCCGCAGTCGTCGCTCTCGTGGGCTTCGCGATCGGCACGCCGCTGGGAGCAGCTGCTGCCCTGGCGCGCGGCCGATTCGAGCGGGGGGTCGAGCGTGCGTGCGACCTGATGCAGGCGTTCCCCAGCTTCATCCTCGCGCTGGCAGTGCTGAGCGCCGTCCGCGCCCCCTCGCGCGTGCACATCGGCGCCGTCTTCGCGCTGACCGCGTGGGCACCCTTCGCAAGGCTCGCCCTCGCCCAGACGCGAGTGCTCCGCGACGCCGCGTTCGTCGAGGCGGCCGTTGCCCTCGGGCGCGGTCGCGCGGGCGTCCTCCGTTCGCACATCGTTCCCAATCTGCTCGGCGTCGTAGCTGTGCAGCTCGGGTCCACCGCGGCGGCCATCGTGGTGAGCGAGGCGGCCCTCGCCTTCGTCGGCCTCGGCCCGCGCGACGGCGTGTCGCTCGGTGGAGTCCTCGACCAGGGGGTCGCCGCGATGCTCCGCGCCCCGCACGTGCTCGTGGTCGGCGCCCTGGCAGTCGCCCTCACGAGCGCCGCGATGCTCGTCGCCGGCCGAGCAGCGGAGCGCTAGGCATCCGTCGCTCCCACGTCGCTATGTCATGTCACGTGAGGGTGCAGCTCTGGATCTGATCACGCAGTCGCCAGGCGGCATCGAATCGGTCACTTTGGGTCCAGGAGCGCAGATTGAGGATGGCCTGTCCGCCTCGTCGGTCCCAGCGCATTCCCGCCCGTTTCAAGCGGTCGCTCGCCAGCGACTTGCACGTGCCTTCTA
>DATJYG010000414.1:0-11593 GCA_035499695.1 Polyangiaceae bacterium
CCTTCGGCGTTGCGCACCGCGGCTTCGGCGATGAGCAGGTCGAGGCTCTTGGTCCGGAGGATCTGGACTGCCTGATCCATGGTGAGTTGCTGGGGCAGCTCGACAGGCTGCGGGACGACGTCCGCGCCAGAAGGTCCCGCAAACACGAGGGTTGCCGCGACAATGGCGGCCCCTATCGCTGCTCGCGGAAGGCGGGAATGCGTCATCTGAGCTTTGGCGCGCTTAGCAAGCTGCGCACCACTGTTCCAGGTCAATGCGCCGTGCATCGATTCACCTCAACACCAGGTCGCCGAGAAGGGCAATCTGTCCTGCACTCCGGGATCGACCGGGACACGCTGACCCGGCCTGCACAGTCCGAAACACTTCAATAATTCACGTGACCCGGATCGAGTCTGGCTCGCCCTGTGGGGCAGCTTGCGCTAGTCACGCGATGCCCTCGGCTAGCACGACCCTTGCCGCCGGGGCGCGCGAAAGCATGCGATCGATCCTCCTCCTCGGGCTCGCGGGCCTGCTCCTCGGAGCTTGCTCCAGCGACAACGCTGCGTCTCCCCCACCCGCACCGGTCGATTGGCACGCATTCGACTTGCCGCGTCACTTCGATGCTGGCGCAAGTGGCGTTACCGTTTCGGAACGCCAGGTTGCCGAACAGTACGCGGCGGCGCTGGCCTCCCCGGGCTTCGCCGCGCTCGGACCGAAGCTCGATTCGGATGCCCACTTCCAATTTCCCGGCGCCGCGGATGCGCGCGCGCGCGAGGGCGTCGTGCAGGCGCACGACAAGCTGCTGGGGGCGTTCGACAACCGCGCCGTCGTCGTGAGCCGCGTGTGGAGGACGGCCAACGAGCAGACCGTCGAGTGGACGCTGACGGGCGTGCAGGCCAAGGACTGGATGGGCGTCGCCCCGACGAGGAAGCCCGTCGTCATCCGGGGCGTCTCGCTCCTCTGGACGAAGGACGATGGGACCATCACGGACGTCCACGTCCTCTTCGACACGGCCCTCGTGAAGGCGCAGCTCGGCGTCGGACCGAAGGAGCTGCTCGGGTCGCCGCCGCCGGCGGTGCCGAGCGGCGCCCCGCAGGTGTTCGACCAGGCCTCGACCCCGGAGGAGGCGGGAAACGTCGCCATCGTGCGCGGGTGGTTGGACGCGCTCGAATCCGGCAACGAGGCGGCCTACCTCGCCGCGGCGACCGACGACGTGACGGTCGAGACCTCCGAGCGTTTCCAGTCCGTCCACGGCAAGGACGACCTGCGCGCCTACTTCAAGATGCTGCGAAAGGCCATCGGACAGCTCGACACGACCGTGGACAACGCATGGGGAGTCGGAACGTTCGTGGTCGTCGAGTACACGGTGGCGGGGGAGCAGCTCGGCTCTCTCGGATGGGTCCAGCCGCAGCGCGACAAGGTGTTCCGCCTCGACAAGATCGGCGTCGCCGAGCTCTCGGGCGGCAAGATCTCGCACGTCTGGAAATACGACAACCTCGGCCAGGTCACGAGCGCGAGCAATCCGTGAGCGAAAATCGGCGCTACCCGGCCCCATCCCGTCGTAGATTGCGCGCGCTCCCATGATTCAGCGGCTGGTCGACTTCGCGCTGAGGATGCCCTTCATCGTCCTGGCGACGGCGACGTGTCTCATCATCGCCGGCCTCGGGGCCTACAGCCGTCTGGACATCGAGGCGTACCCCAACCCCGTCCCTCCCCTCGTCGAGATCATCACCCAGCCCGACGGTTGGAGCGCCGAGGAGGTCGAGCGCTACGTCACGGTTCCGCTCGAGATCGGCCTCGCCGGCATGCCCGGCCTGGAGCACACGCGCTCCCAGTCGCTCTTCAGCTTGAGCGACGTGAAGTGCTACTTCGACTGGAACACGACGTACGAGAAGGCGCGCCAGGAGGTCATCAACCGGCTCGGCTTCATCCAGCTCCCGAACGGCAACCAGGCGACCATCTCGCCCTGGAACGCCATCGGCGAGGTCTTCCGCTACTCGATATCGGGGCGCGGCTACACCACGCGCGACCTCAAGACGGCCGAGGACTGGATCCTCGAGCGCCAGTTCAAGCAGGTCAAAGGCGTCATCGACGTCGTGAGCTTCGGCGGCGAGACCAAGCAGTACCACGTGGAGGTCGACCCCTATCGCCTCCGCGGCCAGGGGATGCAGCTCACGCAGCTCATCTCGTCGATCCAGGCGGCGAACACGAACGTCGGCGGGCAGCGGCTCGTCATGGGCGAGCAGGCGTACACCGTGCGCGGCATCGGCCTCCTCCGGGACGTGCACGACATCGAGAACGTCGTCATCGCCGAGCAGCACGGCGTGCCGACGCGCGTGAAGGACATCGCCAACGTCAACATCGGCTACGCCCCGCGCCTGGGCATCGTCGGCCACGACGAAGACCCGGACATCGTGCAGGGCGTCGTGCTCATGCGCTACGGCGGCGAGACGGCGCCCACGCTCGAGGGGATTCACGCGCGCGTCGATTACATCCGGCAGAACCACATCCTGCCGCCCGGCATGGACATCGTGCCGTACTACGACCGCGGCAACCTGGTGAAGCTGACGACGCACACGGTGCTCGAGAACCTCCTCGTCGGGATGCTCCTCGTGTCCGTCGTGCTCTTCCTGTTCCTCGGGCACACTCGCGCCGCGATCATCACGGCGCTCAACATCCCGCTCGCGCTGCTCATGGCGTTCTGCGGCCTGGTCGGGACCGACACGCCGGCCAACCTCATCTCCCTCGGCGCCGTCGACTTCGGCATCGTCGTCGACTCGACGGTCATCATGATGGAGAACATCTTCCGGCACCTCGGGCCGCACGGGAAAGGGTCGATGGCCGACCGCATCCTGCAGGCCTCGCGCGAGGTCGCCGGCCCGATGACGTTCTCGACGTTCATCATCGGCGTCGCCTTCCTGCCGCTCTTCACGATGACCGGCGTCGCGGGCGTCATCTTCGCGCCGATGGCCACGACGTACGCGTTCGCCATCGGCGGCGCGATCCTGCTGGCGCTCACGCTGACGCCGGTGCTGGCGAGCCGCTTCGTCCCGGCGCAGAGCGAGGAGAAGGACCCGCTCGTCATGCGGGCGCTCCACGCCGTCTACAGCCCGCTCTTCGCCCTGGCCCTCCGTCGCCCGCGCACCGTGCTGGCCATCGGGGTCATCCCCGTGATCATCGGCGTCGTTTCCTTCAAGTTCCTCGGCGGCGAGTTCATGCCGCACCTCGAGGAGGGGAACTTCTGGATCCGCGCGACGCTGCCCATGTCGATCTCGCTGGAGCAGTCGTCCAAGTACGTCGGGCGCATGCGCCGAATCCTGCGCGGCTGCCCGGACGACGAGACCGTCGCGTGCGACGAAGCGAATCGAAAGCACAAGGAAGTGATCACCGTCGTTTCCCAGCTCGGGCGGCCCGACGACGGCACCGACGTGGCAGGCTTCCAGAACATCGAGCTCTTCGCGCCCCTGGCCCCGTTCGACGAGTGGCCGCGCGGGCTCACGAAGGACAAGCTGACCGACGAGCTGTCCGCGGAGCTCGAGAAGACCTTCCCGGGCGTCGTCTTCAACTTCTCGCAGATGATCAGCGACAACGTCGAAGAGGCGGTGTCGGGCGTCAAGGGCGAGAACTCGGTCAAGGTGTTCGGCAACGACCTCGTGGCCAACGAGAAGAACGCCAACGCGATCGTGGAGGTGATGTCTCAGGTCCCGGGCGTGAAGGACCTCGGCATGTTCAGCTCGATGGGACAGCCGAGCGTCGTCATCACGCCCGACCGCGTCGCCGCCGCCCGCTACGGCCTCAACACCGGGGACGTAGAAGCCGTCGTGCAGGCCGCCATGGGAGGCCTGGCCGCGACCCAGGTGTACGAGGGCGAGAAGCGGTTCGACCTCACGGTGCGATGGCTGTCCGACTACAGGAGCTCGCTCGAGTCGATCCGCGAGCTGTCGGTGGCGACGCCGGCGGGCGGCAACGTGCCCCTCGGGCAGATCGCCAAGATCACGGTCAGCGAGGGCCCGAGCAACATCTATCGCGAGGACGGACAGCGCTACACGCCGGTCAAGTTCAGCGTGCGCGGACGCGACCTCGAGAGCACGATCGCCGACGCGCGGGCGCGCATCGCCGCGAAGGTGCACCTGCCGTACGACTCGCACCTCGAGTGGGCCGGCGAGATCAACCAGCTCAAGGAGGCCGAGGACCGGCTCAAGCTGATCCTCCCCATCACGCTGCTCCTCATCGCGTTCCTCGTCTACAGCGCGACGAAGAACTGGATCGACTCCCTCATCGTCTTCTTCAACATCCCGGTGGCCACCGCGGGCGGCGTCATCGCGCTGCTCATCACGGGCGTGCACTTCTCGGTGTCGGCGGCGATGGGGTTCATCTCCATCTTCGGCATCGCGGTGCAGGACGCGATTCTCGTCGTCACGTACTTCCAGCGCCTGCGCAACATGGAGGGGCTGCCCATCCTCGAGGCGGCGCGCGAGGCCTCCGAGAAGCGGCTCCGTCCCTGCCTCATGACGACGCTCGTCGCCATGATTGGCCTCTTCCCCGCGGCGGTGTCCACGGGCATCGGCTCGCAGACCCAGAAGCCGCTGGCGATCGTCGTCATCGGCGGCGCCTTCCTCGTGGCGGTGGTGGCGCGTGCCGTGCAGCCGCCGCTGCTGGTGCTGGCCCACACCTGGCTCGAAAACCGTCGCGGAAGCAACGGCCACCCGACGTCGCTCTTCCCGCCGCCCGTCTCGGAAGAAGAGCCCACGACATGACGGTCGCAAGCGGCCCCCGCTTCGACGAGTCCCTGTCCTCCGTCGTCCACGGGCTCCACGTCGGCGAGATTGCCTTCGCCTCGATGGTGGGCGCGCGTGCCCGTGGGCACGTACGTCGCCTCGGCGAGGCCCTATCGCGCGAGCGAGGTGATCTCGGAGCACATGACCGGGGCCCCCCGGATCGTGCGCCTCGTGTCCTTCTCGGGCCTGGCCTTCGCCCACCTCTTCGCCCTGGCGCTGCTCAACTGGATCTGCCGCGAGCTCGATTGGGCCGAGAGTCGCTAGTCGTCACGGGACGGGATGCCGCGCCGGCGTCCCCGAAGTGAGGCGCTCGGTCCCATCCCGCCCCGCCCTTCTCCCTTCACCACCATGGTTCGAAGGCAGGCACACCCGTTGCTGGGCGACGCGCCGCCGACCGATCCATGCGCGCAGACCGGCCGCTCCTTAGCTTGTTGACTTTCGTTGCCGTCCTGGCGCTCGGTTACGTCGCCTACGCGATCAGTGCGGGCGTGCATCCGGGCCCAGGCGCAACGCCCTCGTCGCCGAAGCCGATCGTCCGCCCGCTCGATCGCGAACTGCTGCGCGACCGGTGAGCCTCAGCGGGGGCGAACGCGGTCGAACACCTCGATGCCGACGACGACGCGCCACTCGGGGGCGCCGAAGTGCTGATCGAGGCCCACGCCAGGTCCGAGCTTGAAGCGAAGCTGCGGGCCGTCGTCTGCGGTCCCCTCGACCCGAGCCGTCAGGAGCCCTTCGAGCGCCGTGCTCGTCGTGCCGAAGAGCGAGCGCAGCGCCGTCGCGCCGTACACCTCCGGACCGAGCACGAAGGCCGTCCGGCTGCTGCCGGACACCGGGATGCGCGCACCAGCTGCCGCGCCGAAGAGAAGCTCGCTTCCCTGCGGCCCTGGCACGGGCGTGTCGTCGCGCGGACGGATGTGGATCCCGACCTGCCCCGCGTACGTGAAGGCGCCGACGTCGCCGGCGAAGAGCACGCGTCCCATCGCTCGGTAGGTGCCGTCCGTGTCGTAGTCGCAGCGGTACTTGACCGTCGTGTCCACCCAGCACGTGTTGCCGTTCGGGATCAGGAGCTGCGCTCCCGCACCGAGGCGGAACGGGGATCGCTCGTCGCCCAGGATGCGCGCATCGAAGCCCACTCGAGCGTCCGAGAGCGTGTCCGGGCTCGACCCCGGGTCCACCGTCGGTGCGGTGTACGAGACGCCCCGCACGGTGCCGCTCTGCCCCTCGATGGCCAGCGGCATGTCCATGTTCAGGTAGAGGCGGAACCGATCGTAGGTCACGGCGAAACCGAAGTCGGCGAATGCCTCGTCCGACACCACGGCCAGGCGCTGCGATCCGTCCGCAGACCGCACGCGCCAGGGATCGTGCGCGTACCCGAGCGTCAGGGCCATGACGCCGCCCAGGTTCCCGTGCATGTCGAGCGAGTCCATCACGAACCATCCGGCGCCCGGAGCCGACGGGTAGAACCGCTCCACGCCGAAGCCCTGCGCGGACTGCTGCGCGCCGGCTGCACCGGCCCAGGTCATCCCCGCCAGGAGGATCGCGGCGGCGAAGCTAGAACTCCGCATGCGCCCTCCCGCTGATGATCTCGACCGGGCCGCGATCGGCGTTGAAGCCCGGGTTCCAGAGGTGCTGGTAGTCCGCCGTGAGCCAGAGCGCCCTGAACAGGTTGAAGCTGTAGAAGACGTCGATCACGCTCTCGGCGCCCTGGTTCAGGTGCCCGTCGCCGACGAAACCGTCCACGCCGCCCATCGCCAGGTACTGCGCGTGGATGGAAGAGATCCAGCTCGCGGAGAAGCCGATCCCCGTCGTGTCGAACGGCCGGTGCCAGATCGACCCGTTGGCCAGGAAGCCGAAGGAGAGATCGCGGTCGGCAGAATTGAAGGCGTCGACCTCCGTCCTGCCGTCCGAGTACATGGCGCGGAGGAACACGCCGATGTCGTCGGCGATGAGGTGCTGCTCGAGGTTGATGCCGATGCCCACCTTGGTGTTGGGCCGGCGCACCCAGCAGAGGTCCGGCGCCGTGTGGTTCCCCGACCCGTAGTTGTAGCTGGTGCACGCAGCCGCGTTCTCCATCGGATTCGCCTTGAACGCAGCGATGGCGTCGGTGAACCGGCCCGTGATCTCGCGATTCCTGTACGCGAGCAGACGCACGGCGCCGGAGCGCCCGAAGAGCACGTGATCGTGCTCGAGCTCGAAGGCGTCGGCGTACTGGTTGATCAGGTCGAACGTGATGGGAAGGACGTTCGGGTCGTGCGGTGGCGCCATGCGGCCGACCCGCAGCGCCCAGTCGTCCCAGTAGAGCTCCGCCGCACCCCCGAAGGAGTAGCCGCGCGCGTCGGCGGCGAAGTCCCACGAGGTGTGGGTCATGAACGCCATGTTGAGGAAGTCTTTGCGCGGATCGGGGATCACGGTGTTTCGATCGAAGACGTCCAGGGCCGAGAACGTGCCGAGGCGCAGCTCGAGGCGACGTCTGTCCACCGTCGCCGCGAGCTGCATGGGCTGCGAGGTCTTGTCCTGGAGCGCGCCCCCGAAGCCGAACGTCTGGTGCAGGTACGTGCGCGCGCGATAGAGCTGCGGCGTCTCGCTGCCCGTCTTCTGCAGCTCGAAGTTCTGGATCGAGCCGCCGATGCCCTTGAGGTTCGAGAGCCCCCGCTCCGAGATGACCTCGGGGACGAAGTACGCCTCGCCTCCGTTCCAGAGGCGCGCCCCGAAGAAGAGGGTGAAGCTCCCGGTGAAGCTCCGCTCGTAGTCGGGCGCGAGCGAGTTCACGCTGCCGTTGGCGTTCGTGTACGGCGCCGAGAACCCCGGCTTCCAGCTCGAGATGTACGTGAACTGGCCGTAGGCGTTCCAGCTCTCGTGGCCGATGTCGTGCATCCCGTTCCACGTGAGGACGTTCATGAAGTCGAACGCCTGATCCTCGTGCGGAGCCGGAGGCGCCGCCTGCGCGCGTGCCAGGGCAGGCACGAGGAGGATGCACGCGAGTGGCAGGAGGAAGCGGCGGAGCAAGGGAGCTTCGTCGAAGGTCAGGGCGCGGCGTCACCGATGGGTTTCGCCGTGCAAGTGGCCGCATCGTAACGGATGGCCTCGAAGGTGACCGGAAAGACGAGGTGCGTGATGAAGTCGGCCTGCTGCTGCGTGAGGTGGCTGCCCGTCAGGCAGTTGCCTGCGAAGTGCTCGTCGTCCACCGGGATCTGAAGCGTGTCGTTCAGGCGGACGGCAAATCCCGTCTTCGACTGCATCACGATGACCGACGTAGGCCCCGCGTTGCCCTTCGGATCCCACCCTGGCGCGAGGACGACGTACGCCGTGTTGTCCGACGCAGCGACCGTGGGCTGAGGCCCGGACGAGCCGCCGGGAAGGATCGGCGTCGAGAAGGGCACTGCCTGCCACCATCCCTGGTAAACGACCAGGGATGTCTTGGATGCCGGGTAGTGGTTGTCCAGCGAGACATACGTGTGCGCGGCGTCGCCGCACCCGCACAGGAGCACCCCGGCGCAGAGCCCGAGGATAGGCACCGCATGCTCGGTCTCTCGTGCGACGGGGTTCATGGCCTCTGGGATCCAGTACCCGACTCGTGCCTCGGCGTCATCGACACCGATCGCTCCTCTTCACCCACGCCGACTGCGTGCCGTCCCTCGGGCGCTTCCAGCCTCCGGGTCCCCTCGAGGTGCGGTTGAAGCTGAACGTCGTCGAGGAGAACGGCTGGGTGCCCGCCGTCAGGCGCCGGGAACGGGAGCGCTCTGGGCGTTCACGCGCGACATGCAGATCGACGCAGGCACCTACGTGGGACTGCCGGGAGACGAGCCTCAGGCGACGCCGTTCCTGGGCTTCTCGATACGCCGCTGAGCAACGCTGCGGTCGAGCCGGGGACCGGAAAAAGCGGGCATCGGCTTCGCATGCACGAGCGTGCAGATGGGCCCCGCGGTCCGACCTCTGGCGGGCCGGCCCCGGGATGATCTAGACATTCCAGGGGTCCCCATGGAACGAGCATCGAAGACCGCAGGCACCGTTCTCCTCGCCGGAATGGCCATCGTCGGCACCAGCTGCACCACGATGATCCGGCCGGTTCATTGTGCGGGCACCCCGTACCAGTGCAACGAGATCCACGACGCGACCTTCTGCGAGTACGAGGCGACCGAATCGGAAGGCGCGGATTGCGCAGAGCTCGGACTCTCTGCGTCGAGCCACTTCTGCGTCGTGAGCGGCGCCGCGTGCGTTCTCGAGACGAACTATCAGGTGCCGGACCGCGGCTGTCGCGTGACGCAGCTCGAGATGATTCGCGAGGGCGGTGAGTGCAAGCCCGGCTTGCCCACGTTCATGGCGCCATGACCGGGCGAGACCACGACCACTCGCACCGCCACGACCATCACGGGCACGTGGGCGCGAGCATCGGGCGCGCCTTCGTGCTGGGCATCGCTCTCAACCTCGGCTTCGTCGTGGTGGAAGTCGTGTGCGGGCTCCTGGCCCAGTCGATGGCGCTCGTCGCCGACGCCGGGCACAACCTCGGCGACGTGCTCGGCCTCGGTCTCTCGTGGGGAGCCACTGCGCTCGCTCGGTTGAAGCCCTCGTCCCGGCGAACCTTCGGGTTCCGGCGATCCACGATCGTCGCTTCGGCCGCCAACGCGCTCATCCTGCTCTTCGTCACGGGAGGCCTCACGTGGGAGTCGATCCGGCGCCTCTTCGAGCCGGAGCGTCCGCACGGGCTCACCATGATCGTCGTCGCGCTCGCAGGTGCCGCGGTCAACGGCGTGTCGGCGCTGCTCTTCTTGCGCGGCCGCGAGGAGGACCTGAACCTGCGCAGCGCCTTCGTTCACCTCGCATCGGACGCGGCGCTGGCCGTCGGCGTGGCCATCGCGGGCGGCGTGATCCTGCTGACCGGCTGGCTCTGGGTCGACCCGGTGGTGAGCATCGTCCTCGCGCTCACGATCCTCGGTGGCACGTGGTCGCTCATGAGCAAGTCGCTGAACCTCATCCTGGACGCGGTTCCCGAGCGCATCGACCCCGAGGCGGTCCGGACGTTCCTCGGAGGGCTCCCCGAGGTCGTGGAGGTGCACGACCTTCACATCTGGGCGATGAGCACGACCGAGACGGCGCTGACGGCGCACCTCGTCATGCCCGGCGCCACCTGCGGCCCCACGTTCCTGTCGGATGCGTGCAGGGAGCTCCACGATCGATTCGGCATCGCTCACTCGACGCTGCAGATCGATCCGCAGGAGGCGCCGTCGCGTTGCTCTCTGGCTTCGGACGACGTCGTGTGACGTCGCCGCTTCTCACTGCGCGGGCTGGGTACCCGTCGTCGTCGGTCCCGGTTGCCACGTGAAGTGGTCGACCAGAACGCTCGAGTCGTAGTTGTAGTCTCCCGTGTCCCAGATGATGAACTGGAGCGTGATGACCTCGCCGGGCTTCACGGGCGCAGTGGTCGTCAGCCAGCTGGTGGCTCCGCCTCCGGTGCTCGCGCCGCCGCAGTAGGTTCCGTCATCCTCGAAGCCGGTGCCTGCCAGCTCGCCGGGACCGTTGGTGCACATCGCGGTGCCCGTCGGGCTGCCGCAACCCGTCATGGTCTGGGTGGAGCAGCAACCGGTGGAAGCGTTCGACGTGCACGTCTCGAAGAAGGCGTTGTTCACGCTGACCGGGTCGCCCTTGGAGTCGTACGAGATGTTGAGGTCCCCGTTCTTGCCCGTGAACGCTCCCGACTGCAGCCAGGCGACGAACGAATCGTTGTAGGTGGTGCACACCCACTCCGGCCACTCGCCCGAATAGAAGTCGAAGTCGAACTGCAGGCCCTGCGCGTTGGCAGGCGTCTTGATCTGCAGCGTGACGCTGATCGGGTCGAAGATGCCGAACCCCATCTGGCTCGGACACGCCGCCGCCGCCTTCGGGTATCCAGGCGGTGCGGTCCCCAGCCCGGTCATCGGCGTCTGTTGTCCCTTGAAGCACGGAGCGCCGGACATGCTCGTGAGCGGGTTTGGACAGCTCCCGGAGCCGGTGCCGCCCGAATTGTCCCACTCGCGCGCGAAGCCGGAGCTGAGCACCCCGAGCGTCGAGCCCTCACGCGGCATGATCGTCGTGCCGAAGTGGGGAAGGATCCCGTGCTGTCCGTCGTTGGGAGCGCCTCCGCCGAAGCCCTTCGTGTACGTCGCGGACACGATGCCCCACTTCTGCCCCGAGACGTCCTGACACAGACCGATGGCGTTCGCGAAGTCGTGGGCCGTGCCCGTCAGCATGAGACTCCCGTCGCACGTCGAGGGGTTGTCCACCTTGCCGTCGCCGTCGTCGTCGCAGTTGTTGCCGGGGATGTCGTAGTTGGCGGGGTTGGGCGCGCAGACGCCGCCGCCCTCACCGGCGCTGGCGTCGCCGAAGCCCACGACGCCGCCGCTGCTGCTGCTGTTGCCGCCGCCGCTGCCGCTGCCGTTGCTGCCGCTACCGCCGGAGCCCGAGTTGCCGCTGCTGCTGCCGAAGCCCGAGCCTCCGCTCGATCCGCCGCACCCCGGCGCGAATCCCACGGTGGCGACCAGTGAACCGATGGCGCCCGCTACGCAAAGAACACGAATGCCCATGCCCCAAGTCAAGTCACCTGGGGCCGGGTGCTTCACGTCTCAAACTGGCCCCCCGCCCAGAAAGTCGGGTGGTAGGAGCGCAGTTTTCGACCCTCTCACTGCAGGTAGTCGCGGTCCCGCAGCTTCTTCGGGATGTACTCGTCGGTGATGAAAGAGATGCTCTTCGTGAGGAAGCCGTCGACTTCCATCTTGAAGTCGTTCTTGAGCAGCATGTCGATCTCGCGCTGCCACTTCTTGTCCTTGAACCAGGGGTACGCCTTCATCTGCTCGGCGCGGCTG
>DATJYG010000415.1:0-5007 GCA_035499695.1 Polyangiaceae bacterium
GGAGCTGCTCCAGCTCCGGCGCGGCGCTCGTTTCGGATCGCGTGCCGTCGCCCAGCCGATCGCTCAGCACGATCGCCAGCAGCGCTTCGAGCAGACTGCTTCCGCCAGTGCCCCCGCCACCTGGCCCTTGCCCGCCCACGACGATCTTGGGCACCACATCCACCCCGGCCTGCTCGATCGCCTCGGCGAACCGATTCATCACCTGCTGCGCCACCTGGAACTTCGGCCCCCCGTAAGCGCGCACCTGCTCCTCCGTCGCAATCGCCTGCCCGATCCCGATCCTCGCCGCCTTCTCTGCCTCCGCCTCCGCGAGCACCCTGATCTCCGCCGACTTCTGCAAACTCCGCTGGTACTCGGCCTTCCCCTGGTTCTCCTGGATCGTGATCGCGATCTCGCTCTCCGTCAGCGACTGCTGCTGCTGCGCCTTCGCCGCCGCTTCGCGGAGCTCCCTCTCCTTCACGGCCGCCTTCTGCTGCTGCCCGAACGTCGCAATCTGCTCCTCGGCGATCTGCCGCGCCCTCAGCTGCGTGAGGATCGTCTCGATCGCCTTGTCGTTCGGCGCGCTCGTCGGCGTCCCGATGAGCACCTCCTGGAGCTCCAGGTTGTACGCCTCGAACTTCGTCTTCATCTCGGACCCGGCGCGCTGCTGGATGTCGCTCCGCTGCTGGATCAGCTCGATCAGCGTCCGCGTCTGCGCGACGTTCTTGAAGTACGCGCTCACCATCGGGTCGAGCGTCTGCTCCACGAGCCGCTTGATGTCCCCGAACCGCTGGATGACGAGCGGCGCCTTCTTGTAATCGATGTGCACGACGACGCTGAGCGGCAGCAGGGGCTCGAACGCGTCCTTCGTGATGAGCGACACCTCGCTCAGGTTCTCGTCGTACCGGTGCGACCCGACCTCGCCCTTGTTCCACTTGAGGATGAAGTTCACCGTCGGCACCGGCAGCACCTTGCCGGCGTACGTGTTGAACGCGTACTTCCCGGGCAAGAGCGCCTCGTTCCACACGCCTCGCGTGTTCTTGGCGACGAGCTCGCCGTGCTTGTACTCGGCGCCGGACAGATCCGCGCCGCGCTCGCCCGTGTAAGAAACGACGACGCCCACGGTCCCGACCTCGACCACCGTCTTCGGGATCGTCTCGACCGTCGCGAAGAGCCGGTTGATGTAATACGTGCCCTCGACGAGCACCTGCAGCTGCCGGCCGCGTTGCCCGCCGGCCGCGAGGAACCGCTCCGGGTCCTGGAAGTTGTTGTGGTACGTGGCCTTGCTCGTCGGGTCCTCGCCGCAGACGGGCGCGATGATCTCGCCCTGCGGCAAGCTCGGCCCGTCGTGCACCGTCACGATGCCGAGGAGGTCGTCGGCGCCCTTGATGACGACCGGCGCGAACCCCGCGCGCTCGCCGATGATCCCCGCCATCCGGCGGATCTTCTCGTCCTCCTCCCGGTTGAGCGGGAGGAAGTAGACCTTGTCGTACGTGACGACGACGAACTGCGCGAGATTCACCGCGTAGGTCCCCTCGCGCAGAACCTTGCGCTGCGGCCCGCGCTGCCCGCCGTGCCCGAGGAACGTCGCCACGTCCGTGAAGTCGTCCGCCCGCACGTTCGACGCCAGCGCCTGGATGGGCTCGAGCGGCGCGCCGTCGCGCGCGAACACGTAGCCAATCGACCCCTGCGTGATCGTCACGAGCGGCATCCGGTGCACGCGGTACTGCAGAGGCATCAGCCAGTGCATGCCGCCGCGCAGGATCCACGGCTGGAACCCCGCCTCGCCGCGAAGCGCGATGAGCCCGCTCTGCACCGACCCGCGCGCGCTCCAGCGCTTCTCGACGACGCCGACGCGGTCGTTCGGGATGTACCGCACCCCGAGCAGCACGAAGAACACGAGGAGTGCCGCTGCGACCCCCACCAACAGGTGAACCGGATCCATCCCCTCTTGCCCCAGCATGGTGCTCCTCCCTATTGAGCAGCCGATGGTACACCCCGCCGTGGACGGCCCTCCTACATCGCGCAAACCTTTCGCGAAATAGGGCGTTGTCTGGAGGGGCCCGGTTTCGTATAAGCGCGCTCGCGATCGAAGAGGATTCTCGGCCTTTCCGCGCGCACTCCCCCCGCGCGCCGTTCGGCACCCCCATGCAGATATTTCCCAGGTCACTCAACAAGCTGCCGCAGGTCGTGGGCGCGGCCGCCACGCTGGGCCTCGTCGGCGTCACCTTCCTCATCTGGTACTACTTCTCGCCCTGGTTCACGGCCGTCGGCTACATGCCGAAGCAGCCGGTCCCGTACTCGCACCGCTTGCACGCGGGGCAGCTCGGGCTCGATTGCCGCTACTGCCACGTGAACGTCGAGCGCGCGCCCATGGCGATGGTGCCGCCGACCGAGACGTGCATGAACTGCCACCAGGTGGTCAAGACCGACTCGGCTGCGCTTCAGCCGATTCGCGACTCGTGGGCGAGCGGCAAGCCGATGGAGTGGGTGCGCATCCACAAGCTGCCGGACTACGTCTACTTCGACCACAGCGTGCACGTGACCGCCGGCGTCGGCTGCGTCGAATGCCACGGGCGCATCGACCAGATGGAGCAGGTGCGGATGGAGAAGCCCCTCAGCATGGGCTGGTGCCTCGAATGCCACCGCGACGTGAAGGCGAAGCAGGGTGACAGCGAACACATTCGTCCAGTCGCGCAGATGACGAACATGGGGTGGAAGCACGAGGGGCACGTCGAGACCCCGCGCCCGCTCAATCCGCCCGAGAACTGCTGGGGGTGCCACCGATGAGCAAGCGCGCCCCCTACGTGAACGGAGCGACCAAGTCGCTGCCGGCGAGCGTCGACAGCCCCGAGTTCCCGAAGGGCCACGTCGACACGCCGCCGAGCGAAGAGTCGATGATGCTCAGCCGGCGCGGCCTGCTGGGCGCGATGAGCGCCACGCTGGCCCTGGTCGGCGCCGAGGGTTGCCGGCGGCCGGTCGAGAAGATCGTGCCGTACACGAAGATGCCCGAGGACGTCATCCCGGGCGTCCCGTCGCACTACGCCACGGTGATCCAGCGTCGGGGTGACGCGCTGGGCCTCGTCGTGGAGTGCCACGAGGGGCGGCCCACGAAGATCGAGGGCAACGAGGCGCATCCGTCGAGCTTCGGCGCGGCGGACCTCGTGGCGCAGGCGAGCATCCTGGAGCTCTACGACCCCGAGAGATCGACGACGCCGCTGAAGGGCGGCGCGCCGGCGACGTGGGACGACTTCGAGCGTGAGCTCGGGGCGAAGCTCGCGACGTACGACAAGGACCAGGGCGCGAAGCTGCGGCTGCTGATGCCGCCGACGGTCTCGCCGACGGTCCTGCGCATGCGCGCGGCGCTCGCGCAGCGGTTCCCCAAGGCGCGCGTGCACACGTGGTCGGCGGTGGCCGACAGCAACGCGCGCGAGGGGGCGCGGCTGGCCTTCGGCAAGCCGATGTCGCCGATCCACCTCTTCGACAGGGCGCACGTCATCCTGTCGCTCGACAGCGACTTCCTGCAGACCGAGTCGGGCTCGGTGCGGGCGACCAAGGCGTTCTCGAACAGCCGCCGCCTGCGCCGCGCGGGCGACTCGATGAACCGCCTCTACGTGGTCGAGCCTGCGCGCACGACGACGGGCAACATGGCCGACAACCGCCTGCGCCTCGCGGCGGGCGACGTCGAGCGGTACCTCTGCGTCCTCCTCGGCGAGCTGTCGAGGAATGGCGTCAACGCCGGCACCGACCTGCAGAACGCCGCCGCCAAGCTGGGCGGGAACACCAACGGCATCCCGCTCAACTGGGTGGGACCCGTCGCGCGCGATCTGGCCGCGAACCGCGGGCGGTGCGTCCTGGTCGTCGGAGCGCGGCAGCCGGCGCGCGTGCACGCGCTGGCGCACGCCATCAACGTGGCGCTCGGCAACTCCGGAGCGACCGTGGTGTATGCGCCCGTCGCGGATCCGGACGAGCTGGACGTCGCGCAGGACATGAAGGCGCTCACCGACGCGATGGGCGGCGGTCAGGTGGACGGCCTCGTCATCCTCGGGGGCAACCCCGTGTACGACGCGCCGGCGGACCTCGGGTTCGGCGCGCGCCTGGCGAAGGTGCCCTTCACGGCGCACGCGTCGCTCTTCGTCGACGAGACGAGCGAGAAGTGCGGCTGGCACGTGCCGCTCGCGCACGAGTACGAGTCGTGGGGTGACGCTCAGGCGCTCGACGGCAGCATCGCCGTGCGCCAGCCGCTCATCGCACCGCTCTACGCGGGCCGGAGCGAGATCGAGCTCCTCGCCTTCATGGCGAAGACGCCGGAGAAGGCCGGCCACCAGCTGGTGCAGGCGACCGCCGAGGGCCTCGTCATCGCCGGGCGGCAGCTCACCGCGTGCGGTGCGCCCGACGACATGGGCACCGTGCAGTGCAAGGACGCATCCGGCAACGCGATCCCGGTGCACGCGTACGAGCTCGAGCGCGAGTGGAACCGGGCGCTCGCCGCGGGCGTGCTGCAGCGGGCGCAGGCCAAGCAGGCGACGCCGACGATCAACGCGACCGCCATCGCGACGGCCGTCCAGGCGGCCAAGCCCGGCGCGCCGTCGGGGTACGAGGTGACGTTCGCTCCGTGCCCGAAGATGGTGGACGGCCGCTACGCGAACAACACGTGGCTGCAGGAGATGCCCGACCCGGTCACGAAGCTCGTCTGGGACAACGCGGCGATCATGTCGCCGGCGACGGCCAAGGAGCTCGGGGTCGACAAGAAGGACTGGGTGAAGATCGGCTCGGGGGACAAGTCGATCACCGCCGCGGTCTGGATCGTCCGCGGTCAGGCCGACAAGTCGATCGCCCTCACGCTGGGCTGGGGCCGCACGAAGGCCGGACGCATCGGCAACGGCAAGGGCTTCGACGTCTACCCGCTGCGCACGACGGAGACGCTCGGGTGGGTGAGCGGCGCCACCGTCGCGAAGTCGGACGGAGAGCCGTACTTCTTCGCGCAGACGCAGGACCACGACTCGAGCGAGGGAAGGCCCATCGCGC
>DATJYG010000416.1:0-6233 GCA_035499695.1 Polyangiaceae bacterium
TATCGCCTTCACGACGTGGCCGCCCGATCACTTCGTGGGGCGCATGTTCGCCCTGGTCGGGTCGTACATGCCTCCTCCTCCGCCGGGCGCGGCCAGGCCGGCGCCGCCCCCGCAATGGGGCGACCCGAACGTCGTGCGCGAGCGGCTCGGCAGCCACGTGAAGGACCTCGTCTTCGAGCGCGACACCATGGTGGCCCCCACGCTGGGCCCGAGCTACTCGCGCGTCTCCATGGAGGCGACGCTCGGTCCGCTGGCGCACCTCGTCGCGACCCTGCAGGGCGATCCCGCCCGCCTCGCCAAGCTCCGGGCGGAGCTCGAGGCGCTCTTCGTCGAGATCATCCACGGCAACGAGCAGCGCCAGCACTTCCTCATGTCGCGCGCGACGAAGGTGTAGGGCCCGCTCGCGGAGGTCACCGCCGGCGCATGTCGTCGGCGCCGGCGGGGACCACGGGCCGCGCCCGGACGAAGTCCCGCACGGCACGCACACCGGGGAGGTTCCAGGCGTCGTCGTCGACGGCGCGCGCGACCGCTGCGTTCGGAGCCACGCCGGAGAGGACGACCACGCCGCCCTGCACGTAGACGCGCGGCACGAACGGAGTGACGCGGCCGTCGTGCAGGAACGCGTCGAGGAGCGACTGCTCGAGGTCCCCGTCGGAGCGCTGCGTGCGCGGTGAGCCGCGCAGCGTCCCGTCGTCGGCGAAGGGGACGATCTGAAGCGCCTGCACGTCCACGCCGACGGGCGACGCGGTCCAGGCGTCGGCCTCGGCGCGCGCGCGCTCCTGCGGGCTCGTCACCCAGCCGTCGAGTCGTACGACGCCGCGAAGCACATCGACGCGCACGCGCGAGCCGTCCAGCCATGGATCGACGCTCACGGACCTGCGGACGGCGGCGGCCAGCAGCGCGTCCGGGCCGGTGACGTTCCGGACGATCACGTCGTCGAGAACGGAGACGAGGCCCGGGATGGCCTGGAGGTCCTCGAGCGCGGCGCTCCGGACGGCCGGGGAGTCGACCTCGCCCGTCAGCAGCGCCGCCCGGTGCTCGACGTGCGCCACGAGCCTCTGACGCGTGGCGACTGGATCACGCCGGAGCGCGGTGTCCGTCTCCAGCTCCAGGTCGTGGTCCGGCCGCGGCACGGCCGCGAGGTCGATCCGGTCGACGATCGCGCGGACGCCGCGAACGAGATGCGCGATGTCGAGCGCGCGCTGCGCCGCGAGGAGCGTCGTCACCGATCCGGTGAGCACGAGGACGCCGTGGTCGCTGGTGGCCCCGATCGTCTCCGTGCGCGTGACCGGGTCGTCCTTCAGCTCGCGCCGCGTGACCGCGACGATCCAGTCATCCGGTACGACCCCGGCGGGATACCCCGTCTCTGCCCCCCGGAGCGCGGCCGGTGACTCGAACGACGGAGGTGGCGTGACGGCCCCGCCGCCCCCGCACGCCGCCGTCGACGCGAGCGCAAGCGCAACCAGGAGACGTCTCACGGTCTCCGACGAGACGCACGGCGCGTGCCCTTCACCTCCCTAGGGAGCAGCACAGGCGGGCACGAGATCGACGCCGCCGAAGAACTCGGCCGCGATCGCGTCCCAGGCCGCGCGGTTCTCCGGCGGACCGCACTTGAAGGACGGGCTCACCGGAGGGCCCCCGAGGACGACGGCGCGCTGCTCGCGATACCAGCGGAGCGCCACCTCGGCCGCGTACTCGTGGGCGTCGTTGCCCGGCTGGAACGCGTAGTACGTCCCGCGGCGGACGATGGTGGAGGTGGGCGCGTACGGCGTGAGGCACGCGGTGCGCGCGCCGCACTTGTGCTCTATTGCTTCCTGGATCGCGGCGAGGTGCGCCGAGGACCAGTCTCCGTGGTCGGCGTCGTCGAGGTGGAAGATCTCGTGAAAGAGCGTCTCGCGCGCGGCGTCGGCGCTGCGGTCGATCGAGCCGTTCACGTTGTAGGCGATGGTCCAGCCGTCGGCGAAGGCGTTGGGCGTGGTGTTGCCGACGCTCCGGAAGAAGCGCAGGCTCAGACCGCGCCAGCGGTAGTGGACCGTGCCGTGGGTCGCGAGGGCGGCGAAGAACGTGTCGAAGTCGCGCATGGCGGCGGCGATCCATTCGAGGTGCTTGCGGTCGGCGCCGGTCGGCACGGCGGGCACGAGCTGGATGTGGCCGCGGTAGCCACCGTCGAACCATTGCGCGGGCAGCACGTCGACCTCGTCGCCGTCGGCGTCGAAGAGGTCCGTCGCCGTCTTCTGCGCGATCGGGTCGCTCGCGAGCCTCGCCGCCACGTCCTCGCGGGTGGAGAGCAGGCCGACGGCGAGCAGAAGAGCGGCGTTCACCACCACCTTGGGACCATGCCATGCCGGCAATCCTTGGGGCTACCTGCGTGACGGTCGGGCCTGCACCGGCGCGAGGACCCAGGTCAGCGACATGAGCTGCGCACCTCGCGGCTTCGGGTTGCGACGCAGCAGCGCCATGGCCCGCGCCTGCAGGCGATTCAGCTCGGCCAGGTCGGAAGGCGAGACCCATCCCTTCGCGCGGGCGGCGTGAAGCGCCCGGTGCGGACCGTCGGTGACGGCCTCCGGATCGGCCAGGGCGGCGTCGAAGTCACGCTTCGTGGTGCGGAGCATCCCCCCGATGACCCGTGTCACCGCGCGCGCGTTCGGCGTCTTTCCGGGCTCGTAGCGGAGGCGCATTCGCTCGGACCGGGACGCTCGCGTGCGGTAGCGCCTCCCTTCGCCCTCGTCCGGCAGCTCCTCGAGCAGGCCTCCCTTCACCAGGATTCGCAGGTGGTAATAGAGCCCGTCGCTCGGTCGACCAAGGGCCGATGCGATGGACGCGACCGCCGCGTTTCCCCCGAGCGCCTCGAGTGTGTCGAGGATCTCCTGCCTCACCGGGGAAGCCAGGAGCTTGATCTCCGCGGGCCGCTGGATGACGGCTGGGTTCCGTGCCATGGTTCGCCTCACCGTTGAAGGATGGCATCGTTTTTCAACAACGATCAAGGGGTCGCCTCATGAGCAGGATCGCGATGAACGTTGTGCTCGGATGCTCTCTTCATCTGCTGGCGTGCGGGGGCTCCGCAACACCCTCGGTCACGAACGCGCCGGCCAATCCGCCGCCGCCGTCGGCCGGTGACGGGGCGTCGCTCGTCGCTCGCTTTCTCGTCGCATCGGGCGGCGGCAGTCGCTGGGATTCGGTCGACGCCATCCAGGTCGACGGAACGATCGCCGCCGGCGGTCTCTCCGGGGCCATCACCTCGGTGAACGACACGAAGACGTGTCGATCGGTGTCGCACTACACGCTCGGCCCGGTCCAGGGAGCCGAGGGCTACGACGGCAAGCAGGCGTGGAGGCAGGATCCGGGCGGGGAGGTCGTCGCTCTGGACGCGCCGGACGCCCAGCAGAAGGCAGTCACGGCAGCGTGGATGACATGCCTCGGCTCGACGCACGCCGCGAAGCGCAACGTGACGTTCTCCCCGGTGCGCGCGGCCGACGATGCGGGACGCCACTGGCAGGTGGTCGACGCCACCCCCGAGGGTGGGCGGGCCATCACGCTCTGGTTCGACTCCGAGACCGGCCTCCTGGGTCGCACGGACGAGCGGGAGGACTCGGACGTGGAGACGACGCGCATCGACGACTATCGCGAGGTCGACGGGGCGCGCATGTCGTTCCACCAGATCACCGACCGCAGCGATTCGACCGGCAAGTCCGATCCTCGCGATCGCGTCGAGATGAAGGTGGACCACATCGCTCCCGTCGCGATGCCCGACGCTCAGGCGTTCGCGATACCGGCCATGACGGCGACCGCGCGCATCGTCGACGGCACCGGCGTGACGCAGGTCCCCTTCGACCTGGTGAACAACCACATCTACGCCGACGTCACCATCGACGGAACGCGCCTGCGCGTCCTCGTCGACACGGGCGGCGCGAACGTGCTCACGCCGTCGGCGGCCGCGCGCCTGGGAGCGAAGATCGAAGGCAAGCTGGCGGGCAGGGGAGTGGGGGAGCAGCAGGTGGACGTCGGCCTGGCGCACGTGGGGGAGGTCCGACTGGGCGGCGCTGCCCTCTCCAAGCCGGTCTTCTACGTGATGGACCTCGGCGATCTGGCGCCCGTCGAGGGAGCGGCGTCGGACGGGCTGGTCGGATTCGAGATGTTCCGCCGCTTCCGCGTGACCGTGGACTACGAGAAGCACGTCCTCACGCTGACGGATCCCGCGAGGTTCCAGCCGCCCGCCGGGGCGCAGGTCGTGCCGTTCGAGCTGGCCGACCGCATCCCGATCGTCGAGGCGAAGCTCGACGGCATGCCGGTGCGCCTCAGCGTCGACACCGGTTCGCGCGCCTCTCTCACGATGAACTCGCCGTTCGTCCGACAGAACGATCTGGTGACGCGCTACGGCGCCAACGTCGAGACGGTCACCGGATGGGGCGTGGGCGGCCCCGAGCGCGGGCGACCTGCGCGCGCCGGCACGTTGCTCCTCGGGGATGTCGCGGTTCGCGACGTGGTCGTCGATCTCTTCACCGGGCAGAAGGGAGCCGACGCCAATCCGGATCACTCCGGCAACCTGGGCGCCGGCGTCCTCCGCCGCTTCACGGTGAGCTTCGACTACGACGCTCGCAAGATGTACCTCGTGCCCAATGCCGACTTCTCGAAGCCCGATCTCTACGACCGGAGCGGCATGTGGATCGTCGCCGACGGCGACGCGTTGAAGGTCGTGGCGCTGACCCCCGGCGGCCCTGCCGAGAAGGCGGGCCTGCACGAGGGCGACCGCATCACGAAGCTCGGGGGCGAGGGGATCGCGCGTCGCTCGCTCGCCGATTGGCGCGTGCGTCTGCGCGAGCTACCCGCCGGCAAGCATGTCGCCGTCACGCTGAGCGGGGCCGGGGCGGGCAAGACCGTCGACCTGGTCCTTGCGGACCTCATCCCCGCGCATCGTTAGGCTCCGGAGTCGACCCGCGTCTTGACCCGGGTCGCCGCGCGATGTTTGCTGGCCGGGATGACCCATCGCGAGTTTCTCGTCTGGCTCCAGCCGCGGCTGGAGCGCGCGTCCGCCACGGGCCTCGGGAGCGAGGGCGTGAGTGAAGTCCTGCAGGAGCTCGGCAAGATGCAGGCGGCTGGCGCGCTGCAACCGTTCGCGAGCAGGCTGCACAACCTCCTGCGCCAGCAATCGACGCTGGACGCGAATGCGGTTGCCGTTCTCGTGAGCGAGGTCAAAGCCGAGCTGGTCCCGGCCCGCGAGCGGACTGTGGTGCTGACGGCGCCCCCGGGAAGCGACGACGACTGAGACGCGCTCAGCGTAGCGCTACCGCTTCGTGCTCGCCTTCTTGGCCTCCTTGGCCGCCTTCTTCGGAAGCTTCGATGCGGCGTCGAACGCGCGCGCAATCCAGGCGCGAAGTTGCGCCGGGTTTCGCATCATGCTCTCGGGCAGCATCACCTTGTCGCTGCGCATCCGTCCGTCGCCCATCGGATCGAAGAGGCTCGCCCCGTCGAGTGCGAGAGCCTTTCCCCGGTCGGCGTCAGACAGGAACACCATCGCCGATCGGCCGAACAGGCCGGCGAACAGGTTGCCGTTCACCTTGGCCGCGACTCCTCCGAACATCTTGAGCGTCTCGACTCGTGGGTCCTTCGGGAGCGCTGCGTAGAACAGGGGGTGGTTTTCCGGCGGGACCTTGACCCAGGGCATGGCCGAGAGCCTAGCCCGAAGCGCCTACCGACGAGCGGACGAAGGCCGCGATCCGATCGATGGCCGCGCGCGCGTCGGGCGAAACCGTGGCGAGCAAGTGACCCACGTGGATCATGCCGGGGACGACGTCGAGGGTGACCGGGACCCCGGCGTCCCTGGCCCTCTCCGCGAAGCGCACGCCTTGATCGAGGAGCATCTCGGCGCTTCCGGCCTGGACGAGGAGTGGCGGAAGACCGCGTAGGTCGGCAAGTGCCGGAGAGGCCAGCGGGGTCGTGGGGTCGCGATCGCCCAGGTAGTATCGAACGCGGTTCGGCACGTCCTCCGGCTCGCACCAGTCGAAGGGCGCGTTCGTTTCGAGCGAGCCCCCGCGCGCCGAAAGATCAACCCATGGCGACAGAAGCGCCGCAGCGGCCGGCAGGGGCTCCTTCGCGTCACGAAGGCGGAGCATGAGTGCGGCGGCCAGCCCTCCGCCCGCCGACTCGCCGACGATGACGGTGCGAGACGGCTTCACCCCCGACGCCAGAAGCCAGCGCCAGGCGGAGACGGCGTCGTCGATGGCGGCGGGGAAGGG
>DATJYG010000417.1:0-24248 GCA_035499695.1 Polyangiaceae bacterium
TTCGGGATCGACGGCGGCGGCGTGCTCGTGCGCGACCCGTCGCTCGGCTCCTCCACGCCGCCCGTGAGCGCCTCCACCTTCTTCACGAGCGCCGGCACGTCGACCGGGCGCACGAACAGGCCGCTCCCCTCGTGGGCGAGCGCCTCCTCCTGGCTGCCGATCGCCCCGCCCGGCTTCGCGATGAAGAGCACATCGATCGCGTCGGCGTCCGGCAGCTCGCGCATGCGCTCGATCACGTCGAGCGCGCCCTCCCCGTCCGCGTCGACGAGGATGACGCGCGGGTGCTGCACGGCCACGCGCGCGACGAGCATCGAGAGCGGCACGTCGACCACGACGTACCCCGAGGCGCGCAGCGCGTGCGCGACGCGCTCGGCCTCCGCCGTCGGGTCGCTGACGAACACAGTCGTGCCGGTCGGCCGCAGACTGCCTTCACCGAGCGTCGGCCCGGACGACAAGCGCTACTCCCCGGGGCGAGCGTTCGCGTCGCGCTTCGCGAACCGCTCCCCCAGCCGTTCGCCGAGACGCGGCAGCAGCCCTGCCCCCCACGCGAGCGCGAAGAGGAACAGGAACATCGCCACTTCTCCGCCGGTCACGGCGAACATAGGGAGATTTGTATCACGGGGTCGTCGTCACGACTTGGGCGTCGTGCCTCCGGGCACCGGGGACGGCGGCTCCGGCACCGGGGCGAGCGTGACCGGCTCGACCTTGGGCGCCTTGATGGCCTTGCGCTGTTTCGTTCCCAGCACACCGTGCGCCTTCTTGGTCACCTGCGCCTGCGCGGCCGCCTGAGCCTTGACGGCGGTCTTGGGCTGCTTGGGGTTTGGCGCCACGTAGCCGATGGCCTTCGCCTGCGGGCTGTCAGGCCCGTAGGAGTTGGCCGCCCAGTCGAGCACGGTCTTGTCGACCGCCCTGCGCTGGGCGTCGGCTGCCTTGCGCTTGGCGAGAGCGGACTTCTCCTGTGCGCGGGCGGAGTCGAGGTCTTTGCGGGTGTCAAGGCAGCCCTGGTAGATGGCCCGTGCCTGCGCGACCGTGATCTTGTTCCCCTTGTAGGAGATGTCGGGCGGGTTGGCGGGGAGCGCATCGAGCCCCGCGATGCGCTGCTGACAGACCTGCATGGTGTTGGCGTCGGAATCGCTACGTTTTTGAGCAGTCATGTGAAGCCTCTTGGTTTGCGTTGAACGTCGTACGAAGGCCGGGCTCTCCGACCTTCACCCGCCTATCGGCAGCCGCGGCTCGCTGGTTGCGTGAAAAAGCGACCAGCGCCCGCCCGGCGCCTCGCAGACCGAGTCAATCGCATCCCAGAACGCGCCATTCCCGTCGCAGGACGTGACGTGCAGGCTGAAGGACTCGTTCTGCAAGCTGCAGATCACGTCATGCGAGCTGCAGATCGCGTCATGCGAGGCGCTGATGGTGCCATGCGAGCTGCAGAACACGTCAGGCGGGCTCGAGACGGCGTCCCGCAGCCCCCTCGAGCCGTGCTGCGACGTTCAGGCCGCGATCAGCAGTCTGCTGATCGGGATGAGCGGGTCAGGGGAAGCGCGATGCGAGCCGTGGATCGCATCGTCGGCTCACCTGGCGCTGCCATGCTCGTCGTCGACCTCGGCGAGCGCGCGGTCGATGATCTTCTTGCGGCGCTCGGCGAGCCCCGGCAGGGCGGAAGCGACGAAGTTCGACACGTCGCCCACGCTCGTGGGGCGCCACATCTGCACGAGCGCGTGGTCGAGCGCGGTCGCCAGCTCCTCGGCCGTCGCGTACCGGTCGTCCGGCCGCCACTCGAGCGCGCGCTCGACGACGCGCGAGGCCGCCTGCGGGATGTGCGGAGGAAGGGGATCCGGGTTCTCGGCGCCGACGATCTTGGACAGGATGTCCACGTCGGTCGCGCCCGCGTAGGGGGCGCCCCCCGTGAGCAGGTACTGCAGCACGGCCCCCATCGACCAGATGTCCGCGCGTCGATCGACGGCGTCGGCGAGCGCCTGCTCGGGGGCCATGAAGCGGGCCTTGCCCTTGATCATGCCGACCCCGCCCGTCGTCGAGCCCTGGAGGCGCTCGCGGGCCTTGGCGATCCCGAAGTCGATGACCTTCGCGACCCCGTCCGGGCCGACGAGGATGTTCTGCGGGGAGATGTCCCGGTGCACGACGTGCAGCGGCTGGCCGTCGCGGTTGCGCAGCTCGTGCGCGGCGTGCAGGCCGCGGCATGCGTCCGCGCACACGCGGAGCACGACGGGAAGGGGCATCGCGCGGTGCTCCCTCACCAGCGCGCGGTGCATGGTCGAGAGCGAGTCGCCCTCGACCCACTCCATGACGATGTAGAGGATCCCGTGCTCCTCGCCGACGTCGAGGATCTCGGCCACGTTGGCGTGGTGGATCCCCGACGCGATGCGCGCCTCGTCGAGGAGCATCGTGCGGAACACGGCAGCGTGCGCGAGCTCCGGCAGCATCGTCTTGATGGCCACGAGCCGCTCGAAGCCGTGCTTGCCCGTGAGGCGCCCGAGCCAGATCGACGCCATCCCTCCCGCCGCGATCCGGGCCAGGAGCTGGTAGCGATCGAGCCACCGCCCGGGCTCGAGGCGCACGACGTTGACGGCCATCGTGTGAATCCTACGTCATCCGGGGGCGGTCATCGTGGCCCCTGCCACGCGGTCGATCCGGATTCGCGCGCGGCCCATGCCATGGGGCGATCGGCTGCGGCGGCGAGCTCGGTGGGCGTCGCGACGATGATGCCGATGTCGCCCTTCGCCTTGATCTCGTCGACGGCACGCTGCGCGGCGTCCTGGGCCTTCGTGCCGGCCGCGAGCCAGCCCTGCACCTCGCGCGCGAGACCCGCTTCGACGATGCGTTCGCCGATGCCGGTCGCCGCCGCCGCCCCGGCGGGGCCCGCGTAGAGGCCTGCGCCGAGGATCGGCACGTCTCCCACGCGCCCACGCAGCGCGAGCGAGAGGCCACCGGTGGAGAGCGCGACGCCGAAGCGCCCGTCGGGCGCGCGCACCGCGACGCCGACCGTGTCGTGCGCGCCGGCGTCCGCGCGAAGCGCCGCCGGCATCGGCTCGGGCGAGTTCCAGCGCGCGCGCCAGTCGAAGGAGCGCCACTCGGGAGGCACGTCGCCGTCGAGGAGCGCGACCTGCTGCTTGTGGAGGCGGTCGACGCGGTCGGGGGTCGTCGGATCGTAGTCGGGCATCCCGAGGGTGCGCGCGAAGCGCGTGGCCCCGTCGCCCTGGAGGAAGAGGTGCGGCGTGTCCATCACGGCGCGCGCGACCTTCACGGGGTTCTTCACGCGCTCGATGCCGGCGACGGCGCCGAAGCGCCCGTCGGAGCGCATGACCGACGCGTCCATCTGCACGCTCTTGCCGTCGAGGCGCACGGCCGAGCCGGTGCCCGCGTTGAAGCGCGGGTCGTCCTCCATCACGACGACGCCGGCGACCGCCGCGTCCACGGGATCGCCCCCACCCTCGAGCACGTTGAGCGCCGCATCGACGGCGGCGCGGCACCCATCGGCATTGGCGGGCGGGCTCCCCACGCCCCCGTGCGCGATCGCCCCGCCCTTCCACGGCGTCGGCGGCCGCGCCGCCTGGCGTGACTCCCCCGAGGCGGCCGGCTCGGGCGCTGCACCCGAGGAGGGCCGCTCGCATGCGGCTCCCAGGACGACCAGGGCGACGAGAAGCGACGGGCGCGCGTCTTTCATGCCCGCAAGCTACCCGGAAACGTGGGCCGGGATGTGCCATCCGATGGCGCCGAGGTCCCGCGGTCCGAGCGGACTCGACCAGCAAACGCCCGTACTCGCGTCGGGGCCCGCGTGTTGCTCTTCCCTCGCCCTCGGAGGTGCAGCAGTGCGCAGTTGGCTTCTCTCGGGCGCGATGATCTTCCTTGCGGGGTGCAGCAGCAGCTCCGGCGCGGGCAGCTCGAGCGGCGGGACCCCGGGCAACGTCACCGGCGGCAACGGCGGCACCGGCGGTAACGGCGACACCAGCGGCAGCTCCGGCGGCGGCGGCAGCGGTGGAGGCAGCGGCGGCTTCGGCGGCAGCGGGAGCAGCGGGGGCGGCGGCAGCGGCGGCGGCTCCTACTCGTCCACGTCCGGCGACGCCGGGAGCGCGTTCGACGGAGGGGTCCCCGCCGGCATCCTCACCGCGGGCGCGTGGGACGACAACCGCAACTACGACTTCTTCGGCGCGTACCTCTCGGCCAACGCCCAGCTCTCGGGCATCCCCGTGATCCCGTCGAGCGCGCGCGACGCGGCGCACACGCTCTTCGCCGGGACGCGTGCGGCCAGGCAGCAGCTCGACGTCGCCCTCGTCATCGACACGACCGGCAGCATGGGCGACGAGATCGCCTACCTGCAGTCGGAGTTCGCCGACATCAGCGCCGCGATCGACGGCGTCTTCCCGAACGCCGCCACGCGCTGGGCGCTCGTCGCGTACAGGGACACGCCCGACTACGATCCGGGCGATGCGTACGTCGTGAAGTCGTGGGACTTCACGACCGACGTGACCTCGTTCCAGAGCGAGGTCGACGGCCTGAGCGCGGACGGCGGCGGCGACACCCCCGAGTCGCCGGAGATCGGCCTGCACACGATGAACGGGCTCTCGTGGCGCACGGGCACGAGCGTCGCCAGGCTCGCGTTCTGGGTCGGCGATGCTCCGCACCACGTCGAGCGGGCGCCCTCCATGGTGACCGAGTTCACGACCGCCGCGGGCCAGGACGTGCACCTCTATCCCGTGTCCGGCAGCGGCGCCGACGAGCTGCTCGAGTACACGATGCGCAGCGGCGCGCAGCTGACGGGGGGCCGGTACCTCTTCCTCACGGACGACTCCGGCGTCGGCGGGCCGCACCTGGCGCCGAGCATCCCCTGCTACTTCGTCACGAAGCTGTCGAAGGCGATCGTCCGGATGGCGACCATCGAGCTCTCGGGCGTGTACGCGGAGCCCGCCGCCGCGGACATCATCCGCTACGGCGGAAACCCGAGCTCGGGCGTCTGCCAGGTCGAGGGCGGGGGCACCGTCAGCGTCTTCTGACGCGGGGGGAGCTAACATCCGGCCCGAATGAAACGGGCCCGCTCGAGCGTTCCCCAGGGCAGCGTGCGCAATGCTGGCGAAACGACGACGATGCGCTGGCGCAAGGTGAAGAGCTTCACCCTGCGCTGGGGCAAGCGCGCCCTCATCGCGGGGTCGGTGCTCCTCGTCGTCGGCGCCGTCGCGCTCTGGCTCGTCGTGCGCCACTACGAGGCGGGGCTGCCCAGCGTCACGGAGCTCGAGCACTACCAGCCGCCGCAGGTGACGCGCGTCCTCGCGCGCGACGGCACCGTGCTCGCGGAGCTCTTCACGCAGCGGCGCACCGTCGTGCCCATCGCGTCGCTGCCGCCGCACGTGAAGCTCGCGGTCCTCGCCGCCGAGGACGCCGGGTTCTACGAGCACGAGGGGCTCAACTACTGGGGCATCGCCCGCGCGTTCCTCAAGAACCTGCGCGCCGGCACGACGCGCCAGGGCGGCTCGACCATCACGCAGCAGGTCGTGAAGAACCTGCTCCTCGGCACGAACGAGCGCACGCTCTCGCGCAAGATCCGCGAGGCGCTGCTCGCCCGCAAGCTCGAGCAGGAGCTCACGAAGGACCAGATCCTCGAGCTCTACATCGACAACATCTACTTCGGGCGGGGGCGCTACGGCATCGAGGAGGCCGCGCGCGACGACTTCGGCAAGAGCGCGCGCGACATCGACATCGCCGAGGCCGCGCTCATCGCCGGGCGCATCGCGAACCCGCACGAGTACCACCCGCGCGTGAACATCCAGAAGGCCCTGCAGCGCCGCAGCTACGTGCTCGACCAGATGCACGCCAAGGCGTTCCTCGGCGACGCGCAGTGGGAGGCGGCGCAGGCGGAGGGCGTGCACCTCGCGCCGGCGCTCGAGCCGGCGAGCGGCATCGCGCCCGAGGCGGTCGAGGCGGCGAAGGCGGTGCTCTATCGCGCCGAGCCGGAGCAGGCGCGGCTCGGTGGGTTCACCATCACGACGACGATCGACCCGAAGCTGCAGGAGGCGGCTCGCAAGGCGCTGCGCACGGGACTCGAGGCGTACGACAAGCGGCACAAGCTGCAGGGCGCGCTCGAGCCGCCGCCGGCGAGCGCCGCGCGCAAGGGCAAGGGGGCGCCGCCGCGCGACGCGCTCGTGCCGTTCGACGGGACGCCGGCGTTCGAGCAGCACCGTGTGCTCGTGGGCGTCGTCACCGGCGCCGACGACGCGGCGGGCACCTTCGACGTGCGCGTGGGCACGGTCACCGGCACCGTGCGGCTGGGCGACTACCCGCGCTACAACCCGGCGAACCTCGCGCCGAGCGCGTTCGCGCCGGTGGGCGCGCACGTGCGTGTGAGCCTGCTCGCGGCGGTCGCCGACGGCAAGGCGCCGCTGCGGCTCGAGTCGGGTCCGGAGGGCGCGTTCGTCGCGATCGACGTGCGCACGCGCGAGATCCTCGCGCTCGTCGGCAGCTACGAGGGGCAGGCGGGGGCGCTCGACCGGGCGACGCAGTCGCGGAGGCAGCCGGGGTCCACGTTCAAGCCGGTCGTGTACTCGTACGCGCTGCACGCGAGGCGCTTCACGCCGGCGACGCTGGTGGACCCCACGCCGGACGCGTTCGAGGGCGGGTACAGGCCGACCAACTTCGAGGGCTACCAGGGGCACGAGCTCCTGCGTCTGCGCGAGGCGCTCGCGCAGAGCGTGAACGTCGCGGCCGTGCGCGTGCTGCACGACGTGGGGCCGGCCAACGTGGTGCCGTGGGCGCAGGCGCTCGGGATCGAGTCGCCGATGAAGCCCGACCTGTCGCTCGCGCTCGGGAGCTACGAGGTGCGTCCGGTGGAGCTCGCGGGGGCGTACGCGACCTTCGCGGCGGGCGGCACGTGGGCGGAGCCGCGCCTCGTGACGCGCATCGTGGGGCCCGACGGCAAGGACGTGCCGCTGCCGGACGCGCCGCCGCCGCGCCGGGTGCTCGGCGACGACGAGGCGTACGTCGTGACGAGCATGCTCGAGAGCGTCGTGGACCACGGCACGGGGGCGCGCGCGAAGTCGCTCGGGCGCCCGGTGGCGGGCAAGACGGGCACGTCCAACGGCCCGAAGGACACCTGGTTCGCGGGGTACACGACGGACCTCGCGGCGGTCGTGTGGGTCGGCTACGACGACGGCCGCCCGCTCGGGGGCGCGGAGCAGGGGGCCGTCACGGCGCTGCCCGCCTGGGTCGACTTCATGAAGGTGGCGACGGACGGGCGCCCGCGCGTCGAGTTCCCGCGCCCGCCGGGCGTGGTCACGGTGAGCATCGACAAGCGGACGGGAGAGCTGCCGTACCCGGACGATCCCGAGGTCATGGACGAGGTGTTCCTCCCGGGAACGGAGCCCACGGAGACCGCGACGCAGCCCCCGGACGACGCAGGCACCGCCCCCGACGTACAGTGATGGGGAGAGATGAACAGCAAGATCAGAAGATCAAAAGGGGGGAGACCTCCCCTTCCTGATCTTCTGATCTTTTTGTTTGTTTTCTCCATCCCGCGCGCCGCGTGGGCCGCCGGCGCGATCGAGGCGGTGACGCAGGATGCGACGCAGGGGCTGGGGCAGTTGCCGGCGGCCGCGGTGGTGGTCACGGCGCCGCTCGTGAGCGACGAGCCGGCGCCGCACGGCGACGAGATGGCGCTGCGCATCGCGGCGCTCGTCGCGGGGCGGCTCGGGGCGGGCGCGCGCGTGCACCCGCAGGCGGCGACGCTGGCGACGGCGCGCGCGGTGGCGGGGCGGGCCGGCGCGCTCGTCTACGTGCAGAGCGAGATCGCGCGCGGGGATCTGCGCACCACGGTCGACGTGTACCCCTCGATGGCCAACGCGTGGGACCGCATCAGGAACCCATTGCCCGCGCCGGCGGGGCACGCGTTCGCGAGCGCCAAGCTCGACGCCGAGGTGCGGACGTTCCTCGCGCCGCTCGTGCTCGAGCAGGCCAGCGTGCACAAGGTGAAGCACGACGAGGGCGACGTGCTCGCCGCGGCGTGCGGGGACGTCGACGGCGACGGCGGCAACGAGCTGCTCCTCGTGTCGCGTGCGCGCGTCGCGCTCGGGCGCGTGCGGGCCGGGAAGTTCGTCCCCGATCGCACGGCGGCGTGGTCGGCGCTCGCGCCGCGCGCGCCGGTGCCGACGCGCGAGCCCCTCGCGAGCGCCGTCGTCGCGGCGGGCGCGGTGGACGTGGGGACGACGGACCGCGCGGGTCTGTCGCTCACGCCGGATCTCGTGGGGCACACGCCGCTCCTCGCGATGCCGGCGTGGAGCAGCGAGGGGCTCGTGTGCCTGCGGCCGGACGCCGCGGTGGGCGCGTTCGACGGCGCGCCGGTCGACTGCACCGTGTCCGACGACGTGCGGCCGCGCATGGCCGTGCCGTCGCCGCGGTTCGACGCGTTCGCGTCGGCGGCGGTGGTCGATGCGCGCGGGGGGACGCAGTCGGTCGTCGTCGTGCGCGAGCCGAGCGGCCGCGTGAAGCTCAAGATGGGCGACGCGCTCGCCGCGCCCGACGGCGACTTCGGCGCGCAGCTCGCCGTGGGCGACCTCGATCAGGACGGGGTGCCCGACGTGGCGACGACGGTGGACGGGCCGGACGACGCGGTGAACGTGTTCTCGTGGACGCCGGGGGCGACCGACCTGCGCGGTCGGCTGCACCTCGCGGCGACGGGCGCCGTGCGCGCGCTGGCGATGTGCCCGGCGGAGACGAACGGCGAGCCGGCGCTCGTGGCCGTCGTGGGGAGCGAGCTGTGGATCGTGCGCGCCGGGGTGCAGGGGGCGGCGGGCGTGCGCGGCGAATCGATGGCGCCCAACGTGGGCCCGAGGTGATGCGTGCTGCGCCGTGAGCTCCTCGCGAGTCTGGCGGCGGCGGCGGCGCTCGGGGCCCTGCCGCGCGCGGCGCGAGCGAGCGCGCGCACACCGTTCGGCGGGAGGCTCGTGCTGCACGCGCCATGGCCGCTGGCGGCGATCGATCCGCACCGGAGCGACGACGCGACGGCCGCGTTCTTCGGCCCCGCCGTGTTCGACACGCTCTACGCGCGCGACCCCGACGGGACGATCGTCGCGTCGCTCGCCGAGGGCGACCCGGCACCGGAGGGCGCCGCGCTGCGCGTCACGCTCCGAAACGATCTGCGCTTCGCGTCGGGCACCCGGCTCGACGCGCGCGCCGCCGCCGCTGCGATCGCCCGGGCGCGCGCCCGCGACGCGAGCGCGTGGCTCGCGGAGGTGCCGGCGCCCAAGGTGGACCGCGGCACGCTGCTCTTCGCGATGCGCGACCCGCGCAAGCTGGTGCGGGCGCTCGCGTCGCCGATGGTCGCGATCGTCCCGCCGCGCTTCGCGCCCGACCGGCCCGACGGCACGGGCCCCTTCCGCGCCGAGTTCGGCGCCGCGGGCATGGTGCTCGCGCGCAACGTGTCCTCCGCGAGCGGCCCGGCGTTCCTCGACGCGATCGAGGTCCGGCGCGCGACCGACCTGGCGACCTCGCTGCGCGCCTTCGAGAGCGGCGCCGACGACGTGGGCTGGCTCGGCTCCTTCCTGCACGAGCCGCGCGCCGGCGCCCGGAGCTTCGACGCCGGCGCCGTCGGATGGGCCGTCCTTCGCACCGGGCGCGATCTCGGCACGGCCGACGTCCCGGGCACGGCGCAATCGCTCGCCGACGGCGTGCCGCACGCGGCGCTCGCGTCGCTCGTCGTCGGCCCTCCCTGGGAGCAGAGCGGCTCCGGCTGGACGGGCGCGCCGGTCGAGATGGTCGTGCGCGAGGACTCCCCGTGGCTCGTCGAGCTCGCGCGCGCGCTGGCGGCGGCGCTGTCGTCTCCGGGACACGAGGTCCGGGCGGCGCCGGTTCCGGCTCCCGAGATCGCGTCGCGTCGCACGTCGCGCGGCTTCGCACTCATGCTCGACGTCGCGCGCCCCGCGGGACCGGGGCCGCTCGGGGCGCTGGTGGGCCTCGCCACCGCGGACGACCCGACCACGGCCGCCGCGCTCGTGCGCCATCCGCCGCGCGCGGACCTGCCGGTGCGAACGATGACGCGCACGATGCGCCTCGGCGTCGTCGGCGAGATGCGCCTGCAGGGCGGCCGCGCGCCCGACGTCTCGCTTCCCTCTTCCCCCTGGGGCGGCGTGAGCTGGGGCGACGCGTCCCGCGCCCGCCCCCCGCTGGTAAGGTGAGCTGCGCGTGCGCCTCTTCCTGCGCTTCGTGCTCTCGTTCTGGCTCGTCGTCATCGGCGCCGTGTTCCTCCTGGGCCTGCGCCTGCGCGACGACCGGCGCGACAGCGAGACGCGCCGCTTCGAGGGCGAGGTCGCGAGCGCCTGCGACCGCGTCGTCGCCGAGGTCGCGCGACAGGCCGAGAGCGACCGCAAGCTCGTCGCCGGCGCGTGCCAGTCGGGCGAGCTCGTCGACCGCGCGGCCATCTGGCTCGAGGCAGGCACGCTCGACGACGAGCGGCGCCTCTCGCTCTCGCGCATCGTGCCCGAGGAGAAGGAGGCGTTCGACCTGGACGAGCTGGTGCTCGCGACCGCCGACGGCGACATGCTCGGCGAGGCGCCGATCGTCCTGCTCAACACGTCGCGCACCGAGGTCGCGAAGCTCGTGGCGGGCGACGTCGCGCACTTCTCGCTCCGCACCGGGCAGAAGCCCGCGCTCGTCGCCCGCTGCCGCAAGGCCACGAGCAACGGACGCGCCGTCGGGCTCGTGGGCACGCGCATGCTCGGGCCGGTGCTCGACCGCCTCGGCGCGACGGTGGGCGCGGGCGTCGCGATCGGCGCGCCGGCGGCGCCGCGGCCCGACGTGGCGCAGGCGAGCTGCAAGCTCGCCGACGCGGGCGGCGCGAGCGTGCCCCTCGTCGTGAGCAAGCCGACGAAGGACCTGCTCGCGAGCCTCGCGCGCATCGACCAGACCGTGATCAACACGGGACTCGCCGCCGTGGGCGCCGCCTTCGTCGTCGCGCTGCTCCTCGCGTGGAGCCTGGGGCGCCCCATCGCGAAGCTCGCCGCCGAGACGCGCAAGGTGGCGACGGGCCAGGCGCGTCCGCTGCGCGTGCGCGGCTCCGGAGAGATCGCCGAGCTCGCGCGATCGTTCGACGAGATGCTCGAGGACCTCGCCGCGACGCGCCGGCGACTCGCCGCGACCAGCCGCGTGGCCGCGTGGCGCGAGGTCGCGCGCCGCGTCGCGCACGAGGTGAAGAACCCGCTGGCCCCGATCCGCGCCGCCGTCGAGACGCTGCGCCGCCTGCGCTCCCGCGGTGACCCCGAGTTCGACGCGTACTTCGACGAGGCGACCCGCACGGTGCTCGACGAGGTCCACCGCATCTCGAACATCGTCACCGAGTTCACGCGCTTCGCCCGCTTGCCGGCGCCGCAGCCGCAGGAGCTCGACCTCGCCGAGACGGCGCGCCAGGTCGTGCGCCTCTACGAGGCGGGGGCGAGCGCGAAGCTGCGCGTCGTCGTCGAGCGCGAGGTGCCGAAGGTCCGGGCCGACCGCGACCAGATCGTGCAGGTGCTGACGAACCTCGTGCAGAACGCGCTCGACGCCGTGGAGAGCCTCGGCGACGCCGGCGAGGTGCGCGTCGCCCTCGCGCCGTCGGGCACCTCTGCCGTGTCGATCACCGTGACCGACAACGGCGCGGGCGTCTCTCCCGACATCGCCGCGCGCCTCTTCGAGCCGTACGCGACGACCAAGAAAGAGGGCACGGGGCTCGGTCTCGCCATCGCGCAGCGCATCGCCATCGAGCACAATGGCGAGCTGTCGCTCCTCGCCGGCGCCCCCGGACGCGGCGCCGCCTTCAAGCTGGTACTCCCGGTCGAAGGCCCGCCTCCCGCGAGCGACTCGTCCACGGCTGAGCCACGCAGCGCGTAGTACTCAGCGAACCAACTTACGCGGACACCCCCCACTTCCGCAGGCACGGAAGAAGCATCAACTTGGGATCAAGAGTCCGTCATGAAGCGCGCAGTATCGTTCCTGTTTGCAGTGGTCGCCCTGGCACCCGCGGTCGCCGCGTGCGCCGGCCAGTCTGCCGAGGGTGGCGGCGCCTCCGTCGCGCCGGCCGAGGGCGAAGGCCCACCTCGCCCGCGGCTGACAGCCGCGACCACCGCCCCTGGTGATGCCGCGCCCCACCCGGTGCTGGCGAGCCTGGCGAAGGACCCAGCGTCGCCGACCGACCCCGTCGCCTCTGCGCACCCCACGTGCTCGGCGGGCATGGTGCTCGTCGAGGGCGACTACTGCCCCGAGGTGCGCGAGCCGTGCCTCTCGTGGGAGGACGACCCCAAGAATCCGCTCGCGCGGTGCGCCAAGTTCGGCCCCAGCGAGTGCGTCGGCGAGCGCGTTCACAAGCGCTACTGCATCGACCATGACGAGTATGTCGCGCCCGGCAGCGAGCTGCCCCTGAGCGACGTCTCGTGGACGCAGGCCAAGGGCGTCTGCGAGCAGCAGGGCAAGCGGCTGTGCATGGAGACCGAGTGGGAGTTCGCCTGCGAGGGCCCGCAGATCCTGCCCTACCCCACCGGCTACGAGCGCGACCCCCAGCTCTGCAATTTCGACAAGAACCCGGTGCTCGACGACAAGGGCCAGCTGCTCGACCTGCGTCAGCCGGAGGCGCAGCTCGACCGTTGCGTGAGCCCCTTCGGCGTACGCAACATGAGCGGCAACGTCGACGAGTGGGTCTTCCGCGACCGGACGTGGGGCGAGTGGCGCTCGGCGCTCAAGGGCGGCTGGTGGATGCCCGCGCGCGACCGATGCCGGCCGGCGACGACCGCGCACGACGAGCGCTTCCACCAGCTGCAGACCGGCGTCCGCTGCTGCGCGGACGCCCTCTGAGGATCCGCCGCACGCGGGCCGACGGCCCGAAGGGCCACCAGACGCTGACCGAGCTACTTGCCCATCAGCCAGATCCACGACGCGCCGCCGACCACGACGGCCACCGTCATGAGCACGCCCGACGTCCATGCGAAGACGCGCCAGCCACGTCGCGCGTCCGGCGACCACGCCCATAGCGCGCCCACGGCGTGCACCGCCGCGAACGACAGCACCGCCGGCCACGCGACGCGCACGAGCACGCGATGCGCGATCTCGGCGTCCCCGAGCGACGTCCCGGTCATCGCGGCGACGGACACGACGATCAGCGGCACCGAGCCGAACGCCCACGCGAGCGCCACCGGGTACGCGAGCGCGTGCGCGACGAGCAGGCGCAGCACCACGTCCCCGCGACGCGCCCCCGCCACGACGTGTCACCCCTGCTGCGCGGCGGGAAGCATGCCGATGTACTGCGCGATGATCCCGCGCACCGCGTCGGGCACGGAGGCGAACTCGAGGCCCATCGCCGTGCGACCGCGCCCCTCGCGCGTCCAGCGCACCGCCGCCGGCAGCCCGATCATCTCGCCCGTCAGCGGGCTGGCGAAGCGAACCTCGATCGACGCGCCGAGCACGAAGCCGAGCGGCGACACCACGAGCATCCCCTCCTCGCTGATCTCCTCGCTGCGCGCCTGGATCTCGCTGCCCGTCCGCGTCTTGAGGACCACGGGCGTGACGTACGGCGCGCGCACGTGCTGCCGCCGGTGCGCGGTGATGGGGTCGACCGCGCTCGGCCGGTCGCTGTCGCCGCGCGGCGCCTTCTTGCGCACGAGCTTTATCGCGCGCTCGGGCTCCTCGTCGATCGGCGTCTCGGTGCTCGTCGGCGCGTCGTCCGCCGCCGCCGCGAGGAGGGCAGACCGCCCCGGCGTGAGCCCGCTCGCCGCGACGAGCGCGCGACCGAGCTCGCTCGCCGACTGGAAGCGATCCGCCGCGTCCTTCTCGAGCGCCGTCTCGATGACCAGCGCGAGCGCCGGCGACACGTCGGGCCGCTTGTCGCGCACCGAGGGGGGCGCGGGAGCGTTGGACACCTGGACGAGCACCTCGGGGTACGTGCCGTTGTAGGGCACCTCGCCCGTCAGGCATTCGTAGAGCGACATGCCGACGGCGTAGACGTCGGTGCGCTGGTCGATCTCCCGGCCCCACAGCTGCTCGGGGGCCATGTACTCGGGCGTGCCGAGCACCTCGTGGGCGTGCGTGAGCTTGCCCTCGTGCTGCGCCAGCTCCTGCTCGGCGACCGCGGCGACGCCCATGTCGATGAGCTTCACCATCTCCTCGCCGATCTCGTTGCGGGCGACGAAGAAGTTGCTCGGCTTGAGGTCGCGATGCACGACGCCGCGCGAGTTGGCGTGGGCGACGGCGTCGCACACCTGCCGCCCCACCTGCACGGCGTCGGCGATGGAGAGCCGCCGGCGCGCCGCGAGGATCCCGTCGAGCGTGCGCCCGTCGAGCATCTCCATGACGACGTAGGGGCCGGCCTCGGCGCACACGCCCGCGTCGAGCACCTCGACGATGCCCGGGTGTCGCACGTGTGTGAGCGCGTGTGCCTCGCGCAGCAGCCGCATTCGCGGCTCCTTCTTGCGTCGCAGCTCGTCGGGAAGGACCTTCAGGGCCACCACGCGCCGCGTGAAGCGGTGGTGCGCCTCGAACACGAGGCCCATGCCGCCTCTCGCAATGAGCCTGCGCACCTCGTAGCGGGTGTCGACGGTACCCCCTACGAGCGACTCGCTCACTCCAACAACGGTATCATACGAGGCCCATGCCCCTCCACGCAGGCGACCGCTTCGACCGGTACGTCGTCGAGGAGCTTCTCGGTGAGGGAGGCATGGCCGACGTGTACCGCGCGCACGACCCGCGCCTGGGCCGTCGCGTCGCGCTCAAGGTGCTGCGCGTCGACTCGGTCGCCTCGTTCACCGCCGGACGGGGCGATCCGGACGCGGCGGCGAACGCCTCGGCCCTCATCATGCGCGAGGCGCGCGCCGCGGCGGCGCTCGATCACCCGAACGCCGTCTCGGTGTTCGACGTCGGCGAGGCCGACGGCGAGGTGTTCCTCGCGATGGAGCTCGTCGTCGGCAAGAGCCTGCGCGCCTACGTGGGCGACGCGTCGGTGCCGTGGGACACGAAGCTGCGCTGGATGGTGGACGCCGCGCGCGCCCTCGGCGCGGCCCACGAGCGCGGCCTCGTGCACCGCGACGTGAAGCCCGAGAACGTCATGGTCCGCCCCGACGGCGTCGTGAAGGTGCTCGACTTCGGCATCGCCAAGCGGGTGCAGGTCGACGTCGCGGGCGGCGCGACGCTCGACGACCCGAAGACGCAGTCGCTGCTCGGCGGGCTGGTGGGTACGCCGTGGTACCTCTCGCCCGAGCAGATCCGCGGCGAGACGGTCGACGTGCGGACCGACCAGTTCGCGTGGGGCGTGGTGACGTACGAGCTCCTCACGGGCGTGCTGCCGTGGCCCAAGAACGTCGACGGCTTCCAGCTCGTGCTCGCCATCCTGAACAAGGTGCCCGAGCCGCCGTCGAAGCTGCTGCCGGCGATCCCGTCGATCGTCGACGCGACGATCATGAAGACGCTGGCGAAGTCGGCGCCGCAGCGCTTCGAGGCGATGGAGTACGTCGTGACGGCGCTCGAGGGCATCGCGTCCACGTCGCGCCGCAGCTGGCAGAACGTGCCGGCGGCGGCGACGAGCAAGACGGATCCCGCGCCGCCGCCCGAGCCTCACGTGCCCCCGCAGCGCACCGACGGGGCGACGACCCTGCCGAGTCGTCCCGTGCCGCCGGCGACGCCGAAGCTGCGCCGCCCGGTCCTCGTGGCCGGCGTCCTCATGGCGGCCGCGGCGGCGATCGCGATCGTGTCAGCGCGCCTGACGAGCGAGCCCACGCCCGCTCCCGCATCCGCCGCGTCGACCGCGCCGGCGCCGTCGGCGACGGCGATCACCGACGTGCGGCCACCCGCGTCGAGCGTGCCCGAGGCCGTCGCGGCGTACCGCACGTTCCAGCAGAGCTTCCGCGACGCCGACTGGCGCGCCGCGCGCGCGGCGCTCGAGGACGCCGTCGCCCGCGATCCGACGATGGCCGCGGCGCAGCTGCGCCTCGCCTACATGCAATCGCTGCAATCGACCGACGAGGGCCACGTGCGCGCCACGTTCATGCTGGCCGAGCGCCACCGGGCAACGCTCGACGAGCGAGACGCGGCGCTGCTGGACGCGCTCGAACCTTACCTGCAGGGGGATCCGAGCGATCCCGTCGAGTCCGAGCGACGCCTCGAGGCGATGCACGCGCGCTGGCCGCTCGACGCGGAGATCGCGTACGTGCTCGGCAGCGTGCGCTACGACCGCGGGGACTTCGCCGACGCGCTCGCGGGGATGGAGGCGGCCATCGCGATCGACCCCGCGTTCGCGCAGGCGTGGTCGGCCAAGGGCGGCGTGCTCGCCTACCTCGGGCGCCTCGACGACGCGCGCACGACGCTGGAGGAGGCGCGGCTCAAGTCGCGCACCGCCACCGAGCCGCTCTGGTACTCCGCCGAGATCGCCGAGCAGCAAGGCCGCTGCGCCGACGAGGAAGCGGCGACGCGCGAGTGGCTCAGTCGCGACCCGGGCGACTGGTTCGCGTACCAGTATCTCGCGTCGGCGCTCGCGGCCGAGGGCAAGCCGCTCGACACGGTCCGCACCGCGCTGGAGCAGAAGTGGGTGCGCGAGGCCGCCGACGAGCGGGCGAAGCGCCAGCCGATCGACCTCGCCGAGCTCGACGTGCTCGCCGGGGACTTCGCCTCGGCGCAGGCGCGGCTCGACGAGCTGGAGAAGGGGCTCGCCTCGGAGCCCGGCGCGCAGGCGCACGCCGAATCGCAGGCCCTGCTGCTGCGCATCGCCGAGGAGAGCGGGCAGAACGACCGCGTGCGCGCCGTGGCGAGCTCGTACCTCGCGCGCAAGGACGCGTGGGCACCCCCGCACCGCGTCGACGAGGTCTCCATGTTCCTCGACCCCGTACCCGAGATGCTCGGCGCCCTCGCGCGCGTGGGCGCCATCGACGAGGGGCAGCTCGCACGTCAGCGCGCCGACTGGATCGCCACCTGGCGCGCCAAGACGAGCCCCGCGTACGTCGGCTACCTCTGGGTCGCGGGTTGGGCGGTATCGACGAGCACGCGCGAGCAGGCCGAGGCGGCGCTCCGCGCGCAGCCCGAGTTCGGCGCGCTCCCCAGGTTCGTGCCGACGTTCCCGAGCGCCGTCCTCGTCGGCCACGCGTATCGCCTCGCCGGCCACACCGACGAGGCGATCGCAGCTCTGCGCCGGGGCGTCGCCGCCTGCACGACGCTCGGCGAGGGCCTCCGCACGACGCGCGGCTCCTTCGAGCTCGGGCAGGCCCTCGAGAGCGCGGGCGACACGGCGGGAGCGTGCAACGCGTACGGGGTCGTCCTGGCGCGCTGGGGCCACGCGAAGCCCCGCTCGGTGACGGCGGACCACGCGCGCGCCCGGTGGAACGCGCTCGGCTGCCATTGATGCTCGCGCGCTTCGTCTCCCTCGTCGTCGTCGCCGGCTCGCTGGCCGTCCTGCTCGCGCCCGTGGCCATGGCGAGCGCCGGCGCCAAGCTGTCGTCGACGCCGGCCGAGGAGCCGCCGCCCGCGTGCCCGCCCGGGATGATCGAGATCGAGGGCGAGTTCTGCCCCCAGGCCGAGCAGGTGTGCACGCGCCTGGTCGACCCCAAGCACCCCGAGATGGACCGCTGCGCCGAGTACGCGCCGACCGGCCGCTGCGTCGGCACGCCCGTGCCGAAGCACTTCTGCATCGACAAGTACGAGTGGCCCAACCAGCCGGGGGTGAAGCCGGACGTCGCGGTCGACTGGTACGAGGCCGGTAACGAGTGCCGCGCCATCGGCAAGCGCCTCTGCACCGACACCGAGTGGACGCTCGCGTGCGAGGGCCAGGAGCGGCTGCCTTTCCCCTACGGCTACGTGCGCAACCCCGAGGCGTGCAACATCGACCGCCATTACATCCAGCCCGACGAGCAGAAGTGGGCGACGCCCGCGGGGCGCGCCGAGGAGATCAAGCGGCTCGACCAGCGCGATCCGAGCGGCGCGCGCGACTCCTGCGTCAGCCCCTACGGCGTCTACGACATGACGGGCAACGTCGACGAGTGGGTCGTCAACGAGCGCGGCAAGGAGCACGAGGAGCCCTTCGTCAGCGGGCTCAAAGGGGGCTACTGGGGCCCCGTGCGCGATCGGTGCCGCGCCATGACGACCGCGCACAACCAGTGGCACACGGGCTACCAGATCGGCTTCCGGTGCTGCGAGGACGTGCCGGCCCGGTGAGCGGGCGCGCGCGCGCCTGGCTACTTCGCCGCGGGCGCCGACTCGAAGTGCAGCGCGTAGACGAACGTGGCCTCGTGCGTGCCGTGCATCGTCGGCAGCTTCGCCGTCCGGTACACGCCGAGCACGCACTTGGTGACGTCGACGTCGCCGAAGCGCGGCTCGTTCTCCGAGACCTCGAGGATCTCGCCGTCCGCCTTCACGCGGAAGCGCAGCTCCATGCGGCCGCCGGCGTCCGGGTGCTTGCCGAGCTCCGACTCGTAGCACTGCTGCACCGCCGGCCACGACGCGTGCAGCGCCTCGCGGATCTCGTCGGCGTGCGGGATCGGGTGCGGCGTCGGCACGGGCTCGTCGCCCGTCGCGAGGCCCACCTTCACGTCGGCCGAGGCGTCGCCCTCGCCGCCCCAGGGCAGCTCGATGTGCTGCGCCTCGCGCATCACGCAGCGCGTGACGCTCTCGTCGTGCACGGTGCTCTGGGCGAGCTGCGAGCCGATGCCGCCGGGCTGGCGGTAGAGCGAGAAGGACACCGAGCCGGAGAGGTCCTGGTTGCGACGCAGGCCCTCCTCGTAGCAGTGGCGGAAGGGCCAGTAGCCGTCGTTGCGCGCGGTGCGCTGCAGATCGGCGGCGGTCGCGTTGCCGCCCTGCGCGTCGGTCACGTCGACGATGATGCCGGGCGCCGGGTGGAACGGACGGCCGTGCCGCCCGTGCTTCTTGCCGTGGTGGCCGTGCTCGGGGCGCTCGCTCGCGCGTGCGTGGAACGCCTTGTAGGGCAGCTCGTCGACGAGGACGATGCGCCCGGGCGCCGGAGCGGGGGCCGGCATCGCCTCGGGCACGCCGCGGGCGGGCTCGGCGGGCTCCGCGGCGATCGCGGCGAGCGAGGGCGTCGCCACCGTGGTGGTCGTGACCGTCGTCGTGGTCGTCGTGGAGGGCGGCGTCGGGAGCGGCGCCAGCTTCTTGGGCTTCGGAAGCGGCGCCACGGGGATCTCCGCGACGGGGGGAGCCGCCGGCTGCGCCGCGGCGCAGGCGAGCGACGTGAGGAGCAGCGCGGAGCCGGCGGAGAATGCGGCAGGGCGAGCAAGGCACCTGGGCGACATGCGCCCACATCTATGCCCGCTTTGTGTCCCGGGGCAAATCCTCGGCGGTCAGCGGACCCAGATCAGCAGGGCCGCCAGGGCTCCCGCCGCGGCGCCCACGGTCAGGACGCACGCGAACACCGCCGTCCGCAGCAGGCGCGCCCGGCGCAGGGAGCGTTGGCTCGTCCAGACCATCACGTCGGGATCGCTGCTGGTCCACGCCGACGAGTTCCACCACTGCACGCCGCGCACGCGACAGTTCTCAGCAACGCGCGCGCCAGCCGCAGGCGACGCCGGCGCGCTCGCATGTAGCGGAAAAGGCACGGGACGCGCGCCCGATGGTCACCCGGGCGACCGCCAGCCTGGGTGACCTTCCGATCCAGGCTGCCGGGAAGCCCTACGGCTGAGGAAGGGCGGGCTCGATGCGCCAGACTGCCCCCTGCTTCACGCAGATGATGCTGGCGCGCTCGTTCTGCGGGTCGGCACCGTAGACCTCGACGGTCGCCCGGGTGCCGACGATGGCCGGCCGCATCGCCTTCGGACGGAACGCGAGGCCGAAGCCGACGAGCATCTCGTAGGGCTGCACGCTCTGCCCCGGCAGGAACGTGGCCCGCCGGGCGCGCTCGGCGAGGTTCGCGCGAGCGGCGGGGCCGAGCAGATCGTACGCGGCGCGCATCAGGCGCGGGTCGCTGCTCGCGCCCTCGATGTCGTCGAGGAAGAGGCGCACCGCACCGTCGGGCGTCGAATCGGGCGGCGGGTGGCTGCAGCCCGCGAGCATCGAGACGGCCAGGGCAGCCGCCGTGACGAGCGCCCGCGCCTCCACGGGTCAGCCCTTGGCGCGCGGCGCGCCGAGCCCCATGCGATCGCGCACGTCGCGCATCGTCTCGGTGGCGATCACGCGCGCCTTGTCGGCTCCCTCGGCGAGCGCCCTGGCCACGGCGCCGGGCTGCGCATCGAGCTCGGCGCGCTTGGTACGAAGGGGCACGAGCTCGCGCTCGAAGCTCTCGTGGAGGATCTTCTTGCAGTCGATGCACCCGCGCTGCGCCGTGGTGCACTCCTTGTACGTGAGCTCCACCTGCTCCGGCGTCGAGAGCGCCTTGTGCATCGTGTAGATGTTGCAGATCTCGGGGCGCCCCGGATCGCTGCGGCGCAGGCGCTGCGGGTCTGTGTACGCGCCCTTCAGCTTGTTCCAGAAGCTCGCGGGCTCCTCGAAGAGGCCGATGGTGTTGCCCTTCGACTTGCTCATCTTGGCCTGGCCGTCGAGCCCCATGATGCGCGGCGCCGCCGACATGCGCGGCTGCGGCTCGGGGAACGTCTCGCCGAAGCGGTAGTTGAAGCGGCGCGCCGTCTCGCGTGCGAGCTCGAGGTGCTGCAGCTGGTCCTCGCCCACCGGGACGACCGTGGCCTTGTACAGCAGGATGTCGGCCGACATGAGCACGGGGTACTGGAAGAAGCCGGCGAGGACGTGCTCCTCCTTCGCGCGCTTGTCCTTGAACTGCGTCATGCGCTCGAGGTCCCCGAACGGCGTGACGTTCGCGAGGTACCAGGCGAGCTCGGTGTGTTCGCGCACGTCGCTCTGCACGAAGAGGGTGCAGCGCGCCGTGTCGAGCCCGCACGCGACGAGGTCGCGCGCCATGCCCTCGATGCGCGCGCGCAGCTCCGCGGGGTCGTACTCGTTGGTGATCGCGTGCGCGTCGACCACGCAGAAGATGAGGTCCTCCTTCTGCTCGGCGACCTGCGTGGCCCACGTGCGCACCGCGCCGAGCCAGTTGCCGATGTGCAGCTCGCCGGTGGGCTGGATGCCGGAGAAGACGCGCGCGCGGCTCATGGCGAGAAGTGGATCGAGTACGAGCCCCACGCGTCGCCCGGGGACTTCTGCTTCGGGAACTTGAGCTTCTGCAGGAGGTTGCCGACGCAGCTGGTGACGTCGGCGTCGCTCATCGAGGAGCCGTCGTCCTTCCACACGCGCACGGCGCCGTCGTTCGTGATGACGAACTTGAGCTTCACCTCGCCGGCGGTGGAGGGATCGTTCTTGAGCGCCGCCTTCCAGCACGCCTGCACCTTGGCGTTGTTCGCGCGCATCACCTTCATCACGTCCTTCGGCGGCATCTGGTGCGAGGCGAGCCACGGGTCGTCGCCGCTCGCGGCCTTGAGGTCGCCCGACCCGCCGCCCGTCGGTGCCGGCGCGGGCGTGGCGTCCGCGGCCGGAGCCGCGGAGGCGGCTGGCGCGGGGCTCGTGTCGGACGAATCCGCCGGGGCCGCGCTGGCCGCCGGGGCGCTCTCGTCGCTGCTGCTGCCCTTGTCCCCCGCCGCCTCGCTCTCGTCCTTGGGCGCGGGCGTGCCTCCGCCGCAGGCTGCTGGGAACAGCGCGAGGGCGATGACGCAGGCGACGGGATGGAGCTTGCGCATGGGGGTCTCTTACCACGCACGCGCGCGGGCCTGGATGAAGGAGTAGAAGAAGACGCTGTTCGGGTCGCGCGCCACCCGGTCGAGCTCCCGGGTCATGCCGTCGACGACGTTCTGGGACACCTTGCCGGCCTCGAGGAGCGCGGGCGCGCCGGAGAGCAAGAGCTCGGTCCAGTACGCCAGGAACTCTGCGCGCTCCGCGGGCGCGCGGTTGTCGAGGTGGAACGTCTTCACCTCGGTCACGACGTCGCGGTAGCCGACCGACGAGAGCAGGTTGCCGAGCTTGGCACCGACGAACGGGTCGCCGCCGAGGGCGATCTGGTGGTCGTTGAAGGCCATCCAGTACCGCAGCGTGTCGGGGCTGTACGGGTCGATGAAGAACGTCGCGTTGAGGACCTCGCTGCACACGATGGGGGCGCCCGGCGCGAGCACGCGCCGCACCTCGCCGAGCACGCGCGGGGGGCTGGGGACGTGCTCGAGCATCCAGCAGATGAAGGCGGCGTCGAAGCTCTCGGGGTCGAACTCGAGCTTCTGCGCATCCATCTTGCGGATGTCGTAGCGGCCGTTGGCCCACGGGACGGTCGCGAGGAACCGGCGCGCCTCGGCGAGCTGCGCGTCGTTGATGTCGATGCCGGTGACGTGAATCTCGGGGAAGTGGCGCAGGAGGATCTCGGTCTGCGCCCCCACGCCGCATCCCACCTCCAGCAGCTTGCGACGGCGGCGGAACGGGAGCCGGTCGTGCACCATCGGCTCGAGGAAGCGGGCCTGGCGGTGCAGGCGCTCGCGCTCGTCGGCGCTGTAGCCGTGGAGGTAACCCTGGGGCGCGCTCACGGCGGCGAGGATGGCACGGCGCCCCCGAGGCGGCGAGGCAGACTCGCCACGCCCAGGGGCAGCCGTCCGGACGACACTTCATGCTTTCGCCTCGTCTACCCGCACCGAGTGCGGTAATCGGTGCGCGTGGTCGAGGACCTCGCCCGGACCGTCGAAAAGAGCGCGCCGGACGAGCACTCGACGGCGCCGGGCAGTCCATCCAACCAGCTCTTTCTCGTGCTCGAGGGCACGCGGCCCCTGTCCGGAGGGGCGCGCTACGAGCTCGACGAGCTCGACGAGGTGACCGTCGGACGCGGAACCCGCCGTGAGCACGTGCGCGAGGGCAGGCGCCTCACGCTCAAGGTGCCCGACGCGCAAATGAGCGCCACCCACGCGCGCTTCGTCCGCGGCACCGAAGGCTGGGCGGTCGAGGACGCGTCGTCGACCAACGGCACGTTCGTCGACGGCGCTCGCACGAACCGCGCGCCGTTGCACGACGGCGCCGTGGTCGACATGGGCAGCACGGTCTTCACCGTGTGGTTCGCATGCACGACCCCCGTGAAGCTGCCCCCCGACGTGGAGAGCGTGCGACTCGCCGGTCGCGCGGCGGGCTTCGCCTCGCTCGTGCCCGAGGTGGACTACGGGCTCAAGGCGCTCTCGCGAGTGGCGCTGTCCACCGTGTTCGTCGTCCTGCTCGGCGAAACGGGCACCGGCAAGGAGGTGCTCGCCAGGGGGATCCACGCAGCGTCGGGTCGAAAGGGCGCATTCGTGCCGGTCAACTGCGGGGCCCTCCCCGCGAACCTCGTCGAGGGTCAGCTCTTCGGCCACCTCAAGGGCTCCTTCTCGGGCGCGCTCCGCGACGAGCCCGGGCTGGTGCTCTCGTCGGACAAAGGCACGCTCTTGCTGGACGAGATCGGCGATCTGCCCGCGTCGTCGCAGGCGGCGCTGCTGCGCGTGCTCCAGGAGCACGAAGTCACGCCCGTCGGATCCACGCGGCCGGTGCCGGTCGACCTGCGCGTGGTCGCCGCCACCCACCGGCCCATCGCCACTCTGGCGGGCAGCGACGCGTTTCGTGCCGACCTCTACGCGCGGCTCGCGGGGTACGTGCACGAGCTTCCCCCGCTGCGCGAACGAAAGCCCGACCTGGGAATGCTCGTCGCCGAGATCGTGCCGCGCATCGCGAACGTGAACGCCGAGAAGCTACGGTTCGACGTCGAGCTCGTGCGCGCCCTGATGGCGTACGACTGGCCTCTCAACGTCCGCGAGCTCGCCCAGGCTCTCGCCACCATCGCCGTCTTCGCGACCGACGGTCGGATGCGCTTCTCCCGTGCCCCGGAGGCCATCCGCAACGCGCAGTTCGAGCCCCCACCTCGGGCGTCCGTACCGTCCTCCACTCTCGAAGGAGACGAGGGGCTGCGGCAAGCGCTGCTTCAGTCGCTCGAGCGTCACGGCGGCAACGTGAGCCAGGTCGCCCGGGACATGGGCCGCACGCGCATGCAGATTCATCGCTGGATGCGCAGGTTCGGAGTGGATCCCGCCTCGTACCGCAAGTGAGCGTGCAGCCCCCTGATTGCGCGAGCGCGGCCCACGCGCGATGATGAGCACCGCGCGGCATGCCGTCCGATCGTAGCCCGGCCCCCCTGGAGGGCTCGGAGTCACCCGTCGCTCCCGGCGACGTGCTGGCCGGAAAGTACCGCGTCGATCGCGTCCTCGGCGCCGGGGGGATGGGCCTCGTCGTCGCCGCGACGCACCTGACCATCCATCAGCGGGTGGCCCTCAAGTTTCTGCGACCCGACGCGGCGCGGATGCCGG
>DATJYG010000418.1:0-12542 GCA_035499695.1 Polyangiaceae bacterium
GATCTGCGACGGGTTGACGTTCGTGTTCATCGTGCCTGGCGCCGTCTGCTGGCCGAGCCCCGGCGTCGACCAGAGCTTGCCGCCCGGCACCGTCGGGTTCGCGGCGCCCGGCGTCGGCTGCGGTGTGACGCCGGGCGCTCCACCGGGGCGCGCCGGGTTGAAGGTCCAGTCGCCGCCCGGTGCGCTCTCGACCTCGGGCGACGGGGGCGTGGCTCCGCCCGGCGTGGCCTGCGGCTCGGGCGGCGCGCCCGGCGTCTGCGCCGGCGCGACCGGGTGACCGTTGCCCTGGTCCGGCTGCGTCGCCGCCGCGACCGAGACGGGCTGCTGCTGCTTGGGGATCTTCGGCTCGTGCACCACGTCGAAGTCCGTGCCCTTCTCGCCCGGCGCACGGTTCTTCTCGCCCTTGTGCTCCTCGCTCTCGGCGATGCGGGTCTTCTCGCTGTCGCCCGGCTGCTGGTCGGCGCCCGGGTGGTTGCCGCCGGGAGTCGGGTTCTGGTCGTCGCGGTCGTGTGACGTCTGCGTCGCGACCGTCTCCTTCTCGACGTGGTTCGCCTCGTCGGCGATGAAGTGCGCGTTCGGGTTGTCTTCCTGGTCCGGCTTCGCGTGCTGACGCACGGCGATGCGCCGGTCCTTCAGCGGGTCCTCGGGCAGCACGAGGGGCTTCTTGGGCTCGTCCTTCTTGACGATGACGACGGGCTTCTGCTCGTCCTTCTTCGGCGGCTCGGGCGGCTTCTCCGCCGGCTTCGGCTTCGCCGTTTCGACCGGCTTGGGCTTCTCTTCCGGCTTCGGCTCGGGCGGCGGGGGCGGTGGTGGGGGAGGCGGCGGCGCCTCGTCCTTGGCCTCCTCGTTCGGCGCGCCGAGGCTCACCTCGAACGTCTGCCCTTCCTGCTTCGCCAGGATGCTGGCCTGGCGCGAGAGCTTCCACAGCTCCGAGCGGTCGTCGTGCATCTGCGCGACGACCAGCCCACCCGTGCCGAACAGGAAGTGCGCGCAGACGGCTGCGCAAATCCAAAGTCCGAGAGGGATGGTGACGTCGCGGGGGCGCATCTCTACCGTTCGAACCGCTAGCCTCGGATCACCGCTTCAGGTCTTCAAGTTACGTACCGAAGCGCCCCTCGTCGAGGCAGGGCGCCGTCCGCGGCCGAAGCGAACGCAAGGTAACACGCGCTCTCGGACGGGCCAGCAGCGCAGCCGCGGAATCATTGAGGATTGCGTTTCGACGTGTCGCGGGCGTGGATCCGCCGAGATCCTTGAGACGGAAACCTGCAGGCAAGCGGCCGCACACCCTCTACGCCGCACAGCGGACCATCGCGAGTTCACATGAACATCTGCGTGGCCCCGCTCGTGCAAAAGAAGAGGAGCATGACGTCGTCTCCGCTCGTCATGGCGCTCCCGGCCGGCGCGCGCGTCGTGAAGTTCACCATGGGATGCCGCGCGGCGGCCCTCGATTTCGTCAATCGTGTCGGCGCGAGCCGAGGCAAGGAGCAGCTCGTCGAGTGGCTGCGCGGCCCGTACCGCTCGCACGTCGTGACCCTCGCGCATGCTTCGCACCGGCGAATCGCCCCGGCCATCTTGAGGCCGTCGTCCGTGCAGAAGCTGCTGACGCGGACGCGCGAGCAAGTCGGCGCCACGATGCTGTCGCTGTGCGATCCCGAAGAGGGCGTCGCCTTCGGCTACGAGGCGCTCGCGGCCGGTCTGGTCTACCGGTGTCAGGATGCGAAGGGCGCCCAGGGCTGGGTACCGGTGGCCTACCCGCGCATGCGCCTGCTCGACCGCGTGCTGTCGCTCATCGCCGCGGACCACCTGATGCGCGCCGGGGACTACGAGACGCGGCTCTTCCAGTGCACTGCGTGCGAGGCGCTCTCGTTCGACGCCGCTCGGCGCGCGCTCGGCATCTGCGGCGCCCATGCCCACAGCGACATCCGAGAGCTGGCGCCGCCGAAGGAGCCCCTCGCCGAGGCAGGGTGATATCCGGGGGCGCGCTCGGACGTTGACCAGCGAACCGGTTTCGGCCCCCTCTCGGGAGCTAATTGCCGGCCTTGCTGCGTCGTGTTACCTCGCGTCTCGCACATGCCCCTCGTCGAAGCCCGCAATCTTCCCGGGCACGTCGGCATTATCATGGACGGCAACGGGCGCTGGGCGCAGCAGCGCGGCATGGAGCGCGTCGCCGGGCACAAGGAGGGGGCCGCCGCCGTGCGTCGCACCGTGCGCGCCGCCCGCCGCCTGGGCCTCCGGGCGCTGACGCTCTACGCATTCAGCGAGCAGAACTGGGCCCGCCCCGAGGACGAGGTGGACGCGCTCATGCAGCTGCTGCGCGAGTTCCTGCTGACCGAGCGGGGCGAGATCCTCGGCAACGGCATCCGGCTCAACGCGATCGGCAACCTCGGGCGCCTGCCGGCGCTCGTGCGCGCCGTGCTCGACCCGCTGCGGCACGAGAGCGAGTCGAACGAGGACATGACGCTCACCCTGGCGCTGTCCTACGGCGGTCGCGAGGAGATCGCCCACGCCGCGCGCGAGCTGGCGAAGGCCGTCGCCGCCGGGCGCATCCGGCCCGACGACGTGACGCCCGAGGCCCTGCACGCGCACATGCCGAGCCTCACCGTGGGCGATCCCGACCTCGTCATACGCACCGGCGGCGAGCGGCGCATCTCGAACTTCCTGCTCTACGGCCTCGCGTACGCGGAGCTCTACTTCGCCGACGCCCTGTGGCCCGACTTCTCGGAGCGCGAGCTCTACGCCGCCATCGAGAGCTACCAGTCGCGCGAGCGTCGCTTCGGTCTGACGAGCGAGCAGCAGCGCGAGGCGGGCCTCGCCCCGGTCACGCGCATCGCGATCTAGATGGCCTCCGAGCGCAACCTCGTGCTGCGGTTCGCGACGGCGGCCGTCGGCATACCGGTCATCCTGGCGCTCATCTTCGTCGCGCCGGCGTGGGGGTTCTATCTGCTCGTGCTCGCGGCCGCGCTCGTGGGCGCCTCGGAGCTCTTCGCGATGACCCACCAGGGCGACCGCTTCGCCCAGGGCGTCGGCGTGCTCGTATCGGCGGGGGCGTCGCTCGCGGTGTTCTTCTTCCCGCAGGACGCGCGCGTGCTCGCGACGGTGCTCTTCGTCGTGCCCGCCTTCGGTCCGCTGTTCACGCTCGTGCGTCTGGGCCCGATGGAGACGGCGGCCCTGCGCGTTTGCGCCATGGGGTTCGGTCCGCTCTTCGTCGCCGTGCCGCTCACGCTGCTGGCGGTGATGCGCAAGCTGTGGCTCGACGTCGGCTCGGGCTACGTGCTGCTCTCGCTGGGCCTCGCGTGGCTGGCCGACACGGGCGCCTACTTCGCCGGGCGCTTTTTGGGCCGGCACAAACTCTACGAGGCGGTGTCCCCCAAGAAGACCGTCGAGGGCGCCGTCGGCGGCCTGTTCTCGAGCATCCTATGGGCCGTCATCGCGTCCCTCTCGTACCTGCGCGGCACCCTACCCGTCGTGCACGCCGTCCCGCTGGCGATCGTGGCGGGCGTGCTGGGCCAGGCCGGGGACCTGGGCGAGTCGCTCCTCAAGCGCTCGACCGGCGTGAAGGACTCGGGATCCATCGTCCCGGGGCACGGAGGCATCCTCGACCGCGTCGACGCGGTCATCATGACCACGATCGTCGTGTTCCTGTATGCGCTCTGGCACTAGATTGCAGCGAAGACGGCCGTGACGCTCTGCGTCGCGGTGACTCTACTTGCGTAATCCACGCCCAAGCGGCAGAAAGCGCCCAGCATGGCCATCCCGTCCGTCCCCACCCCGCCGCCCTCCAAGTCCATCGTCGGCTCAGGCAAGGAGTACGACTTCTACAAGGTCGTCCAGGACTACCTCGAGCGCGCCGCGAAGGTCGCGAAGATCGAGCCGTACGTCCAGACGATCCTGAGCCAGCCGAAGAATGAGCTCATCATCAACTTCCCGGTCCGCATGGACAACGGTGAGGTGCGGCTCTTCAAGGGCTACCGCGTGCAGCACAACAACCTGCTCGGGCCCTTCAAGGGCGGCATGCGCTTCCACCCCCAGGTGTCGCTCGACGACGTGAAGGCCCTGGCGGCGATGATGACCTGGAAGTCGTCGCTCATGCGTCTGCCGTTCGGCGGCGGCAAGGGCGGCATCAAGTTCGACCCGCACTCGGTGAGCAAGCAGGAGCTCCAGCGCGTCACGCGCCGCTTCACCCATGCGCTCGGCGAGAACATCGGGCCCGAGTACGACATCCCCGCGCCGGATGTCGGCACCAACAGCCAGACGATGGCGTGGATGATGGACACCTACTCGAACATGGTGGGGTCGGCGCAGAAGCAGATGGTCAAGGGCGTCGTCACCGGCAAGCCCGTGTCGAGCGGCGGGACGCTCGGGCGCACCAAGGCGACGGGGCAGGGCCTGGTCTTCTGCATCCTCGAGTGGGCCAAGGAGCGCGGCTTCTCGCTCGAGGGCTCGACGATGAGCGTGCAGGGCTTCGGCAACGTCGGTTCGCACACCGCGGTCATCCTCTCGAAGCTCGGCGTGTCGACCGTCGCCGTCGGCGACCACACCGGGTACATGTACAACCCCGAGGGCTTCAACGCGCACAAGCTGCAGGACTACGTGGCGGCGCACGGAAGCATCGCGGGCTACCCGGGCGGCAAGCCCATCACGCGCGAAGAGTTCTTCGGCGCGAAGGTGGACATCTTCGCCCCCTGCGCGCTCGAGAACCAGATCGGCGAGGCCGAGGCGAAGTCTCTCGACTGCAAGCTGGTCGGCGAGGGCGCCAACGGTCCGTGCAATCCCCTGGGCGAAAAGATCCTCCTCGACAAGGGCGTCGACATCCTGCCGGACGTCCTCGCCAACTCGGGCGGCGTCACCGTCAGCTACTACGAATGGGTGCAGAACAAGCGCAGCGAGATGTGGACCGAGGAAGAGGTCGACGCACGCCTCGAGGTCGCGATGAAGCGCGCGTACCGCGAGGTGAGCGACTTCGCGCGCCAGAAGAAGTGCGACATGCGCATCGCCGCCTATTCGATCGCCCTGCAGCGCATCGAGGCGGTCTACAAGGAGCGCGAGATCTTTCCGTGATCACAGGCAGATCGGAAGATCTTCTGATCTTCTGAACTTCCTGTTTCTCTCTCTCCCATGCCCTACGTTCGCACCCGCCTGGGTCGCTGGTTCTACGAAGAACGCGGCGCGCAGAGGAAGCCGACGGACGCGTGCATCGTCATGTGGCCGAGCTTCCTCACCGACGGAGGCATGTGGAAGCACCAGGTCGAGCCGCTCGCCGCGCTCGGGCGCGTCGTCGTCTTCGACCCTCCCGGGCACGGCAAGAGCGAGGTGCCGCCGCCGTTCTCGCTCGAGGACAACGCCGACGCGGTCAGCGACGCGTTCGGCGAGCTGCGCATCGACCGTGCCGTCATGGTCGGGCTCTCGTGGGGCGGCATGATCGGCATGCGCATGGCGCTGCAGCACGCCTCGCGCGTCAAGGCGCTCGCGCTCTTCGACACGAGCGCCGAGCCGGATGATCGCGCGCGGGTCATCAAGTACCGCCTCTTCACGTCGTTCTACAGGCGCTTCGGCATGCCGCCGTCGCTCTTCGAGGCGCAGATCGCGCCCGCGTTCTTCTGCAACGAGTCGATCCGCTTCCGGCGCGACCTCCTCGAGCGCTTCCAGCGCAACGCCAACGGCTTCGACCGGGAGGGCGTGGCGCGCTCCTCGCTCGCCGTCGTCATCCACCGGCGCGACATCACACCGCGCCTCGCGGGCATCCGCGTGCCGACGCTCGTCGCCTGCGGTCGCGAGGACAGGGCCACCGAGCCGGTTCACTCCGAGCGCATCGTGGCGGGCATTCCAGGGGCGCGCCTCGCGTGGATCGACCGCGCGGGGCACCTCACGGCTCTCGAACAGCCCGAAGCCGTGAACGCGCTGCTCGTGCCCTTCGTGCGCGAGCACGTCTGAGGCGCGGCGGCGCGTTACTGGCAGCGGCCGGCGACGCAGGAGTCGAGGATGGAGCAGTCGTTCGAGGTGTTGCAGCCGCAGACGCCGCTCGCCAGGCAGACGTTGCCGTAGTCCGAATTGTTGCACGCGCCGTTACCGTTGCACCCGCACACCCCGGCGGGCAGCTGGCACTGGGTGCCATTCGGAGAGTTGTCGCAGTCCCCGTCGGCGCCGCAGCCGCAGACGCCCTGGGGCAGACACTTGCCGCCGTTGGCCGTGTCCGAGCAGTCACCGTCCTGGGCGCAGCCGCACACGCCACCCGCGAGGCACACCGATCCCGTGCGCGACCTCGAGCAGTCGATGCAGGCGGCGCCCGGCGTCCCGCACCTCGAGTCCGAGAACTCCTGGCAGTCGTTGTTGGAGTCGCAGCAGCCGTTGCACTGCGTCCCCGTCCCGCAGGTGGAGCCGCACGTGTTGTTCGGCTGGCAAGAGTCACCCGGCTGGCAGTCGCCGTACGTCGTGCACCCGCAGGTCGTCCCGTTCACGCAGGCCGTGCCCGCCGAGTTACCGGTGCAGTCGAAGCACTGGTTCGGCGGGCCGCAGCTCGTCGTCGTCCCCATGCACGCGCCGGGAACGTCCGGTGCGGCGTCGGACGCCCCGTCGTTCGATGGCGCGTCGCCCGCCGAGTCCCCGGTGACCGCGTCGTGCGCCGCGTCCTGCGCGTCGCCGCTGGCGTCGGCTCCACCGCTGCTGCCCGAGCCGCTGCCGCTGCCGCCGCTGGACTCCCCGGCGCCGACGTCGACCAGCGGTCCGTCCGTGCCGCCGGCGTCAGCGCTCGGCAAGGCGTCGCCGGACGTTCCGATCCCGCAGCCGGCGACCCAGGCGGCCGTGACCAGGCGAGAATGGCGAGCCGCTGCGCGCGCACGCCGCAAATGTGCGTGATGACCGGATCCTTGTCGAGACTTCACCAGCGCGAGGACCACGAAATCCCGTAGGCGGGCTGCCACCCGGTGGACGTGGCGGATGCGCCGATGACGCCTGCGGACGGCGTGCCCAGTCTGAGGAAGCTCGCCTTGGAATCGGGGTGACGATCTCGCGTGAGCCACCACGCGAGCCCGCCTCCGACGATGCTGCCCGCGACGGTGGCCGAAACCCAGCCGCGCACGTTCGCCTCCGTCTGGTTCTCGAAGACCAGCGGGCTGGCGGCGGCCGCGCCGAGCAGCGCGCCGCCGCCGGCGCCCACGTCGATGAGCAGCATGCGCGACGGCGAGAGCGATACCTGCGTCGCGAGCAGCCCCGCGCCGACGAGACCGATCGCGGCCCCGTAACCCATGCCGGTGTACGGCGTGCCCGACGTCGAGCCGTTGACGAGGTACTCGGCCGCGGCGCCGTAGGCGAGCCCCAGCGCCCCGCCGGAGTGAGCGAGCGTGGCGTCGCCGTCGTCCATCGTCGTGCGCGTGAGCGCGAAGGTGGCCAGACCGAGGCCGATGAGCCCTCCGCCCATCCCCCACGCGTAGCGGTCGTCGGTCGGCTGCACGTTGTGGCCGTCGGCGATGAAGAAGCCCGCGGTGGTGCCCCAGATGGCGCCCGCCGCGAGGTACCACGCGTCGCCGGTCGTCACGTCCCACTCGTCGGCCGCGAGCAGCGCGGCGCCGAGCCCGATGCCGGTGCCGACCGCCAGCAGCGGGTAGAGCACGCGGGGGTCGCTGGAGCCGCCCGCCTGCTCCAGCGAGAAGGCCGTGAAGGCGCCGAAGAGCCCCCCGCTCACGGCGAGCACCGCACGCCCCTGCGACCGGAGCGGCGCAGTGACGCCCTGGGTGTTCCCGTGCGTCGCCTCCTCGCGCTCGCGCTCGAGCGTCGCCTCCGCCGCCGCCTGCGGCGTCAGCAGATCGCGCAGCATCACGAGCCCGCGCACCGGCACGAGGTCTCCCGCCACGGTCTCGACGCGCACGCGGAGCTCGTGGCCGTTCGGCGGCACGGCCACGACGCGCACGACGTAGTCGCCGCCTCCCGCGCTCTCGACGCGCGGGCTCACGACCCACACCCCGCCGCTCGCCGCCGTGGCGCCCGTTTCCGTCGCAGCGGGCTGCTGCGCGATGGCGGATCTCGAGGCGCGCTCGATGAGGTCCTCGTCGCGCGTATGCCCCGCCGCGGGGCCCGGGTCGGCCACGTAAAGCGTGAAGCCGAGGTCCTGCACGGCGTCGCGCAGCGTCGCGTCGAGGTCCTGCGCGCGCTCGTAGATGCGTCCGTCCGTCGGCGTCGGCCTGTGAAGCGCCATCTCGCTGGGCGCATCACCCGCGGGCGTGAGCGTCGGCCAGACGACGACGGCCGGCTTGTCTCCGGCGGCCCGCGTGGCCGGCGTAGCGCCCTGCGCGAGCGCTGCGGCCGGCATCGTCACGATCGCCAGGAGCATGACGGCGACGAGAACGGCCAGCCAGCGCATGGCTCAGAACATCACGATGCCCGTCACGAACAGGTCGATGATCGTCGAGTCATCGACCGAGAAGCGGTGCCCCGGCAAATCGAGCACGTCGCGATGGTCGGGGTTGGGCACACCCTGCACCTGGCCCGTGTTCGGGTTGAAGCAGGGCCCGGCCTGATAGCGATCGCCGCCGCCGAGGTTCGGGTTGCAGGGATCGGCCTGCGTGATGAGGTGGCTCTGCGCGTACGTCAGCGCCCCGCCGACCTGGAACTTGATGTACTCGCCCGCCTGCCACGTGGCCGCCGTGGACACCGTGAACGCGCCGTACGCCTGCGTCTCGGTGATGCCCGTGAAGTACGTCTTGGTCACGAAGTCGCTGGGCACGCTCTGCGATTGGCCTGGGAGCGGTGAGTTGAGGCAGCTCGACTGCGACGAGTTGCAGTACACCGTGGGGTTCGGCGTGCGCAGCGCCTGCGAGCTCGACGACCCGAGCGCGTCGAACAGCTCCGAGTAGTCGCGTCCCGGCGAGATGTACGTGCCCTTCAGGCGGAAGTCGAAGTCGAGCCGCTGGAAGGTCTCGCGCTGCTCGTACGGGATGACCTCCATGCCGAGCCCGAAGCTGCCGCGCAGCGGCGGCGTGCTGGTGAGCGCCTGCGTCGGGTTGAACTTGCCGAAGTCGCTCCCCGAGTTCGGGAAGTCGGCCTGGAACCAGAAGCCGCTGTAGGGCTCCACGTAGCCGAAGCGTCGCGACCAGACGGTCTTGGCGAGCACCGAGTAGAAGCCCTTGCTGATGCCCGGGTCGACGCCCTGGTGCACGCCCCCGGTGGGGTTGGAGCCGTCGAAGCACTGGGTCGATCCGCTGTTCGTCGCGTTGCACGCGTGCAGCGGGCTGCCGACGGGCAGGCGACCCTCGACGCCGACGACCCAGGTCGGCTTCGTGGCGTCGCGCTGCTGGTTGAAGATGGCCCAGTCGAGCCCCGCCGAGATGTAGTCGATGCCGCTGCGCGTGGGGCTCGTGAAGGGCACGCTGAAGAGCTGCCCGCCCATGCCGTCGCCGAGGCGCTGCGAGGCGGTGGCTGCCGAGCCGTTCAGGTCCCCGAGGCTCTGCGACCAGCTCAGGATCACCGGCAGACGCAGGATGAGCGCGAGGTCGTGGTAGATGCCGATGTCGGCGCCGACGTCGAGGATCGACATCGAGGAGCTGTAGGACGCGACGTTCTCGGTGGCCGGGATGAACCCGCCGGTCTCGAGGCCCGGCTGATTCAGCTGCGTCTCGCGGCGGATGTTCGCGTGCTTCCACGACTGGCGGAAGCCGAGGACGAGATTCAGGTCGAACGGGTCGTCGCCGTCGAACGCGTCGGCGACCGACGTGATCTCGGACGTCTCGCTCATGAGGCGCGGCTCGCGCGCGGCGACCGGCTCGTCGGCACGGGCGACGCCCGGCACGCTCAACGAGGCGAGCAGGCTTGTCCCCATGAACGCGACGGTGAGCGCGCGACTGCGACGCATCTCTCGAAGGACGCTAACGGGGTGTGAACAATCGTGTCAACGAGTGTCTCAGGGGCCTATCGTCGTCCAGGCGGTATTCGCTTCGGCGAGGGACTTGCCGAGGCTCAGGGCCCCTTCCGACGGGGGCAGGGCGGCGATGCGCAAGCCGGCGACGTCACACGCCGCGCGGGCCAGTCGGCGGCTCGTCACCTGCTGGGTGATCACGGCGGCGTCGGCGCCGCCGGCCATGAGGGTGCTCGTCAGGTCCTTGGCGATCTTGGCGAGCGAGGAGCACTTGTCGAGGGCGGCGCGGGCGGCGTCCGGCGTGTCCGGAGACCCGGCCGCGGCCGACAGGAAGATGCTCGCGTTCTCGAGCCGGATCCAGCCGTCGGTTGTTTCGTCCCTCGCCGGGGAGGCCTTGGCGGTCGCGCCCCCGTCGAAATCCCGGATGCGCGCGTCGTCGCCCACCCAGGCCGACGCGACGCCGGTGGTGACGGCGATTCTCGCGTCCTTGGGCCGAACGTCGACCGACACCTTCGCCGCCGCGTATCGCACGACGGCCAGCGGCGTGACGATCCACTCTTCCTGCCCCGGCGACTCGCCGGAGCCCATGGTGCTGTCGAACCCGCCCGCCGCGATCCACGACTCCTCGGCGTAGCCGACGCACGCCCTCGCGCGCCCGGGCCCGCCGCGGAAGGTGGTCTCTCGCGTGGTGCGCGGGTCCTTCGCCACGAACTTGGTGCCCTTGGCGAGATCGAGCCACCCCTCGGTCGGCACGAGCCCCTCGATGAGCAGCGGCACCATTCCGGCGTCGCCGGGCACCTCGAGGTGCACGTCGCCCTCGACGGCGATCGCGCGGCAGGCGAGCCGCGGCGGCGCCGGGTGAGCAATCGCGCTCGCCGACGGAGGCGGCTTGGCGCTCACGGCCGCTCCCGTGCCGGACGCCGCGGCGCCGTCGTTTCCCTGAACGGAGCTCGGCTCGCACGCGCCGCAGCCCGCCGCGCAGAGAGTGGCCCCCATGGTGAACGCGGCGACGAGGATGCTCGTGCGCATCGTCTACCGCGAGAGGCTCGGCGGAGGCGGCGAGATGTCCTCCACGTCCACCGGGAAGATGTCCGACGTGATGTCTTCGGCCGCCAGCTCGCGCTTCGCGTTGTGGAGCTGGCTGTTCGTCGCGTCGAGGCGATCGGCAAGCACGCCGAGGAACTGCCAGAGCATCTTGACGGCGACCTCGTGCTCCTTGCGCAGGATCTCGAAGAAGTCGGCGCGCCGGATGGCGATGAGCTCCGCGTGCCCCACCGCCGTCACGGTGGCCGACCGCGGCACGCTGCGGATGAGGGCCATCTCGCCCACGTGCTCGCCCTGCCCGAGGCTCGTCAGCACCTGCTCGCCGCGCGTCACGCGCACCTTGCCGTCGAGCACGATGAAGAGCTCGTCGCCCTTGTCGCCTTCCTTGATGACCGTCGCCCCGTCGTCGTACTCGCGCACCTCGACGGCCTGCATCACGCGCAGGAGCTCGCGCTCGCTGAGCCTCGCGAAGAGCGGCATGTTCGCCAGCACGTCGCGCTTGAGGGCGAGGCGCTTGGCGCGTGCGGCGTCGACGGCGCCTTCCTCGCCGACCTTCACGACGACCGTCGTGATGTTGTCCTTGCCCCCGCGCTCGTTGGCGAGGGCGATGAGCGCCTTGACGCTCGCGTCTCCCTCGAGCTTGAGCGGCTCGCTCAGCTCGTCGGGCGACTCGAGGTACCCGTGCAGGCCGTCGCTCGCGAGGACGAGCGTGTCGCCGGCGATGAGCTCGATGACCAGCGTATCGACCTCGACGCGCTCGTAGACGCCGACGGCGCGCGTGATCGCGTTCTTCTGCTGGACCTTCTCGATCTGCTCCTTGCTCAGCTTCCCGCGCTTTATGAGCTCGTTGTAGACGGTGTGGTCCTCGGTGACCTGCTGCGCGTGGCCGCCGCGCGACAGATAGATGCGGCTGTCGCCGACGTGCGCGATGAAGCCCTGGGTGCCGACGACGAGCAGTGAGCTGAGCGTCGTGCCCATGCCGCGCTTGGCCGCGTCGGCCCGCGCCTCCTCGTGGATCTTGGAGCACGCGCGCTGCACGGCGTGCTCGAGGAGCGCGACGACGTCCTTGGGCGTCACCTTGCTCGCGCCGGTCGCGCCGGTCGCGTAGTCCTCGAGCAGCTCCTTCTCGCGCTTGATCTCCTCGTGCACCGTGCGCACGGCGATGGCGCTCGCGACCTCTCCGGCCGCGTGCCCGCCCATGCCGTCGGCGACGATGAAGAGGCCGAGCTTCTTGTCGACGAGGAAGTTGTCCTCGTTGTGGTCGCGGACCTTGCCCACGTCCGTAGCGGCGTAGAACCGAATCGTGTCGCTGAGTCGCATGGGCAGGGGCCATCATGCCAGAAGCGGGAGGGTCGCGGAAATGCCCCCGGAGCCCGGATGCACACCGTGAGCAGCGGTGTGTGCACGAAGCGCAGTCGCTGATCCTGCGTTCCCGCTATCGGCGCGAAACCCTGCGAAGAAAGGGGTTTCGGTGCGCAGGTACGGTCCGTGCCCTGGCGCGCGCGACATGCGCACCCGATTCATCGCCTGTCTTTCCTGCCTGCCCCTCCTCGTCGCCGCCGCCTGTGCGACCGGGAGCCAGGACGACGGCGCCTCCGGAGACGACGGCGGCGGAACGGGCGCGCTGCCCGAGTCGGGCGGCGGCGACGCGGGC
>DATJYG010000419.1:0-10839 GCA_035499695.1 Polyangiaceae bacterium
CTCGTCGAGGGAGTCGACCTCGAAGACGTAGAGGATGGGGGGCGAAGGTCTCCTCGCGCGCCACGGCGAGGCCCTTCGGCGCGCGCACGATCGCGGGCGTCACGAAGAAGCCGGAGCGCGAGAGGCGCTCACCGCCGAAGAGGACCTCGCCACCCTGCGCGCGGGCCGCGGTGAGCGCGGTCATCATGGCGTCGACGGCGCGGGCGTTGACCAGCGGTCCCATGAGCGTGCCGTCGTCCAGCGGATCGCCGATCTTCACGCTCGCGTAGGCGGTGACGAGGCGGCGCGTGAGCTCCTTGGCGACGCCCTTCTGCACGTAGAGGCGGCGCGTGGTCGTGCAGCGCTGGCCTGCGGTGCCGACGGCGGCGAAGAGGATGGATCGCGCGGCGAGGGAGAGATCGGCGTCGTCCAGGACGATGACCGCGTTGTTCCCGCCGAGCTCGAGGAGCGATCGCCCGAGCCGCTTCGCCACGGTCTCACCGACCGCGCGGCCCATCGCGCAGCTCCCGGTCGCCGACACGAGCGGGATCCTCCGGTCCTCCGCGATGCGTGCGCCGAGCGGCCGACCGCCGACGGCGAGGGAGAAGATCGGCGGGTGCCCCATCGCGCGCGCCGTCTCCGCGGCGATGCGCGTGACCGCGACGGCCGTGAGCGGCGTCTCCTCCGACGGCTTCCACACGACGGCATCGCCGCACACGGCCGCGATGAGCGCATTCCACGACCACACCGCCGTGGGGAAGTTGAACGCCGAGAGCACGCCGACGACGCCGAGCGGCTGCCACTGCTCGAGCATGCGGTGATTCGCGCGCTCCGAGTGCATCGAGAGCCCGTAGAGCTGGCGCGAGAGGCCGACCGCGAAGTCGGCGATGTCGATCATCTCGCAGACCTCACCCTCGGCCTCCGCGCGGATCTTCCCGGTCTCGAGCGAGATGAGCGCGCTGAGCTCCTTCTTCTTCTCGCGCAGCGCGAGCCCGATGCGTCGAACGAGCTCGCCGCGGCGCGGGGCCGGCACCGTGCGCCACGCGAGGAACGCCGCGTGCGCCGCCGCGACGGCGTGGTCGAGATCCTCGAGCGACGCCTGCAGCACCGAGAGGATCGGCGCGCCCGTCGCCGGGTTCACCGACGCGAGCTCACCCCCGCCCGGCTTCGCCACCCACTCACCCCCCGCGTACACGCCGCTCGGCGTCCCCGACAGACCCAGCGCATCGAAGATCAGCTGCATGGCGCCGCTCTAGCACGCGCCGCCGTCAGTGCATGCTCGGTACGCCTCGGCGAGAAGCCTCGACGCCTGCGTCGACCCGTCCGGCAGCATCGGCGGCGGGCGCGGTCGTGTGCGACGCCGAGGCCGACTTCCTCTTCGAGCAGTGCCAGCGCTAGCGGCTCGCGAGAGCCGTGTCGACGCTGTCTCCGCCGGGCAAGGTGAAACGCCGGATCAGGTCGCACACGGCCTGCACGTCGGCCGGCTTGTCGATGAACACGAAACGGGCGGCCAGCTTGGACGACGCGGCGTGCACGAGATCCCGGAGCTCGACGCCGGCCATGCCAGGCATCTCCCGCTCGCACAGCACGACGTCGTACCAGTCGCCTGCCGTCATCGAGGCCAGCGCCTGCTGCGCGTCGGTCGCGACCTGCACCTCGAGCGCGTCGGAGAGCGCCGTCCGCACCGCCTCGGTAAAGACGGGATCGCCGTCGACCACGAGCACGCGCATGACGCGCGGCGCCGCACCGGAGGGGGCGGCCTTCTTGCCGGCGCTCGACGGCCCTTCGCGCGGGTCGTCAGCCGGCGCTCTGTAGAGCGCCAGCTCCTGGCGATGCACCGTCCGCGCCTTGCGCTCGTCGACGATCGCGCCGGTGATGTCGTCGACGATGGCGACGAAGCGGCGTCCGCGGCGTCGCGCGAGATCCGCCAGGACCAGCGCCTGCACGATCGTGAGATCACGCCCCATGTCGTCGTCGCCTTCCGCGATCACGCGGAAGTCTGAGCGCTCTCGGATGTCCATGTGGGTGCGCCGTCGAAGGGCGGCGCATGCTACAGGCGCGAATTCCGCGGGCATCTGAATTAAGCGCGGTTTCGTGGACGCTTGATTCTTGCGCAGTGACTGCACGCTGCCTTCACGCTTTCTTCGCAGAGGGGGACAGGCGGGGCCGACTCAGAACCCCGCGCCGCCGCCCAAGAACAGGGCGAGCGTCTCCGGGTCCGGCAGGGCGTACACGCGCGCGTCTGCCGAGATGAACCAGGGGCCGAAGTGGTAGGCGCCCAGGATGCTCGGCTGAAGGGCGAGGCCCACGTCGCCGCCACCGCCGCGATCGATCACCGCGGGGCCGGCGAAGACGTACGGGCGGAGCTCCCAGTGGGAGGACGGGAAGAGCTTGTAGCCCGCCTCGGCGCCGAGGAACGATGCGCTCTTCGGAAGGCTGCCGACGAACTGGGTGAAGGCTCCTCCGAGGTAGATGCCCGAGGACAGCGTGTACCCGATGCGTGCGCCGATGCCGACGCCGTACACGTTGCTGAATCCCGTTCCGAGCGCGCCGCCTGCTTCGGGGCCCTGGTAGACGCGCTGCGTGTCGCCGAGCCGCCCGGTATCCGTCTGGGTTCCGGCGCCGCGAGGCGCTTCATCGAGAGGAGGTGCAGGATCCGCCGCGGCGACGTTCACGTACGCGCTCGCGGCGAGCGTGATGGGGAGGATCAATGAGAGTTTCACCAGACTTCGGAATTCCCAGCGGGCACGGCTGGCCCAGGATGCTTCGAGCCAACCGGCGCGCGCACGAACGTCACGCCGCCCTGTCTCGGCTCGTGACGGAACGTCTCGCCGCCGGCGGCGCTATGTCACGTCACGTGACATGAAGCCCCTTCCCGTCGCTCTGCACCGGACCAACGAAGGTGGCCCGTGCCGGAGCGGTCTCTTCCTCCGAGCCGGGAATGGGCCCAAAGGTGTGATCGTTGTGCGGGTCGAAGCGGCACGGCCCATGGCGGCAGTGTCAGGGCCGTTGTATTTTGAGAGCGATCTCGTGCACGGAGACCACCACGCCGTCATCGAGGTCGCGGACCTCTCGCGCCACTATGCGATGGGCGGCGAGACCATCGCTGCGCTGTCGGGCGTCACCTTCTCCATCCAGTCCGGGGAGCTCGTCGCGATCGTCGGCGCCTCCGGGTCCGGCAAGTCGACGTTGATGAACGTCCTCGGTTGCCTCGACGTGCCTTCGCAGGGGACCTACCGCTTGCGAGGCCACGACGTCGCGAGCCTCGACGACGATCGTCTCTCCGAGCTGCGCAATCGCGAGATCGGGTTCATCTTCCAGAACTTCCAGCTCCTGCCTCGCGCGACCGCCCTCGCCAACGTCGCCCTGCCGCTCATTTACCAGGGGAGGCCTGCCAGGGAGCGAAAGGCGCTCGCGCGGGCGGCCCTCGAGCGCGTCGGTCTCGGCCAGCGGCTCGATCATCGGCCCAACCAGCTCTCGGGCGGGCAGCGCCAGCGCGTGGCCATTGCACGCGCGCTCGTCACGAACCCGGCCCTGCTGCTCGCCGACGAGCCGACCGGCAACCTCGATTCGAGCACCGGTCGCGAGATCCTCGATCTCTTCGACAGCCTGCACCAGGGCGGCAGCACGATCGTCATCGTCACGCACGACGAGAGCATCGCCGCCCGCTGTCCGCGCTCCATCAGGCTCTCGGACGGACGCGTCTCGGACGACTCGAGCGCGCGCCGGCCCAGCATCAGCAGCGTGCTGGAGACGGCATGAGGCGCTGGAGGTGGCTGCTCCTGCTTGCGGGGCTGCTCGTGCCCCGCTTCGGCGACGCCGAACCGGCGGCGAGCCCCGACGCGCTCACCGTGACGCGCGGCGACCTCCGGGAGCGACTCCTGCTCACCGGGGCCCTCGACGCCGTCTCGTCGGAGAACCTCACCGTGCCGCGTACCCCGATCTGGATGCTGCAGCTCCAGTGGCTCGAGGTCGAGGGCACCCAGGTGCACGCCGGCCAGAAGGTCGCGGAGTTCGACAACTCGGCGTTCACGGCGGCGCTCAGCGAGAAGCGGCTCGCCGCGCTGCAGGCCGCCGACGATCTCGACAAGCTTCGCGCGCAGAACGAGCTCACGACGCTCGACAAGGTGGCCGAGGTCGACAAGGCCCAGGCGGAGCTCGACAAGGCCCGCGCGGTCGCCGGCCTGCCCAGGAACTCCCTGCCCGAGCGAGACTGGCAGGAGAACCAGCTCGATCTCCAGCGCAAGCAGGTGGCCTACGCGAAGGCGAAGGACGACCTCGAGTCCCAGAAGAAGAGCGCGGCGTTCGACGCGGAGGTGAAGCAGATCGCGCTCGACAAGTCGCGGCGCGAGATCCAGGAGGCCGAGAAGGCCACCCAGGACATGGAGCTGAAGGCGCCCCGTGACGGCATCGTGGTGATAGGCGACATCCCCTGGCTCCGACGCAAGCTCGAAGTCGGCGACACGCTCGACCAGGGCTTCACCGTCGTGTCGCTGCCCGACCTGGGAACGATGCGCGCAAAGGCCATGCTGTCCGACGTGGACGATGGGCGCGTGGCGGTCGGCATGAAGGCCACGTGCACGATCGATGCGTTCTCGGAGCAACCGATCGAGGGGACCGTCCGCGAGATAGCCCCCGTCGCCCGCGAGACCTCGCAGAACTCGCAGCGGCGAGCGTTCGACGTGATCATCGATCTCCCGGGGATCGACCGCGACCGGATGCTGCCCGGGCTCTCGGTCAAGATCGAGATCCACGGACGCGAGGTCCACGATGCGACGCTGGTCCCCCGCCGCGCGGTGGACTTCGATGCCGCACCGGCGCACGTCCGGTCGGTCGACGGCCAGACGTACCCCGTCGACGTCGCGCTGTGCGACGCCCGGGTATGCGCGCTGCGCCCCGCCGCCGACGCGAGCGCCACGCCGCTGCCGCCGACCGGGCTACGCCTCCGGCCGGCCGGAGAAGCGCCGTGAGGTTCGCCGTCCTGCTCGCGCTCGCCGCCCTCGGCGCTCTGTCGTGCGCGCATTCCCCCGGCCAGACCGAGGACTGGGTCGCGGCTCGACGTGATGACCTCAAGCTGCAGATCGACGTCTCCGGGACGATGCGCGCCGTGAAGTCCGACGTTCTGGGTCCGCCCGATCTCCCGGACGTCTGGGACTACAAGATCTCCTTCATGGCGCCCGAGGGCGCGGCGGTGAAGCAGGGCGACGTCGTCGTCGGGTTCGACGACTCTCAGCTCACGAGAACTCTCGAGGAGAAGAAGACCGAGGCGAAGTCGGTCGCGAAGCAGATCGAGAAGAAGCAGTCCGAGGCGCAGATGGCGCGGCAGGCCGAGGTGCTGAAGATCGCCGAGGCCGAGGCGAACCAGCGCAAGGCGCAGCTCAAGGTCGACGTCCCGAGTGATCTCGCCGGCTCGCTCGAGCTCAAGAAGGCGCAGATCGACGCCGATGCCGCGGCCAAGGAGCTGGCGCACGAGAAGTCGCACGCCGAGCTGGCGCGGCGCGCCGACGCCGCCGAGCTGGCCGCCCTCGGCGAGCTGCTTCATCTCGCCGAGCAGCGGGTGTCGCAGCTTCAGAGCAACATCGACCGGATGAAGGTGCGCGCGCCGCGCGACGGCATCGTCATCTACTACGTCGATCCGTGGCGCGGCACGAAGAAGAAGGTGGGCGACAGCTGCCAGAAGGAGGACAAGGTGCTGGAGACCGACGATCTGTCGGTCATGATCGCGCGCGGCGAGGTGGACGAAGTGGACTCGGCCCGGATCCTCGTCGGCCAGCGCGTGATGCTGCGTCTCGACGCGCACCCGGACACGGAGTTCGGGGGGCACATCGAGTCGATCGGCAAGATCGTGCAGCGCGCCTCGCCCAAGAACCCGCTCAAGGTGATGCGCCTCGACGTCGCGCTCGACCAGACCGATCCGCAGCGGATGCTCCCGGGGATGCATTTCCGGGGCAACATCGAGATCGGCAGCGTCAAGAACGTGGTCGTGGTGCCGAACGACGCCGTCTCGGTCACGTCGTCCGGGCCGGTGGTCTGGCGCAAGACGGCCAAGAACGTCGAACGCACGCTCGTCGAGCTGGGAAAGCGCAATCGCGACGAGGTCGAGGTGCGCTCGGGCGTGGCGGCAGGCGACCTCGTGTCGCGCATCGATCTGAGCCCGGACACCGCGTCGGGCGGGACGGCGGTCCGGTGAGCCGGCGTCGCGCGCTGCTGCGTGTGGGGGTCGCGGTCGCTGCCGTCGCGGTCGGGCTCGTGCTGGCGCGCAAGCCTCTGCTCCGCCGGCTGGAGGCCGCTCCGAGCGTGCCCACCTACGAGGTCCGCATGGTCCCCTTCGCGCGGCAGGTCACCGCCGAGGGGAACCTGCGCGCGGTCAAGGCCGATGCCATCTCGTCTCCGACGATCCCGGACGCGCCTCCCCTGAAGATCTCGTGGCTGGCATGCGACGGCTGTCAGGTGCACACGGGCGACGTCGTGGCGCGGTTCGACCCGACCGACTTCCAGAAGAGGCTCAAGGACGGCCAGTCGGACCGCGCCACCGCCGAGGCGAAGATCGGGAAGGAGCGCTCGGACACCGAGGCCCTCCTGCGCGACCGCGACAGGACCACCGACCTCTCGCAGGCCGAGCTCGCGAAGCAGGAGAAGTTCGTGGCGAAGGACACGCTCATCTTCTCCCGGAACCAGATCATCGAGTCGAGCATCGACAAGCAGCTCTGGGGCGCGAAGATGGACAACGCCGAGCAGGAGCAGAAGCTCGAGCGGTCGCTGTCGCAGAGCAAGGTCGACCTGCTCGCGCTCGAGAAGCGCAAGGCCGAGATCGCGATGCTCCAGGCCCAGATGGGGCTCGACAAGGCGGAGGTCACCGCGCCGCACGACGGGATCTTGATCATCGAGCGCGACTGGCGCGGCAACCTGTGGAAGGTGGGCGACACCGTGTGGCCGGGGCTGCGCCTGGCGAGCCTGCCGGTGCTCGACGAGATGGAGGTGGAGGCGTTCGTCCTGGAGGCCGATGCCGGCGGGCTCTCCATCGGTCTGCCGGCGAGCATCACCCTCGAGGCGAACCCCGACGTCGTCTACAAGGCGACGATCAAGAACATCGACAAGCTGGCCAAGCCCCGCCTCCGGGACGTGCCGATCAACTACTTCTCGGTCGTCCTCGCGCTCGAGCACACCGACCAGGACCGGATGAAGCCCGGCCAGCGCGCGCGCACGACCATGAGTCTCGACGAGCGCAGGGCGCTCGCCGTTCCGCGGGAGGCCGTCTTCGAGAAGGAGGGGCGCAAGGTCGTCTACGTGGCGAGCGGCACCGCCTTCGAGGAGCGCCCGGTGACCCTCGACGTGTCGAGCCCCGGCCTCGTCGTCATCCAGAGCGGGGTGCGCGAGGGCGACCGCATCGCGCTGCGCGACCCGACGCGTCCGACGGGGGCCGCCGGGGACCGCGCCGCGCAGGGAACGAGCCCCTGATGCGTGCCAGCGACGCGTTTCGTTCGGCGCTCGAGGATCTGGCGTCCCACAAGCTGCGGGCCGGGCTGACGATGCTCGGCATGATGTTCGGGGTCGGGGCGGTCATCGCGATGCTGGCGATCGGCGCCGGCGCCGAGCGGCAGGCGTTGCAGCTCATCGACAAGCTCGGCGTCCGCAACGTGGTGGTGCGCGCCAAGGACTTCAAGCCCGACGAGCTGGCCGAGGTGCGCAAGAAGTCGCTCGGCCTGTCGCCGCGCGACGTCGACGCCATTCGAGAGGCCGTGCCCGGCGCCGAGCTCGTGGTCCCGCGCCTCCAGATCGACGTGTACAAGATCCTCAGCGCGGGCGGAAAGGCCGAGGGGAAGGTCTACGGCATCTCCCACCTGCAGAGTCAGCTCGTCCGCATGCGCCTCGAAGAGGGGCGCTTCCTCGATGCGCGCGACGACGAGACGCACGCGCAGACGTGCGTCATCGGCAGCAGCGTACGGCGCGACCTCTTCGGCGCCGAGATCGCGGTGGGCCGCGACGTGAAGATCAACGACGTCTGGTGCGAGGTCGTCGGCGTGCTGGCGCCGGAAGCCTCCGGAGGGACCACCCTGCAGGGAGTCTCGGTGGGATCGACGGCCCGCGAGATCTACCTGCCCATCACGACGGCGACGCGCAAGTTCGACCACGATCCGCTCAAGTCACCGCTCGACGAGATCGTGGTTCGCCTGGCGCCCGGCGTCTCGGCGCGGCAGGCCGAGTCGGTCATCACTGGCCTACTCGATCGCCTTCACGGCGGCGTCGTCGACTACGAGACCGTCGTCCCCGAGGCGCTGCTCGAGCAGAGCCGGCAGACCCAGCGCCTCTTCAACATCGTGATGGGCGCGATCGCGGGGATCTCGCTGCTGGTGGGCGGCATCGGCATCATGAACATCATGCTCGCGTCCGTGCTGGAGCAGACGCGTGAGATCGGCGTCCGTCGCGCCGTCGGCGCGCGACGCAAGGACATCCGCTTCCAGTTCCTGGTTAACGCCTTCACCCTGTCGCTGCTCGGGGGCGTCGCCGGCGTGCTGGTCGGCGTCGCGATCGCGCGCGTGGTGTCGAGCTACGCCGGCTGGCCGACGGCGGTCACGCTGGCGTCGATCGCGCTGTCCACGGGTGTCTCGGCTGCCGTGGGCCTCGTCTCGGGTCTCTACCCTGCCCTGCGAGCGGCGAACCTCAACCCCATCGACGCGCTTCGCTACGAGTAGGGTCGCGGTCGCGCCTCATCCCCCCGTTCGGAGGTCGATGCCGCGCTGATCGAGGAGGACGCCCATTGCGGCGTCGATGGCCGTCGAGGCCTTGTGGTGAGCGACGATCGCCTGAAGCTCCGCGAGCTGGGCCTGCGCCAGCTGGTCCTGCTTGAGAGCGACCAGGATGTTGTTGGACATGTTGTTGCCGTTGAGGAACTTGCGCTGCTCGGCGTCGAGCGCCTGCTGCGCGAGATCGCGGAACTTGGCGGCTGCGTGCACCTGTCGAGCGGCGAAGTCCAGAGCCCGGAGGTCGTTGCGGAGCTCCGCGTACAGGTTGACCCGCACGACGTCGAGCTGGGTGTGCTTCGCGTTCTCGGTCGCCCGCAGCGAGTCGACGTTGGCCTCGCTGCCCTTCATGAGCGGCGTCCAGGCGAGATTGAGCGTGGCGGTCACCGCGGGCAGGTTGGTCCCGAACACCTGGTTGACCGTCTCGCCGTACGTGACGCCCTGGCCGGCGAGGCCGTAGTTGAAGACGAAGTCGAGCTCGGGGAGGCGATCGGTCTTCGCGACCCGGACGTTGAGCGCGGCCTTCTCGACGTCGATGCGCGCCTGCGCGACCTCGGGGCGGTTGCCGAGCGCAATCTGGTAGCTCGTGTCGAGATCCAGGCTGCGCTCCACGAACTGCGGGGGATCGACCGGCAGCAGCGGCCTGCGCCAGTCGTCCCTGGGCAGGTTCAGGACGGTGCGGAGCGTATCGGAGGCGGTGCCGATCTGGCTCTCGGCCTGGAGCAGCGTGTAGGCCCTCTGGGCCTGCGTCGACTCCACGGTGATGAGGTCGGACGGCGCGAGGATGCCTGCGTCTATCTGCCTCTGCGTGAGGGCGAGCTGCTCGTCGGCCAGCTTCAGCGAGTCTTGCCCGATCGCGTAGCTCTTGAGCGCGAGCACCACGTCCCAGTACGCGTCGTCGGTCGACTTCACGGCGGCGATGAGCGCCGTTCGCGCGTCCTGCTTGGCGCGGTCCGAATCGAAGCGGGCGCGCAGGACGTCTTGCCTCGGCACGGCGAGATCGAAGGCGAAATTCTTCAGGAGCGGCTGCGTGAGCGTGAAGTTGAGCCCCGCGTTGTAGACCAGCGGGACGCTCTGCCCGGGTCGCGTGAGCTGCCGCATCGAGGAGTAACCGAGGCTCAACTGGGTGGCCGTCTCGAGCGTCTGCGAGATGCCGAAGAACCAGTTGCCTCCCTGGGTGTTGAGCGAAAGCGCCTGGTCGCCGTTCTGGAGGAGAGTGAGCTGCGGCGGCGTCGTCGCGCTGCTGGCGCTGTAGCTGCCGCGGAGGACGGGCTCGAACGACTTGCCCCACTGCACGTCGATCTGGCGCTGAGCGGCCACGTACTGTTCGCGAGACAGCACGATGCCGAGGTTCTGCCGGACGGCGAGCTGGATCGCCTCGCTCATGGACAGAGCGAGGGTGGGCCCGGACTGCATGGAGTCCGGCAGCTGCGCCTGGCGGGTCAGCGCGTCGGGCACCCGGTACGCTTCGTCCGACCTGGCAGCGTTGGATGCCGTCACGGCGGCGGACACGACTCCGGCCACCGCGAGCAACTTTCGGTCAAGGACCGTCATAAGCGGACTCTACCCGAGCAGCCTGCTGCATGGTGCCCCACCTGCCCTTCCCCTCTACAGATACCGGGCTCCAATATTCCTTGGGTCGGGCGCTTATTCGGCCATCGCGACGCCACGTCTTTCCGCAGCGCTATGTCATGTCACATGACATGGCGAGTCGGCTTCGAGGGGGATGCAGCAGCGCTTCGTCCTTCTTGGCTCCCAGCCTCCGCCTTCCTGTCGCTGCCGGTGCTCGGTGCTCGGTCACGGCGCGATCGAGGACGGGATTGGAGCTAGTCCGCGGGCATCACTGGATCTGAGGGCGGCACGAGGATGGGAACGTGCCCTCGCACTTCTCGAGCTCACACATGCAGACTATTTCGTCGACCCCATTCGCGATGCAGTGGTCGTACGCGGTCTCGCAAACGGCGACGAGCGGTGGCGTCATCGCGCGAGCCGTCGCTGTGGGGACGGCCGGTGCCGCACGCGCCGTCGCCGTGGCGGTGGGTGCCGCGGGTTCGCCCGTCGACGTCGGGTCCGCCGCGGAGCAGCCGATGGCGCAACTGGCAAGAATCACGATCTTCAG
>DATJYG010000420.1:0-3130 GCA_035499695.1 Polyangiaceae bacterium
CACCGCCCTCCTTCGGGCCGCCGCCGTCCACCGCACCTCCATCCACCGTGGCCTGCGCGCCCACCTCGCTCGCGGTGCCACACGCGACGAGCGCCGCGAGGCCGAGGGCGACCGTGAAGACGACCGATGTCCTTGTGGTGCTCATTGGATCGTCACCTGCGCGCGGATCTCGTTGTTGTCGTAGTTCGACTCCGGCAGGTAATGCTGCGCATTGACGACGACCGACACGATGTACGGCCCCGGCGGCACGTCGGTGATGTCGATCCACTGGCAATCCACGCCTGCCGGGTAGTCGTCCTCCCAGCCTACGTGCAGACCCTGGTACGTGCAGACGTACGGATTCGCCGGGTTCGCCGGCGGCGGGTCGAGCGACGGGATCGGGTCGACGTCCTCGAGGCAGAAGCCCTGCTTGTGCCCCACGGCGGCGACCGTCGTCCCGTCGGCCTGGTAGAGCGTGTAACTCGCGACGCCCCTGAAGTGATAGTGCTGGTGGCAGTCCGAGTAGACGAAGCAGGCGTTCTGCGTCGGATCGCCGACGGTCAGGTCCGCGTTGCCGATGTTCTCGGTCGCCGTGTCGAAGCGCAGCAGCTTGCGCGTCCCCGGCGTCAGGATGCACCCCTCGAGGATGGCGCAGTCGGTCGGCGCGAAGGTCCTCGTGTCCTGCACCAGCGAGCCGATGAGCGCGTCGTAGTCCGCCGTGAGATCCGGGCACGGTTGCCCCGGCGCGCACGGGGTGAAGCCGCACGATTGCGGCCCCGTCGTCAGTCCTCCGTCTCCGCTCGGTTCCTCCGAGCCCGTCGCGTCCATCGCCGTGGTCGCATCGTCGAGACCGCTCGTCGCGTCCGCCAGCGGTCCGAGCGAGTTGCCGCTGCCGGGATGCACCGGCTCCCTCGGCCCGCGAAGCGACGCGTCGAACCCGGCGCCGCCGTCGTCGCCGGACTGGGCGTGCGACCTGCCCCCGCCGTTGCCGCAGGCCGCGACTGCCAGCGTTGAGAGCATTGCGAGCAAGTGCTGCTTCATGCCCCAGCGCGAGTGCAACCCGCGAACCCCGGCGCGCGACCGAGCGCCACGAGAAACGCCTCAGCCGGAACCGCGAACGCGTGCACCTCTTGCAACCGCGAGGCGACATGAGCGAATCGCGTTGGGCGGGCACGACGCTGCGGGCGCGCATCAAACCGCTCGCCGTGCGGGCCCTGACGGCACACGTCCCGGTCGGGGGCTCGCTTCGCCCGTTCTTCCGGTTGCTCTACGCGCTGCACGTCGGCGCGCGCGAGTCGCTCGGGCAGGTTCTGCGGTTCCTCTGGTTCGAGCCGCTGCTCCGCGGCCAGTGCGAATCGGTCGGCACCGGTTTTCGCATGGAGCAGCTCCCGTACGTCTGGGGGAGCGGTCGCATCGTCATCGGCGACCGCGTGCGGCTCTCGGGCAAGAGCTCCGTCTCCTTCCACCACGCTGGCGGCCGCGTGCCCGAGCTGCTCATCGGCGACGGGTCCTTCGTCGGCCACGACTGCAGCCTCGCGGTCGCCTCGTCGATCGCGATCGGACGCCACGTCCTCGTCGCCGGCGGCGCCCGCATGAGCGACTACGACGGCCACCCCGTCGACGCCGAGTCGCGCCGCGCGGGAGACCCCACGCCACCCGACGCGGTGCGCCCCATCGTCATCGAGGACGACGTGTGGATCGGCGCCGACGCGCGCATCCTCAAGGGCGTGCGCATCGGCGCCCGCTCGATCGTGGGCTCCGGCGCCGTCGTCACGCGGAGCGTCCCTCCCGACGTGGTCGTCGCCGGCAACCCGGCGCGCATCGTGCGCAAGCTCGCGGCGTCGCCCGAGGAGCTCCTCGCGAAGCTCAGCTAGCTAGCGCGCGGCGGCGAGCCTGGGGACCGCGCCGTACGCGCCGATGCCGATGGAGAGCGCCGCCCAGGGGCCGCCGACGTCCACCGAAGGCAGGCCGCTGACGCTGGTCGAGTTGCTGCCGCTCGTCACCCAGCCGAAGTCGGCGACCTCCTGCCGGTACCCGCCGCGAAGCGCGATGTAGAGCGCCCACGATCCCTTGTCCCGCGAGTTGCTCAGGGGCACCGTTTGCTGCAGGCCGAGCTGCAGGCTGAAGGTGAACGCGTCCTCCTCGACGGTGCTCACGTCGCTGCCGACCTGGGTGCGCGTGGCGATGTAGCTCCAGTGCGGGTCGCGCGTGTCCATCATGAGAGAGCTGACCCCGAGGCCGCCGAGCACGAAGGCGGTGAAGTCGCCGTAGCGCACCACGTCGTAGCCGACGTCGATGCTCACGTCGCCGACGGCGGCGCCGACGCTGCCCGAGTCCACGAGGCTCGGCGCGCTGGCCACCGTGTAGAGCATCGGGATCTCGAAGCGCCACCGCGCCACCGAGAAGTCGATCGCGAAGCCGCCGCCCACGAAGTTCCTCGGCAGCGGCCCGTACCCGCTGGCGCGCAGAGGAGCGTCGAACTGCCCGACCGAGAGCCGCCGCCCGCCGACGAGTCCCTCGAGGGACACTTCGAGCGCGTGCGTATCTGCCCAGGGGGATGACTGCGACGGGGCATCCTGTGCCCGCGCGCCGGGCGCACCCAGCACGACGACGGCGAGCGAGAGCAAGACGAGCGGTACCCTGGACATGGCTCGCCCGCACCCGATCGCAACCGATGTGCCGCCGAGGTGCCGGCGAGAATCCCCTCGGGAGCCGTGTACGCGCCCCGTGGCGTGAACCCACGTACCCGCGGGTTCAGCATGGACCGTCATGGGGATGGCGACGCCGGGATTCGGGGGAACGGTCCGTACCCCTTTCGTGCGCGCGTCGAACTCGGGGGAAGCTTGGGGGGTCCGAAACGTAGACGCGCGGGGGATTCGGGGCGTCACTTTGCCCCGGCTCCTCACCGCGCCGACGAATCGGGGAAGGAGCCTGCCCCGATTTGCGGACGCGATCCTCCCGAGGGACGGTCTCGACGGGGATGGAGGGAGCACGTGCTCCCCCGAATCGAATCGCGATCGCACCGCGGGGCTGTCTCGTCTGCCCCGCGGGGGCGTCACGATCGAGATGGAGGGCGATCGACGTCCCCGAATCTCCGGCCTGGTAGGATGCGGGCCATGCCTCGCAAGAGCAAGGTGCAGAAGCGCGAGAG
>DATJYG010000421.1:0-3456 GCA_035499695.1 Polyangiaceae bacterium
CGTCGCACGCGGAGCTCGAGCTGCAGCCGGCCTCGGGGGCCTGCGGGATGGGACCGTCGTCGTACGCCTGGATGCTCGGCGGGCCTCCCGAGCACATGACGCTGTTCCAGGCGCCGAACGCGAGGTCTTCCGCGCGCGTGGCGTCGGCGAGCGATATCTGGGTGCTGGCCGCCGAGATGACGCCGATGGGGACGCGCGAGAGGGGCCAGTACAGCGGCGTGCCTTCGGGCCAGCACCCCGAGACCGCAGGGTTGTAGCCGTTGGGCACCTGCTTCGTCGTCGTCCGGCAGTAGGCGTGCGCCGGGCGAGCCGCCACCACGACGAGCGCAACGCAGAGTCCGACCGCGAGGACCGTCGCCGAGGAACGCTTGTCTCTCACTGACAGCATCCGGTGCACGAGGGCGAGTAGCAACGACCGTAGTATGCGCCCTGCGTCGAGCAGCATACCTCGCCGATGGGACAGGAGGGGCAGGCGCTCGCGTCACCGCCGCCTCCGAGGTTCCCGGTTGCCGGGCAGCAGGAGGTGCAGGTGTTCGGATAGCACTGGCCGAGCTCGATCGAGCCCGGCGCCGAGCAGCACGACTCGTTCGAGCCGCACGAGCCGCCGTTGACGCACGAACCGTTCGGAGCGCTCGCGCAGCAGCCGACGCACTGGGGCGAGTAGCAATTGCCGTAGTCGTTCGAGCTCGGGTCGCTGCAGCAGATGTTGCCCGCCGGACAGAGTTTGCAGGCGGCCGCATCCCCACCGGCGTCGGCGACGCCTCCCTCGTTGGCGGCGGCGTCCCCCGAGCCGGAGCTGCTCGAGCTGCTGCTCCCCGAGCTGGAGCCGCCGCTGCCGTCTGCGCTCGCCTCGCCGGCGCCGTCCATCGGGAAGCTCGCGTCGATGACGCTCGGCGAGCCGATCGACGCGTCGACGAACCCGGTCGCATTGGGGTGGGACCCACCACTGCACGCGACGGCGGCCATCGCTGCTCCGCACACGATCGACTCCACGTGCGTTCGCCTCATGCAAGCCTCCTGTCGACGGAGACTTAAGGCGCGGAAGTCCGACGGCCATCTCGCGATGCAGATGGCTCCGGCGCCGTCGCCTCCGCGCGCTCACCGTGGCAGCGAGCACACGCGCCGTCACGACGAGCGGTGCACTGGACGTCGCGCGGTCCGGCCCCATACGGCTCCGACGTGCGGCGATGCGAAGCCGATCTCGAAGGAGCAACGTCATGACGAAGTGTTCGCATTGGCTGGGCGCAAGCGCCCTCGCCTGGTTCGCGGCGCTCTCTGCCTGTGGCACCAAGGGTGGCGCGGGCAGCGGTAGCGGCAACGGCGAGGGGGTCTCGGGCGCCACCGCCAGCGCTTGCCTCGGTCAATTCGCGGGCGGCATGTGCGGCTCGTGCCTCGAGTCCGCCTGCGCGTCGGCGCTCGGATCGTTCGGGAACGACTGCGGCGAGTACATCGACTGCTACTGTCCGAACGGCCAATACAACGCCATGGAACAGGCGTCGCAGGCCTGCATATCGAAGGTCACCACCAACCCGGCGTGCCTTTCCTCGGCGCAGCAGATCAACAACTGCCTCCAGCAAAGCTGCAACAGCGCGTGCACTTCGACGGGCGGCGGCAGCGGGTCGACCGGCAGCAGCAGCGGAGGAGGTGGAGGCAGCGGCGGTGGCTCGACGGCGGCCTGCGGGATCTCGTTCACGAACAGCTCGTGCGCGAGCTGCGTCCAGGCCTCCTGTTGCTCGGAAACGCAGGCGTGCGCCCAGGACATGGCGTGCGTCGCCATCATCACGTGCATCCACCAGTGCGCCAGCGGGAGCTCGTCGTGCATCGAGAACTGCGTCTCGCAAGCGCCGAAGAACGCGCAGATGGAGCTGAACGCCGCGGGCAGCTGCTGGGCCAATTCGTGCACCGGCAGCAAGGGATGCTGACGCGACGCTAGAACGAGGCGCGGCACGCGAGGCCGCCGGCGAGCGGGCTGCACCCGATGGCGGCGGCGTTCGCGGCCGGATGTTTCGGGGCGAGGATCCAGAGCGTGACGCCCGCGGCGAGGGCAACGCCGCTGCCGACGAAGCCCACGATGGCGACGGTCTTCCAGCTGTCCGCTGCGCTCACGAGGTCGTTGCAGTGGCCGGGGCGCGTGGTCGGGTCGCTAGGCATCGGCGGGCAGCTCGAGTCGGCGTTGTACGCGTTGACCTCGGAGTCGTGCTCGAGCAACCCGAGAACGCCCACGCCGGCGAAGACGACCGACGTGCCCAGCACGAGGAGAGCCGCGGTGTGATCCGTCGTCGTGACGACCGGGCCAGGCGCAGGGGCCGGTGACGACGTGGCCGCGGCAGGCGCGGACGCGGGCGCCGGCTCGGGGGGCGTGCTCGGGGCGATGGGCAGGTCGGGCACGGTGATCGTGGCGCCCTGTCCGTCGCTCGTGTGCACCGTGCCGGACCATCCGCCTCGCCCCGGCGCTTGCGCCTCGATGCGGTGATCGCCCGCGTCGACGGGCACGGCGACGCCCCACACCTGCGGACGCACCGCCTCGCCGTCACGCAGCACCTGCTCGTCGGGTGCGCTCGTCGGGACCTGGATCGTCAGTCGCCCGAGCTTCGGCTGGATGGTCGCCGCTCGTGCCCGGGCCACCGATTCGCGCTGCGTCTCACCGCGCTTGTGCGTCTGGTCCACCACGTCGAGGAACGCCGCCCACGCGCTCGCGAGCTTGCCCTGGTGCTCCAGGCAATCGGCCAGGTTGAACTCCGTGCCGATCGCGGGCGCCAGCCGCTGGCTCTCGGCGAGCTTGGGACACGCGTCGGCGTACTGGTGCTGCGCCATGAGCTTGCGCGCGTCGTCGAAGAGCACTTGCGCCGTGGCCACGTCGTCGCCCGCTGCCATCGCGCGCGACGGCGCCGCGCACGCCAACGCCAAGAAGAGCGCCGCGACGGCTGCGACCGAGGCCCCCGTCCTCATTGGCACGTGTACGTCGTCGCGAGCGGCACGCACACGCTGTAGACGCCCACGTTCGAGCACAGCGCCGTCCCCGGACACGTGTGCGTCGCGTCGCACGCCAGGTTGCAGATGTACGGGTTGCTCAGATCGCCGAAGGCGCCGCAGTTGCCGCTCAGGCACTCCTGCCCCGAGGTCGCGTTGCCGGTGGCCGAGCAGCAGGCGCCGTCCGGCTTGGTGCCACGCTGGTACTGGTCGGCCGGCACGCACTGCGTGGAAGGCGACGTGGGCTCGCAGAAGCCGTCGACCATCGCGTCGTCCCACGTGCAGGTGAAGCCGGAGAGGAGCCCCTGGCAGGCCGACTGCGACCCGTCGCACTCGTCCTCGCACATCTTGTTGCCGCCGCCGAGGTCGACGCAGTAGCGGTTGCGGCAGTCCTCGTTCGACGTGCAGCAGTATCCCGTGGGCAGCGCGCCTTCCGGCCCCGGGCCGTACGCGACGCCGCTCCCCCCGCTGCTGCTTCCGCTCGCG